>JANYHG010000007.1 GCA_025359165.1 Hyphomicrobiaceae bacterium
GCAAGCTTCAAGATGACCGGCAAGCGGGTGTTCCGCATGGCACCGCTGCACCACCATTTCGAGCAGAAGGGTTGGGCTGAAAGCACAGTTGTCGTGCGGTTCTGGATCATTTCCGTGATCCTGTCGCTGATCGCACTATCCACGTTGAAGCTGCGGTGATGGCTGGTCGACGCCACATCCTCCGTTATCCTACTGGTGTTCAGGCGTTGAATGTGCGCGCTGACTTGGTATCCCAACCGGTCGCAGCAACACGCACCGACGGCTGCACGCCGTCTGCGCCTGCGCTAAGGTGCGCCGCATGATTCGGATCACCACGTTTGCAGGCAAAAGGGTCGCCGTATTCGGCTTGGCGCGGTCGGGGATCGTATCGGCACAAGCGCTGCGTGATGGCGGCGCGACGGTTGCCTGCTGGGACGACGGCGCGGCGGGGCGCGTGGCTGCCGAAAAAGCCGGTCTGCCGCTGGTAGACCTGACGACAGCCGACTGGAGCCAATTCGCGGCGCTCGTGCTCGCCCCCGGCGTACCGCTGACGCACCCGAAGCCGCATTGGGCGGTTGAGAAAGCCCGCGCTGCAAATGTCGAGATCATCGGCGACATCGAGTTGTTTTTCCGCGAGCGCGCGAACGTGTGGCCGGACGCCCGCGAGGCCGACAAGCACTGCCCCGTGGTCTGCATTACCGGCACAAATGGCAAGTCGACCACCACGGCGCTGATCGCCCACATCCTCAAATCCGCCGGAAAAGACGTTCAGATGGGTGGAAATATCGGCGTCGGCGTGTTGTCGCTCGCCGCGCCCGCCCCGGAGCGTTATTTCGTGATCGAGATGAGTTCGTTCCAGATCGATTTGTGCTCGGACGCCTTTTTGCGGCCGACCGTCGGCGTGCTGCTCAACATCACCCCTGACCACCTCGACCGGCATGGGACGATGGAAAATTACGCGGCCGTGAAGGGCCGGATTGTCGCTGGCGCAAGCCACGCCGTCATTGGCGTTGTATACCCGCTTTGTCTAAAGGCGTCGCAGGATTGTTCCGGCAACGGCAGACCGCGAACTCTTATTTCGCCAACAACGGTACAGGGCGTGTTCGCCGAAAACGGGATCCTCTTTGCACGCACGCAGCGCGACGGTCTGCGCGAAGTAGCCGATCTCACGGGCATTGGTTCTTTGCGCGGCGTACACAATGGAGAAAATGCTGCTGCCGCTTTCGCGGCGCTGGCCGCATTGCAGTTCGATGGTCCGAGCATCGCGGCGGGCTTCCGCTCTTTTCCCGGCCTTGCCCATCGCCTCGAAGAGTTGGGTCACCTCGGCCCCGCCGTCATCGTCAACGACAGCAAGGGCACCAACGCAGACAGCACGGAAAAGGCGCTCGCGAGCTTTCCCGGCGATATCTACTGGATCGCCGGCGGCGTGCCTAAGGACGGCGGTATTGAGCCGCTGGCCCCGCTGTTCGGTCGCGTCGCCAAGGCGTACCTCATCGGCCAATGCGCAGCCGACTTCGCCAAAACGCTGGATGGCAAGGTCCCCTACGAAATCAGCGGCACCCTGGAGGCAGCATTGCATCACGCGGCACGCGATGCGGCCGCCTCCCCTGCCGTCGAGCCCGTGATCCTGCTATCACCGGCTTGCGCATCCTACGACCAGTACAAGAGCTTCGAGCATCGCGGTGACCACTTCAGGGCCTTGGCCGCAGCCCTGCCAGGCTTTACGAAAAAGGCTCTCGCGTGACGACCATGACCATCGACGACGCCAAAAAGGTCGACGACAAAGCAGCCGCGCCGCCGGAGCACAAGCCCGACCCGCAGATCTATACCAAGACCGATAGCGTCATGCTGGCGGCCGGCGGCACCGGCGGGCACCTGTTTCCCGCCCTCGCGCTGGCGCAGGAACTGAAGCGCCGCGGCATTGCTGTCGATCTCATCACGGATATGCGCGGCGATCGCTACGGATCGAATTTTCCGGCGCGCAACGTGTATCAGGTGCCGTCCGCGACCATTAACGGCCGCTCGCCAGTCGCCGCCGCGAACACCGGCCTGACCCTTGCGAAGGGCGTCGCGAAGGCGCGCCAGATCCTCGGCGACGTGAACCCGAAAGCGGTGATCGGTTTCGGCGGCTATCCGAGCCTGCCACCGATGCTGGCCGCCCGGATGCGCGGCATTCCCACCGCAATTCACGAACAGAACGCCGTGCTAGGACGCGCCAATCGCTTTCTGTGCCGCCGCGTCAACGCCATCGCCACCTCGTTTCAGGGCGTGAAGGGCATCGACGTCGGCACGGCTACCAAGGTGCGCTTCACGGGCAATCCCGTCCGCGACATCGTGCTCGAATGGGCCAGGGAAGACTACACGCCACCGAACGCATCAGGGCCGTTCCAGATCTTGATCTTCGGTGGCAGCCAGGGGGCGCGGTTTTTCTCCGATACGCTGCCTCAGGTGCTCGCCACCTACTCGCCGGATGCGCGTGCCGCACTCCGCATCGTGCAGCAGGCACGCGAAGAAGACGTCGCCCGCGTCGAGGCTGCCTATAACGCCGCAGGTATTCACGCCTACGTGCAGTCATTTTTTTCCAACTTGCCGGAGGCGATGGCGCAGGCGCATCTGGTGATCGGCCGCGCCGGCGCATCGACAGTGGCCGAATTGACCGTGATGGGCCGTCCGGCGATCTTGGTGCCACTGCCGAATGCGATCGACAACGATCAACTCAACAACGCTCGCCGCCTCGCCGATACCGGCGGTGCGGTGTGCCTCGAGCAGAAAAACATCACCATCGACCGCCTCGCGACCGAGATCGGCAATTTGCTCGAAGCGCCCGACAAGCTCGCCACGATGGCGGCGGCGGCACGTGGCCAGGGGCGACCGAACGCGGTCGTACTGCTCGCCAATCTGGTCGAAGAGTTGATGGGCCGCTGGACCCCCGCGACGGTTTGAGCGGAGCGCGGATGATGAATATCATGCGTGAACTAGTGTATTGATTCAATCACCCATCTGCGGCCTAAATTTACAGGTTTATTTAATGACGCTGGCCCCCAAAGTCCGCATAGCCACTCACGCCGACATCGAGGCGCTTCCTGCGAACGTGGTTGGCGAGCTTGTGCATGGGGCGCTGTATGCCCATTCGCGTCCATCTCCCCGTCATGGCCGAGCCGCGATGAACCTGGGATCCGAGGTGAATTTTCCGTTTGAGCGCGGTCTAGGCGGTCCAGGAGGCTGGATATTTATGGTCGAGCCCGAGCTGCATCTCGGACGGCATATCGTGGTGCCCGATATCGCCGGGTGGAAGGCCGAGAGACTGACACCGCTTCCCGATACGGCCTTCATAGAAACGCCTCCGGACTGGCTGGCGGAAATATTGTCGCCATCGACACAGGCGCTCGATCGCACAAGTAAACTTGGCATCTATGCCGAGTATGGTGTCGGGCACTGCTGGTATGTGGACCCTATCGCGCGGACGCTGGAAGTATTCGCGCTTGCAGGCAAGAAATGGCTGCTGGCGGCAACATTTAGCGACGACGATCCTGTCACTGCGCCCCCCTTCGACGTGCACACGTTCGCGCTCAATGTGCTATGGCCGGATGATGCTCCGACACTGTGATAAGACGGCCGAACGAGAAGTTTCACACAAATAGCTTATGACTGAGAAAGCCGCCGCCTCATGCGCATGCCTGAAACCCTCGGCACGATTCATATTGTCGGCATCGGCGGCATCGGCATGAGTGCGATTGCCGAGGTATTGCAGGCGCGCGGCTACAGCGTACAGGGCAGCGACCAGAAAGACGGCGCCAACGTCCAACGACTGCGCAAGCTCGGCATCCGTGTCTTTGTCGGCCACGCCGCGATCAATCTGGTCGGTGCGCAGCTTGTCGTCATTTCCACGGCGGTCAAGCCGGGTAATCCGGAACTCGACGCGGCACAGGCAAAGGCGCTGCCGATTATCCGCCGGCAGGACATGCTGGCCGAAATCATGCGGCTTTACTCAACCATTTCGGTCACCGGCACGCACGGCAAAACCACCACGACGTCACTGATCGCGCATCTGCTAACGGCAGCCGGTGTCGACCCGACGGTCATCACCGGCGGCATCGTGCTCGATTGGGGCACCAATGCGAGGCTGGGCAAAAGCCGCTGGATGGTCGTGGAAGCCGACGAGAGCGACGGCACCTTCGTCGCGCTGCCCACAGAAATCGGCGTCGTGACCAACATCGATCCGGAGCATCTCGACTATTTTGGCTCGGTCGAGAACATGCATCGCGAATTCGCCCGCTTCTTCACTCAAATCCCGTTCTATGGCCTCGCGGTGGCGTGCATCGATCACCCGGTAGCGCGCGGCTTGATGGAGAAGCTCGGGCTGCGCCGCGACGGCAAGCGGTTGCTAACCTATGGAGCCAGTGCCGACGCCGACTTGCGTTTGTCACATGTGAGCGTCGCCGGGCGTTACACGACCTTCGACGTCGGCTTGGGCGCGCGCGTCACTGGCGGCGCGCGCAAACTCGAAGCGTTGAAAGTCCCTGTTCCCGGCGAGCATAACGCTGCGAACGCCTTGGCGGCGATTGCGGTCGCGCTGGAAGTCGGACTGACGGACGCCCAGATACGCCAGGGATTGGCGAGTTTCGCGGGCGTCAAGCGCCGCTATCAGCCGACCGGCACCTGGAACGAAATCGACTTCTTCGACGACTACGGCCACCATCCCGTTGAAATCGCGGCCGTGTTGAAAGCCGCACGCGCAGGGGTGTCGCGCGGGGGCAGTGTCATCGCCATCTGCGAACCGCATCGCTACACGCGCCTGCGCGATCTGTTTGGTGAATTTACCGCCGCATTCGGCGATGCCGACGCCGTCATTATCGGCCCGCTCTATACCGCAGGCGAAGCGCCCATCGAGGGCATATCCCACCATGCATTGGCGCAGGCGATCGCCAAGACTGGTCACGGCAACGTGCGATCGGTGGAAGCGCCGACTGACCTTGCCGCTGTCATCAAGACCATCGGCCGACCTGGCGACACGGTGTTGTGCTTTGGTGCCGGACAAAGCACCGAATGGGCGCATGCGCTGCCGAACTGGCTGGCGACGGGTTTTGCGAAATGATGAGCCAACCGCCTCTTTATCCCGACGCACGCCACGCGTAGACGGAATGACTTAATAAAATCGAGCAATCTTGATGAGCTTTCCCGACATCACTGCCGAATTGCGTGCCGCCATGCCCGACCTGCGAGGTCGGCTGACGCCGAATGCTCCGATGGACGCGATCACGTGGTTCCGTGCGGGCGGCCCGGCACAAGTGCTGTTCAGTCCACAGGATGAGGCCGATCTCGCGTATTTCCTGAAACACGCGCCGACCGAGTTGCCTGTCTTCGTTATTGGGTTGGGATCAAATTTACTGGTCCGCGACGGCGGCGTGCGCGGCGTCGTCATTCGTCTCGGACGTGGCTTCGGTGAAACCGTAGTCGAGCCGGGCCACCGCATCCGGACGGGAACCATCGTGCCTGATGCAAAGGTGGCGCGCGTAGCCGCCGATGCTGGTGTCGCGGGGCTGGCCTTTTATCGCGGCATTCCGGGATCGATTGGCGGTGCACTACGCATGAACGCAGGCGCTCACGGCACCGAAACAAAAGATTGCCTTGTCGGCGCGCGAGCAGCCGACCGGCAGGGCAACGTCCACGTTCTAACACTCGCCGATATGAAATTCACCTACAGGCATTGCGGAATTCCACAAGACTGGATTTTTACCGAAGCGACCTATCAGGGAACCGCTGGTGAGCCCGCACACATCATCGAACAGATGCAGGAAGTTGCCGACTATCGTGAAGCCAACCAGCCAATCAAAGAGCGGACGGGCGGGTCGACATTCAAAAACCCGCCCGGCAACAGTTCCTGGAAACTGATCGACGCGGCGGGGATGCGCGGTTTTCGCGTCGGTGGCGCGAAAGTGTCCGAAATGCACTGTAACTTCCTCATCAATGATGAGAACGCGAGCGGTGAGGACATAGAACGCCTCGGCGAAACGGTGCGTGCGCGTGTGCAAGGCCATTCCGGTGTCGGACTCGAGTGGGAGATCATCCGATTAGGCGAGCCTCTGCAAGGACGACCAATCGGCGACAAGCTGGCGTTTTAACCCTCAGGCATCAGCATTGAACGCAAAACGCCGCCATGGCGAGCAAGGCGGCGTTGTCAACGTTCCCCGATTACCCGCCGCTCTTGTTGTCGTAAAACAATTTTTTTTGTCCATTCGAAGTATTCAGATCATATTTGCCGTCGTTGTTGCCGTAAGGCGCATCGGCAAGCGCCGGTACTACTGCAAATGCCAGCATCGCCACAGTTGAGAGTGCTAAAATAGAACGCTTCATGCTCGTCACCTCTGAAGTTTTGTTTCCGCAATTTGCAAACTTGAAACGAGCGTCCCGGTAGGTTGGTTTCGTGGTCTCGAACTCACGCGCGATCACGAAATGGGGATCGCCGATGTCCACCTACCCAACGGATGTGCGAGGGCGATGTCGGTTGACTTGTCCATTTCGATGCGGCATCGGGCACGGACAGTGACTGGAGATGTTCGATGCAGGTGGGGATGGTCGGCTTGGGCCGCATGGGCGGCAATATTGTGCGGCGATTGATGCGCGACGCTCATTCGTGCTCGGTTTACGATCGCGATCCAGCCCCTGGGATAAATTTGGCGGCTGAGGGCGCGACAGCGTGCGCCTCTCTCGTAGATCTGGTCGCGTCTCTGACGCCCCCGCGAGTCGTCTGGATTATGCTTCCCGCAGGCAACGCTACCGAGGCCGCAATCGCCGAAATCGCCACTTTGCTCGCGCCCGGCGACATCATCATCGACGGCGGCAACACGAATTGGAAAGACGACATTCGCCGCGCCCACGATCTGAAAGCCCGCAAGTTGAATTATGTCGATGTCGGAACGTCGGGCGGCGTTTGGGGGCTCGAGCGCGGCTATTGTCTGATGATCGGCGGTGAGAAAACCATAGTCGACAACCTCGATCCGATTTTCGGAACGCTCGCGCCGGGCTGTGGTGACATTGCGGTGACGAGAAACCGAGACGGCCGCGACGCGCGCCCCACGCAGGGCTATCTGCACGCCGGCCCGAACGGTGCCGGCCACTTCGTCAAGATGATCCACAATGGCATCGAGTACGGCATGATGCAGGCGCTGGCGGAGGGCTTCGACATCCTGCGCAACGCCAATTCGCCCAAGTTGCCGGTCGAGCAGCGGCTGGATCTCGATACCGCGGACATTGCGGAAGTTTGGCGACGCGGCAGCGTGATCACCTCGTGGCTGCTGGATCTGTCGGCGTCCGCTCTGGCTGACGATGGCAATCTCGCAGGTTATTCCGGCCATGTCGACGACAGCGGCGAGGGCCGCTGGACCGTCGAGGCCGCGATCGCAGAGGCGGTGCCGGCCGAAGTTTTGACCAGCGCGCTCTACACCCGCTTCCGCTCGCGTCAGGAGCACACGTTCGCCGAGAAAATGCTGTCGGCCATGCGGCAGGGCTTCGGCGGTCATGTAGAGCCGCCTAAATCTGGTAGTGTCAAATCATGATGATGCAGCCACTGCCCAAGCGCGGCGCGCGTCCCACCATGCTACTGCTGATGGGCGTTTCGGGCTCCGGCAAGACGACGACCGGTCAACGTCTCGCCCGTAAACTCGGTTGGGTTTTCCGCGACGCCGACGATTTTCATCCCCCCGCCAACATCGAGAAAATGCGTGCCGGTGTGGCGCTGACCGACGAAGATCGTTGGCCGTGGCTGGAAGCGATAGGGCATTGGCTCGATCTGCAACGCCTGCATGGTGGACGCGCGGTGGTGACGTGTTCGGCGCTGCGGCGCGCTTACCGGGATAAGGTACTGCACGGCCGTTCGGACGTGAAATTGGTTTATCTCAAAGGGTCGAAGGCGTTGATCGGCGATCGCCTCAGCCGCCGGCAACATCATTTCATGCCGACATCGTTGCTGGACAGCCAGTTTGCGACACTTGAAGAGCCGGCGCGCGACGAACGAGCCTTGGTCGTGAGCGTCTCCCGCGCCCCCAACAGCGTGGTTGACGAGATCGTGCGCTATGTGGTGCCCCCCCATGCGCGATTGGCCAAAGCGACAATCCGGCCGCACCGATAACTCTACGCCGATTGTCGTCGCAGACGCGAAACGTCTCACTTCTCATCTTTCAGCCACACTTTGGTAACACTTCCGCAAAAGACTCAGAGTATGCCAAAGCGAGGTGGTTTGGGTGGGTGAAGAGAATTCGTCGACCCCGATCGTGCGTCCCAAGGCGCGTCAGGCTGGAAATTACGATGTTCAGATCTCGCTCGAGTGATCGCGGATTTCGATTGGTAGCGGCGCTGGCGGTGGCGGTAACGGTGCCGCTCGTCATGCGCGCACCGGCGACAGCTCAAGTCAGCGACGTCAATCAGCCCTACCTCGATAGTCCCCCGGCACCGCGCGCTAATAAGCCGCGCCGTAACGATGCCTATCAGCCCACCGAAACGGGCGCTGGCCTGGGCGTCCTGACATCGCGCAGTACCGACGGCACTGGACCTTCCAATGGGGGGGGCGCGCCGGTGTACGCGCAGGCTCCAGCTGATGGCTACACGCCACGTTACGGTGAGCCGACGCGACCTTACGAATCCTATGAGCGCGTCCCGCTACAACCGGTTCCCGCTCCAAATAGCTATCCGCCGCGCAACGATACCTACCGGCCGGACGGTGCCTATCCGCCACCGCCGGCTCCTTACGCCGAGCCGCGCGGCAGTTATCGCGATGCGCCGGTCGCGTCCAATCAAGGCTACGGACAACCTTACGGCGCGCCGCCTGACTACAGTCGCGGTGGTGATGATCGCGAGCCGCGTGCCTATGAGCGCGGCGATTATGATCGTGGCCGTGATGATGGCACGTACTCGTCCACGGATATTATGAGTGCTGGTCACGGCTTCTTCGGGTCCGTTAGCCAGGGCTTGGGGAATGTGATCGAGAACGCCTTCAAGCGTCAGGGCCGCCCCAACGGCTACATTCTCGGCGAAGAGGGCGGTGGCGCGTTCGTTGCCGGACTGCGCTATGGCGAGGGCACGCTCTACACACGCGACGCAGGCACGCGCCGCGTCTATTGGCAGGGGCCGTCAGTGGGCTACGACTTCGGCGGTGCCGGCTCGAAAGTCATGATGCTTGTCTACAACCTGCACTCGCCGAACGAGATCTACGAGCGCTTCGGCGGTGTCGATGGTTCGGCTTATCTGGTGGGCGGGCTGGGCATGACGCTGCTGACGCGGGATCACGTGACGATCGCACCGATCCGCACCGGCGTCGGCCTGCGCCTCGGTGCCAACGTCGGTTACCTCAAGTTCACGCACAAGCCGACATGGAACCCCTTCTGACGCCTTCGCACAAGGTTGCCGAAGCCCTTCTGTTACCGAAGCCCTTCTGTTGCCGAAGCCCTTGGGTGGCGTCATTTTTGCGGGGACAGCGTCCAATATAAACGTGCTGGCCTTCAAGTTGGCGTGTAGGGTTGCACCGATCTGCAGCGCGTGATTGCGTGTCGCTTTGGATTGCAGGGACGCAGGTGCTACCGGAAAGACGTAGGTGCTACCAGAAAACAGTGCTTTGAAAAAGCCTGGACCTGTTTTCTGATATGCGAGTTTCGACCACGAGCACGACCGGACGACCCAAGATAAAACGCAGCGCAGTCGGCGAAGCATAAGGGCGGCGAAGTGCTTTCCATTCAATCGATCATGTTGGTGACGCTGGGCTTTCTGACCGCCGCGCTGCTCGCGTTGATGTTCGCGCCCGCCTTCTGGTCCCGAGCCGTCCGCCTCACGACGCAGCGCATCAAGGAGCGGCTGCCGGTCACCGAAACCGAAATTCGGGCCGACAAGGATCGCCTTCGCGCCGAATTCGCGATGACCGTGCATCGACTTGAGGCCAAGATCGAGCAGGCTGATCTCAAGCGCGCCCGTCACATGATCGACCTCAACCGGCGCGATGCGAGCATCACTCAGCTCGAAGGCGAACTCACAACGTTGCGCTCGACGGTCGAAGAGTACGAAAACGCCCGTCGCGTGCTCGAACACACCGTCAGCGAGCGCCTGCCCAAGGTCGAGGCGCGGCTCGAAGAGGCGCGGACCCTGTTGTCCACTCGCGATCGCGAATTGCAGCAATTGTCCGGTTCGACGTCGCGCCAACAGCAGGCGCTCGAAGAGGCACGCACCATAAATCATCAGCAGGGCGCTGAAATTCAACGGCTCTCGACTTCATTGACCGTGCGCGGTGGCCGCAACAAGGAAGCGCTCAACGACAGCAAATTCAGCGGCGAAGTTGCGTTGCGCGCTGAAATCGACGGCTTGCGCGCGCAGACGCGAGACCAGGCGGAGTTGATCGCTAAACTGCAGCAGTCAGCTGCCGGGGCTATCGTCGGCGGAGTGCCGTCCCTCGTTGGAGGTGGGCGAAATTCGGCTGGCGAGGTGGTTACGAACTTGATGGCAGTAGTACCGCCCGATGAGGCCAGGGCCACGGTTGAGCGCGAATTGCGTATTGCCAAGGCTGAGGCTGAAGATCGCGCTTCAGAGATCAAGATATTGACTGCGGAGCTTGCTGCGCTACGGAGTTCGGATGCCGCCAACACGCCCGACAGCAAGGTAGCGCTGCGAGCGCGATTGACCGGCCTTCAAACGCAAAGCGATCAACAGACCGAACTGATCCGTAAACTGCGTGCCGAGCTTGCGGCAGCTAATGAACGTTTGGCCTTGCAGGGTGCCCATTTCATGGAGCAGATGCGCCGGCTGGGCGCTGGGACGTTGCCGGCCTCCGGCTCTCTCAAGCGGAGTGATCAGCAGCCACGCGTCAGTCTGGCCGAGCGTGTGGCGAATTCGCGCGGGCCTTCGGGTGGCGCAGTCAACGGTGACAGCGCACCAGAGGCTGGTGGCGCAGAGCCATCCGAAGCGACGACGCCGAGCGGCACCCCTCGGCTGATCGATCGTATTTCGAGCCTCAGCAAGGTTTGACCGCCTGCTTCGTGGATAGGCCACCAAGTCGATCACGATGCGGGGCTAGGTCGTCTTGCATCCGCCAAACTTTACACGCACGATAAACTCTTATGCGACGGATCGCGAAAGCTGCATGGCGGTGGCGCGCGAGGCGGTACATCGGCGGGGCGAGGGAAAGATGCAGATCGACGCTTTGAAGGAACTGCGCGCCGGTCGCCTTGCGCAAATGGTGCGTTGGTACGATCCGCGATTGCTGACGCGCATCGGAATTCGCACGATGGTTTCGAACGTGTTCGGCCAATACGCCGATCAGCGCTTGATTCAGGCCGCAACCGATCAAGCCGACAGCGTTGCTCTCAAGGCGCGCTACGATTATCGCGATCCGACCCAAGCCGACCCGATGCACAAGGTAGCGCTCGACGACAAGGGTGCGTTCTGGATCGATTATATTTCGGATGTCGGCGATGGCTTCGAGTCCACCTACACGATGGCCTATTTGCTGGCCATCGATAAGCTGAAAGTGCCGGGTCTGGCAGTGCCGCTGCCGGCGGGCGACACCCTGATCATGGGCGGCGACCAATGCTATCCCCAGGCGACGCGCGAGGACTACAAGAAGAAGTTGATCACGCCCTACAGTTGGGCGTTCGACAAGAAGCCGGAGCGCAAACTGTTTGCCATTCCAGGCAATCACGATTGGTATGACGGCCTGAACGCATTCGACAGTCTGTTCTGTTCGTCTCGCGATAAGCTCAGCGAAACCAAAGGCAACGCCATCGGCGGCTGGCAGTGCCAGCAACATCGCAGCTACTGGGCCCTGCGATTGCCCTACAACTGGTGGATCTGGGGGCCGGACATCCAGTTCTCCAAGTATCTCGACGCGGCCCAGATCAACTACTTCGAACTGATCGCCGAGCAGATGGGTCCGGGCGACAATCTTGTGATCTGCATTGCCGAGCCCGACTGGCTCCTGGCGGATCTACAAGGCGAGGACGACCAGGAAGAAAACTTCTTCAAGATTACCACGATCGCGCGCAAACGCGGTGCCCGCGTGTGCGCTGTACTGGCGGGTGATTGGCATCACTACAACAGGTACTTCGCCAACGATATCGACGTGCATTTCCTTACCGCCGGGGGTGGTGGTGCATTCCTGCATCCGACCCATGTTCTGAAAGAGGCGATTTCGGTCAAATGGCCGGAGCAAACCGGGGTCGAGGCGGTCGGCCCCGAGAGCGACGGTCTGCCGGCGGAATCGGTGTGGCGGGCGCACGACGTCGATATCAAACTGCGCGGCGCAAAATCATCTCCGACGGTTGAAGTTGCACGCGAAGTAGGCGAAGCGGTCGGCGGCGTTTTCGAGCCGATCGACGAGGCGTTGCGCGGCAAGAAGCGGCTCAAACGCACGCGCATTTTGAAACAGGAAGCGCCCGTCTGCTATCCGCCTAAAGGCGTCAGCCGTCTGATCAGTTTGCGAAACCTGCTGTTTCCATTGTTTAATTTCCCGTTTGCCATGGGCATCGGCATTATTTACTGGCTGATCACTTGGCAGTTCTACTCCATCGTGGAGCGGCACGATATTTCGGCGGGGAAAATTGACTCCGTCGGCGTGTTCACGGGCTTTTGGGAAACATTCCAGTACTTCCCGCTCTATCTGGTGCAGGCGAGCTTGGTATCAATTCCGCTCGTCGTGATGCTGTTGGGCCTCTATGCCACGCTGGTCTGGTATGTGGACGCGACCGAGAAACCGGTCTGGCGTCATTGGTTCTCCAAAATCGTGATCGGATCGGCGCATTTTGCAACGCACCTGACGGCGATGTTCGCGTTGGGCTTCCTGTTCGTCATGCTGAACAACTGGACCTCGCCATTCGTCGAGCGTCAGGTAACCGCGATCTGGCAACAGAGTGAGGCGCAGTTGGGCGTCATCGGCCGCAGCATCAAAGAAGTGCTCGAGCCGTTGTCGTCATCGCGTGTCGAACAGCGCGAACAGTACGGTGACAAGGCGAAGCCCGGCGAATTGCGCCGCGCCGCGCCACCGCAGTCGGCCGTGCAAGGACCGGTGCAGCCGCAGCGAAAGGCGGCAGTCGCGGGGTTGGAATCGAAAAGCGTGCGGCAGATCTTAGGCTTTGTGCTTTATCCGCTGCAGGAGATCATCGTCGGCGGCTTGGTGGGTGGCTTCGTGTGGGGCCTTTACTGGACCATTTGCAGCATTCTGTTCCGCATGCATGCGGAAGACGCTTTCGCCGCGCTCCGCATCAAGGACTACAAAAACTTCATGCGCATGCGTTTCGACCAGGAAACGTTGACGATCTTCCCTATCGGCGTCGACAAAGTGCCGCGCCGAAGGTTCTGGCAAAATCGGCAGACGCCCGCTCGGAACAGCACCGCGACGACGCTCACCCACAATCCTCGCCTCGTCGCCTCCGATCATATTGATGTGCGGCTGATCGAGAAGCCGATCGTCATCTCGCGACGCAGCAGCCTCGACGAAGAAGCGGCGTGACATCGCTTTGCATGTGCAGGCAGACGCCGATAGTGCCGCGATCACTGTTTTGCGGTAAACTGCGCCCATGGCATGGGATCCTTCCGACGGCAGCAAACGCCGCAGTTATCATCACGGAAACTTGCGTGAAGCGTTGATCGATGCGGCACTGCGGCTGATTCGCGAGAAAGGCCCGGCGGGCTTTACGATTGCCGAGGCGGCGCGCGCTGCGGGGGTAAGCCCGGCTGCACCTTATCGCCATTTCCGAGACCGCGACGAACTCATGGCCGACGTCGCCAAGCGCGGCTTCGAGGAGTTCACACTGGCGTTGCGCAAAGCTTGGGACGAGGGGCGCCCGTCACCGCTTGCGGCTTTGCATCGCTTCGGCGCGGCGTATCTGGCGTTCGCCCGCGATCACACGCCGACCTACACCGCGATGTTTGAATCCGGCCTGCGGATCGGCGCATATCCGCAACTCGCCCAAGCGAGCGAAGAGGCATTCGGCGCACTGCGCACGGCATGCGAGGCTGTCATAGCAACGCTGCCCGCAGCCAAACGCCCGCCAGCTCTGATGATGGCGCTGCACATCTGGTCGTTGTGTCACGGCATCGCCAGCTTGTTCGGTCGCGGCGACGGGACGACGCGGCAGGTGCCGATGAAACCCGAAGAGCTGCTGGAGGCGGCCATCATCATCTATGTCGAAGGCTTGCGCGTCAGCTGAACCGTCCAGCCGACATCCCCTTGTCACGATCCGAGTGACCCCCAAATAATTACGCGAACACCGCTTGACGCGCGGTTCGTCATGCCCATTTAATGTAAATGTGAATTACATTCACATGTTGAGCGAGAGGGTTTGGCTTGAACGCTCGACCTCAACCGATGCGCGAACCGCATCGCAATTCGTCTGGCAATTCACTTGGGAAACCGGAGTTCTCGATGTCTGAGCTTGTAGCGAAGTTGGACGACTTGGGGCAGGCGGCGTGGATTGCCGTGATGGTGCTCGGGTTCGTTTTGTTCTGGCCCGCCGGGCTGGCGATTTTGGCATACTTGATATGGAGCGGCAGGATGGGATGCGCACGTAATGGGGGCTGGAGCTCCCGCTTTGAACGTAAAATGCAGCGGTTCACGGACAAGATGGACCGCTGGGGTAGCAACGGCGGCAGAGGCGACGGCATGGGCGGCCGCTCACGCAGCTACGCGGCAGGCTTCGCGCCGAGCGGCAATCGCGCCTTCGACGACTACCGCGAAACGACCATGAGGCGTCTCGAGGAGGAGTTTGGCGAATTCCGCTCATTCCTCGACAAACTGCGCGAAGCCAAAGACAAACAGGAATTCGAGCAGTTCATGAACGATCGCCGCAACCGCCCCACGGGTGGCACCAACATAGACGTCGGTGGTGGCCCAACCCCTCCGACCAGTGGCAGCCCTTTCCGCCCCTGAGTTGACGCGGTCCTAGATAACTTGCCTACACATTTTGCCATGAGCGCGGCGTTTGAAGGTTCGCTTTCAAGCGCCGCTTTCTGTTCATACTGTCTTACTTGAGGCATACTTCGCGGAGTGCCTGATAGGGCGACAAGATTTCAAGTTGAGCGGTATCATGATCGTTGATGGCCAGGACGCTTTAACTCCCGCAGTTCTGGCGGTGATGCAGCGGACGGCTGATCCGCGTTTGCGCGAGATCATGCTGTCGCTGGTGAAGCACCTGCATGGCTTTGTTCGCGAGGTCAGGCTGACGGAAGGCGAATTTCGCGAGGCGACCGCGATCCTCAACGAGATGGGTCAAGCGTCCAGCGATACGCATAACGAAATGGTGCTGATGGCAGGATCGCTGGGCGTGTCGTCGCTCGTATGCCTGCTCAACAACGGCGACAACGGCGCGACGGAGACATCGCAAAATCTGCTCGGTCCGTTCTGGCGGATGCACTCACCACGCGTCGAGAACGGCGGTACCATCGTGCGCTCTCCGACGCCGGGTGCCGTTATGTTTGCGACACTCACGTTTCTCGATGCGCAGCGGCAGCCGGTGGTGGGCGCGGAGGTCGATGTCTGGCATGCGTCACCGGTCGGCCTGTACGAGCAGCAGGACGAGCAGCAGGCAGACATGAATCTGCGTGGTAAGTTCACGACCGATGCGAGGGGACAGATCATGTTCCGCACGGTCAAGCCTGCGGGGTATCCCATTCCCACTGACACCGTCGTCGGGCGACTATTACGCGCGCAGGATCGGCATCCCTATCGTCCCGCGCATATCCACGCACTTGCGGTTAAAGAGGGCTTCAAGACGCTGATTTCGCAGATCTATGCCGATGACGACCCCCGCGTGCTGTCTGATGTACAGTTCGGCGTTACCTCGGCCTTATTGGGAAAATTCGTTCGCCATGACTCCGTAGACCATGTCTCCGTAGACCATGTCTCCGTAGACCATGACTCCGTAGACCATGACTCCGTAGACCATGACGAGGCGCACACTGTCGGCGTCGAACTCCCCCGCCCGTGGTTCAGCCTCGAACATACGCTGATTATGGAGCGGGGGCTTTCGGTCTTGCCGAAGCCACCGATCAGGTAACCGGCCGGCGCGTGGTCACGCGCGCTGCAGCAACGCGTTTTCTCCGCCCCACTTTGTGTTACGACTGACGCCCGCACTGACATATGGAGATCCAATGAGCCGCCTCGTCTATGTCCTCAATGGGCCCAACATCAACCTGTTGGGTAAGCGTCAACCGCACATTTATGGTCACGAAACATTGGCGGACGTCGAGCGCGATTGTCGGACACTCGCGCGCGAACTGAAGCTCGAAATCAAGTTTCACCAGAGCAATCGCGAATACGAGATCATCGATTGGATTCATGAAGCGCGAGAGACGGCTGGCGGAATCGTTATCAACCCAGCGGCGTTCACGCACACGTCGGTGGCGATACTGGATGCCTTGAATACGTTCGAGGCACCGGTCATCGAGGTCCACATTTCGAATGTGCACAAGCGCGAACCCTTCCGGCACCATTCTTACGTCTCGCTGCGGGCTGATGGCGTGATCGCCGGGCTCGGGACACAAGGTTACCAGTTGGGACTGCGCCGGATCGCGAAACTGATCGACGAAAAGCCAACCGCAAAAGCCTGACGACGAACGCAATTGAAGCCACGTGTTTGCGAGAACGCATGATCGACGGTCATACCAAATTGATCGCGCACTTGGGGTATCCGACCGGAACCTTCAAAGCGCCGATGATCTACAATCCGTATTTCGAAAAACATCACATCAATGCTGTCGTCGTGCCGATGGGCTGCAAAGCCGAAGAATATCCGGCGTTTCTGCGTCTCGTGTTCAAGCTGTCGAACATACATGGTGCGCTGGTGACGATGCCGCACAAGGTGACGACCGTCGGGCTGCTCGATGTCGCCTCCACGACGGTCAAGGTGGCGGGTGCGTGTAATGCCGTCAAACTCGGCAGCGGCGGTGAACTCGTCGGCGATATGTTCGATGGCGAGGGCTTTGTGCGCGGCGTATCGAGAAAAGGCCGCACGCTGGCAGGCGCTAGGGTGCTGGTGTCGGGATGTGGCGGGGTGGGTTCGGCGATCGCCGCGTCGCTTGGCAAAGCCGGCGTCGGCGAGCTTGCGATTTACGATGCGCATGTGCCCATGATGCATGCACTCGCCGAACGACTGCGATCCAACTATCCCTCGCTGAGTGTGCGTATCGGGTCCAACGATCCGGCAGGCTTCGACATCGTCGTCAATGCAACGCCCCTGGGAATGGTGGAAGGCGATCCGCTGCCGTTCGACGTGACGCGGATCGC
>JANYHG010000157.1 GCA_025359165.1 Hyphomicrobiaceae bacterium
CCCGGAGGGACACCCTCCGGACCGCCCGCCTTTTATTTGATTTCAAAAAACTGAGGGTTTGGGAGCTGCGCTCCCAAATGGGTGAAGGGCGATAGCCCTTCTCGCGTAGCGATCAGCCGACCAGCTTCGCCTTCTCTGTCGCGAACGCCCAATCGAGCCACGGTAACAAAGCGTCTACGTCGCTTTTCTCGATCGTCGAACCGCACCAGATCCGCAATCCCGCTGGCGCATCGCGATAGAACGCGATGTCATTGGCCGCACCTTCCTTGTCGAGCAGTGCCGCAATCGCCTTGGCGAACGCGGCTTGTGCATCGAGCGAAAGCTTCGTCACGGCGGGATCGACGATCCTCAGGCACACACTCGTATTCGAACGTGTCGCCGGCACGACGGCCAAATTCTCAATCCAGGGCGTGCGATCGACCCAGGCATTCAGCGCGCCCGCATTGGCGTCCGCACGCGCCGCGAGTGCGGATGCACCGCCAATCTTTTCGGCCCACGCGAGCGCGTCGAGATAATCTTCCAGCGCCAGCATCGAGGGCGTGTTGATGGTTTCGCCCTCGAACACTTCTTTCATGAACTTGCCCGACTTCGTCATGCGGAAAATCTTCGGCATCGGCCAGGTGGGCGTATGGCTTTCGAGGCGGGCGACCGCGCGCGGGCTCAAGATCAGTATGCCATGCGCCGCTTCGCCACCGAGCACCTTCTGCCAGGAGAACGTCAGCACATCGACCTTTGCCCAATCGACGGGCTGCGCGAACGCTGCCGACGTCGCGTCGGCGAACGTCAGCCCTTCGCGATTTTCAGGAATCCAATCGTAATCGGGAAGTTTTACGCCCGACGTCGTGCCATTGGACGTGAACAGCACGTCGCGTGTGAAATCGACTTTGCCCAGATCTGGCAGATGCCCGTACTCGGCGGTCATCACGCGCACGTCTTTGAGCTTGAGTTGCTTGGTGATGTCGGTCACCCAGCCGGCACCGAAACTTTCCCACGACAGCGCGTCGACGCCGCGCGGGCCCAGCATTGCCCACATCGCCATCTCGTAGGCACCGGTGTCGGACGCCGGCACGATCGCGCAATGAAAACCAGCGGGGACGCCGAGCAACGCCTTGGTTTTATCGATCGCCAGCTTGAGCCGCGCCTTGCCGTCTTTCGCGCGATGCGAGCGACCGAGAAATGCGCCTTCGAGAGCTTTGAGGGACCAGCCCGGGCGCTTGGCGCAGGGACCGGAGGAAAAATGCGCGACAGCCGGCTTGTTGGCCGGTTTGGCAGGGATCTTCATCAGTCTATCCTTCCAGATAGTTGCCTCTCGGTGGGGAGAGGTAGCCCGCAGCGGCTATAGCAAACCGCGCGCTGCAGCGAAAGCGCGTTCTCGCGCCGCAGGGCGTGCTTGCCGCTGCCGACTCATCGCTGCCTTAGTTTCAAAACTTTCCGTGCCGCCCTTTGCCGCTGGCGAAGCGGACGGCACCGTCCGTTGTCTCGCCGGATGCCAGCACGTCGAGGCCGCCGCGCATTTCGTCGATCAGCGCCGCATCGAAATCGAGGTCCCATTGCTGCAGCGCCGAGCGGCGATCATTGCGCAGGCAGGTTTGCGGAAAAGCGGCCAACTCGTGCGCCAGCTTTATCGCTTCCGCGCGCGCCTGTCCTGCCGCCACCACGCGATTGGCAAGGCCCATCGCCAAGGCCTCGTCGGCCTTCACAGGACGTCCCGTCAGAATAAGATCCATGGCCCTGGACTGGCCGATCAGACGCGGCAGACGAACCGTGCCGCCATCGATCAGGGGCACGCCGAAACGCCTGCAAAATATGCCGAATATCGCAGTCTCGGAGGCCACCCGCATGTCGGCCCACAGCGCCAGCTCGGTGCCGCCTGCAACAGCATATCCTTCGATGGCTGCGATGACCGGCTTCGAGAGCACGAGCCGGCTCGGTCCCATCGGCGCGATCGTTTCGCGACCGCCGACGACGCTCTGCCGGTCGAGATCGCCGACCGCCACTTTCTTCAAATCGGCACCGGCACAGAACGTGGTGCCGATGCCGGTGAACACCGCGACGGACGCCGTATCGTCGTTGTCGAATGCCTGGAACGCGTCGAACAGCAAGCGCGCGGTGGCACCGTCGACGGCGTTGCGCCGTTCCGGCCGATCAATCGAAACGATCGTCACCGGACCATCGCGCTCGATCACGACGGTGCTCGTTGGTGCTTCGCTCATGTTCGGTAGGCTCCGCTGAGATCCAAAATCGCGTCTCCCGACGACGTCGGCATCACTGCTTCTTCGGCCGGCCGCCGCTGCTGGTCACGCCGTCAGGCGGCAGGTCGCCGATGCGTAGCGCGCCGAGGTCTCGGTCGGCGAAGTGCGGTACGAAGCCGGCTTTCTCCAAGCGTACGCGGGCCGATGCGATGTCGGGTGCCGCGTCCAGATATTCCACCGCCAGCACAGTTTTGCCTTCGGTCGCCGCCAGATTGAGATACGTCGAGCGTGCCTCGATCAGCTGCGGAGGATTGAGTTTGCCCGGGCCATCCTCGCCGGTCATCAAGCTTTCCTTGCCGATCCCGTCGATCACGGCGCGGTAGCCGGGGTCCGTCAGCAATTCCTCGCCATTCTGTGGTACGACGAGAAATCCGGGTTTAGCGGCACGCGCGCGCGCGGCGAGATTGGAGACGAAGGCGACCATCTGCGGCTTGGCGCTTTTATTGTTGCGGGCGACCGCTTCGAGGCTCGAATCTACTTTGTCCAGCCAGACACCGTCGAAGCCGACCTTGACGATGCGATCCAGATAGCCGCCGTCACCGAGGATCACCTGCTGCCATGCGGGTTCCCAGTACCGCACGGCGTAGTTCCCGCCCCAGTCGGCATTGAGATTGCCTCGCCAGGATGGTGCCAGCGGGTTCGGCAGAAACCACAGGCTGCGCCAGTACCATTTACAGTAATAGCGGTAGCTCTCGGCCTCACCGATCGACAGATAACTCAGAACGATGCGGCGACTTCCGTCCGGCTTTACTTTCATCGCGGCGACTTCCGCCGGGGTCAACGCCTTGTCGTCGCTGCCGTCGCGCGAGTAATCGATCACCAGCAAATCGTAGGGCGATGCCGCCAACGCCTGTGGATCAAGATTGGTGAGCTGATAGCCCCAGGTTTTCACCGCACCCAATGGACCCGAGCGCAGCGGCAGTTGTGGCGCTGGGATTGCCGTCATCGGCGCTTCGGCAACAGGCGCTGCAGCCGGTGTCTGCGCTACGGCAACGCTAAACGCACCTGGTACGCTTGCCGCCGCCGCCATTGCAACCGCAATCAAGTGTGCGGCAATTCGAGAGCTCACGAGGCGATCCTGATCACACATCTGTCGAGGCTGTCGTATCATTCCGTCACCCTGCTTCATAAAAGCGGATCGGCTGCCCTGATGCCGTGGCCGCAAGTTCGCCCTGCCACATCGCCCGCTGGCCGCGCACGTAAGTACCGACCGTCCAGCCCTTGACCTTGACGCCGTCGTAAGGTGTCCAGCCGCATTTGGATTGCGCTTGCGCGTTGGTAATCGTTTCCGTGCGCCCGAGATCGACGATCGTCAGATCGGCATCGTAGCCCATGGCGATACGGCCTTTTCCGGCAAGGCCGAACAGGCGCTGAGGCCCATGGCTCGTCAGATCCACGAGGCGCGCCAGCGACAACCGCCCCGCGTTGACGTGATCGAGCATGATCGGAACCAATGTTTGCACGCCCGTCATGCCGGAGTGGCTGGCGGGGTAGGCGTGATCTTTTTCCTCGCGCGTGTGCGGCGCATGGTCGGAGCCCAGCACGTCGACCGTGCCATCTGATATGGCAGCCCATAGCGCTTCGCGATGACGTGCACCGCGAACCGGCGGGTTCATTTGTGCGTACGTGCCGAGCCGCTCGTAGCAGTCGGGGGCCGTCAGCGTCAGATGGTGCGGCGTTACCTCCACGCTCGCCCACTCGCGATGCCCACCGAGAAAAGCGATTTCTTCCGCCGTCGAGATATGCAGCACATGCACGCGCCGACGATGCTTCTCGGCCAGACGCACCAGTTGTCGGGTCGCGATCAATGCCGCTTCCTCGTCGCGCCATTCGGGATGCGACGACGGGTCTCCGCCGCGACGAATGCCCATGCGTGAGATCAACCGCGCCTCGTCTTCGGCATGAAATGCGGCCCGCCGCGAGATGGCAGCGATGATGCGATCCAGGTGCGGTTCATCGTCGACCAGCAGATCGCCCGTGGACGACCCCATGAACACCTTGATACCGGCCGCGCCCTCGAGCTTCTCGAGCGCCGCGATGTCGCCGATGTTTTCGCGCGTGCCGCCGACGTAGAAAGCGAAGTCGCAGAACATACGATTTTTCGCAACGGCGACTTTGTCGGCCAAGGTCGCAGCCGTCGTCGTCAGCGGCTTGGTATTCGGCATTTCGAAGACGCCGACGACGCCGCCCATGACCGCCGCCCGGCTGCCGCTCTCGAGATCTTCTTTGTGCGTGAGGCCGGGTTCGCGAAAATGCACCTGAGTGTCGATCACGCCGGGCAGGATATGCAGTCCGCGGACGTCGAGAGTTTCGCGTGTCTTGGCATTGGCGAGTGTGCCGAGGGCGGCAATCTTGCCGGCTGATATGCCGATGTCCCTGACGCCGGAACCATCGTGATTGACCACAGTCGCGCCCGACAGGATGAGATCGTAGGTGGCCGTCATGTCGCCCTCTGTGTGTCGTGCTTACCGCCGAAAATCATCCGTCCGTGCCCCCATCGAGAGTGGGATCGAAAGGTTTTCAATACCGGTACAAGGCGTCAGCCCTGCGCGTGGGAATTATGCCAGCCAGCTCTGACTTTTGAAGTCATAGATCCGTCCGTTTTCGGTCAATGCGGGGTCGGCCAGCATGACGAACGTCGGCGCGATATCGTCGGGCGTTTTCAGCGTCGCCGCATCCTCGCCCGGAAAGGCCTTGGCACGCATGGCGGTGCGGATGGGACCCGGGCTCAACAGATTCGCCCGCACGTTCGTCGCCGCAATTTCGCGCGCGTACGTCTTAACCAGCGCATCGAGGCCCGCCTTGGAAACGGCGTAGGGTCCCCAGTACGCATTTTTTGCCTGCGCGGCACCCGACGTGACGAAGATGGCGCGCCCCGCCGTCGACTGTTCCAGCAGCGGTCCGAGTGTCCGGATCAGCCGCATGTTCGCGGTCAAGTTGATGTCCATCACCTCCGCCCAGGCATCGGTCGACAGATGTCCGAGTGGCGTCAGCGTGCCCAGAATGCCCGCGCATGACACCAGCACATCGAGCTTGCCGAAGCGCTGATAAAGGTTCGGACCGAGCGCGTCGATCTTGTCGCCGTGTTTGAGATTCAACGTGATCAGCGACGCATTCTTGCCGGTCAGCATGCGGATTTCGTCATCGATTTCCGCCAGTGCGCCTTGCGTGCGCCCGGTCAGAATCACGTGTGCGCCGGCGTGCGCATATGCCAGTGCGACCGCCCGCCCGATACCCCGCGTCGCGCCCGTTACGAGTGCGATCCGCCCGTCCATGCGGCGATCTGGTGCGGGCGCACTCACAGCGGGCGCATCTCGGCCAGCAGCGACAGTTGCGGTTCGTCTTCGAGACCATCGTGATCGACGAGGCGGGTCGGATAGTCACCGGTGAAGCAGTGGTCGGTGAACTGCGGTTGCCGGTTGTCGCGGCCGGGAAAACCCAAGGCGCGGTAGATGCCGTCGACCGATATGAAGGCGAGCGTCGTCGCGCCCAGAAACTCGCGCATTTCCTCGACCGTGCGATTGGCCGCGAGCAACTCGGTCGTACGCGGCGTATCGATGCCGTAAAAATCCGGATGCGTGATCGGCGGGCTCGAAATGCGCATATGCACTTCCCTGGCACCGGCCTCGAACATCATCTGCACGATCTTCATGCTCGTTGTGCCGCGCACGAGGCTGTCGTCCAGCAGCACGACGCGCTTGCCTTTGACCACCGACCGATTGGCGGAATGCTTGAGCTTGACCCGCAACTGTCGGATTTGCTGCTCCGGTTCGATGAACGTGCGGCCGACGTAGTGATTGCGGATGATGCCGAGTTCGAACGGGATACCGCTCTGCTGGCTGAACCCGATTGCTGCGGGCACGCCGCCGTCCGGAATGGGCACGATAACGTCGGCGTCTACGGGTGTTTCCTTGGCCAGTTGCGCGCCCATCGCCTTGCGGACGTCATAGACCTGCCGACCTGCCACGATCGAGTCGGGTCGTGAGAAATAGATGTATTCGAACACGCACGGGCG
Organism: Hyphomicrobiaceae bacterium; assembly: GCA_025359165.1. Lineage (GTDB taxonomy): Bacteria > Pseudomonadota > Alphaproteobacteria > Rhizobiales > Hyphomicrobiaceae > JABFRJ01. Next base: position 6,268 of record JANYHG010000157.1, read on the forward strand.
CGGAGCCTTCTTGCCGAAGGGACGATGGCTCTCGACGCCGTCTTTGGTGATGATGACGATCTCGCCGTTTTCGATCTCGCGGACGAACTCCGCGCCGACGATGTCGAGCGCGCAGGTCTCCGAGGCGAGCACGAACGCGTCACCGATGCGACCGAGTACCAGCGGACGGATGCCGACGGGATCGCGTGCGCCGATCAGCGTGTCGGTAGTCATGGCAACGAACGAATAGGCACCTTCGATGCGCATGAGCGCTTCGATGAAGCGTTCCACCATCCGTTTCTTCTTCGAGCGGGCGACGAGGTGGAGAACCACTTCGGTATCGGACGTAGCATGAAACATAGCGCCGGATTTGATCAACTCGCGCCGGAGCATGTGGCCGTTGGTCAGATTGCCGTTGTGACCCAGGGCAAAGCCGCCGGTATCCAGTTCGGCAAAAAACGGCTGCACGTTGCGCAACGCCACCTCGCCGGTCGTGGAATAGCGGTTGTGGCCGATGGCGATCGAACCCTTGAGGCGCTCGATGACATCGCGGCGGCTGAAGTTGTCGCCGACCAGACCCTGTTGCCGCTCGGCGTTGAAGATCTTGCCATCGCTGGAGACGATACCGCAGCCTTCTTGTCCGCGATGCTGCAAAGCGTGCAATCCGAGCGCAGTCAGCGCAGCGCTTTCCGGGTGTCCGAATACTCCGAAGACGCCGCACTCTTCCTTTAAGCGATCGCCGTCCGGATCGAACAGGCCAAGGTCTGCGTCCATCACCGAATGGGGGGGCATCGGATGTCTCGGGTTGGTAGACCGGAAAGGGGGCAGACCGTCGTCACGTAGCCGACACATAACGGGATATGGGCCGGATGGCTACCAAATCGCAGGTGGCAATTCACCGCGACCTGGTCCGCTGCGTGGGTCAGGTTTTTTCCTGCTTCTTCGCCATGATATTTTCCGCCTTGGCCTTGAGGTAAGCCGCCAAAGGGCCACCAGTGGGCTCGATCATCTGGCTGACGACCCAGGAGCGGCTGACCCATTCGGGTTGGTTTTCTTTCTTTTCGACGGCGGCGCTCATGCCCATGTACGGCACCAAAACCAGCAGAAAAGCACGCGCCACGCCGAACACGAAACCCAAGACGCGGTCGATCATGCCGATGCGGCTATCCAGAACCAGATCCGAAAGCCGCGACGTAATGAGATGAACGACGATCAAGGTAACCAGGAAGATAATCGCGCCCACGCCGATCTGGGTAATCTGCACACTCGGGATGCCCATTTGGGTCGAAATGTGCTCGGCCAGCGGCTTCTGAAACACGACGAAGTAAGCTGCCGCAGCAGCGGCTGCGATCCAAGAGCCGATCGACAGCACCTCGCGGCTGAAGCCGCGATACATTGCCAACAAGCCAGATATCAGCGCCAGCGCGATGATCGCTGCGTCGAGATAGGTCCCCGTCATCAATCAAATCCTCGGCATCTTTGCCCGGTTCAGCCTCTATGCTTCGGCGCTAGCACGATTCAATCCCCTGGCACCGCGTCGGGCCTGAGATATCCACCAAACAAGATAGCCACCAAACCAGTCACGTTGGGCATCAAGCCTGCAGCCTCCGGCTGCTTCATGTAAAGCCTATCAGTCAGGCATTAGTACGGCGGTCAAGGCCTGTAAATGCGGATGCCGCTTGATCGCCATGGAGAAGGCCGAGGCATCGAGATCGCCGCCGGCGGGAATGACCGCGCGCTTGAATCCCAGTTTCTGCGCTTCCTTAAGTCGCGAGATCATGTGCCCTGCCGGCCGGATGGCACCTGAAAGGCTGATTTCGCCGACATACACTTCGTCCTGGGGCAACGCCGAATTGGCCATCGACGACAAAAGTGCGGCCGCGGCCGCGAGATCGGCCGCTGGCTCGGTGATCTTAAGGCCACCTGCGACGTTCAGATACACGTCGTGCTTGGCGAACGAAACGCCGCAGCGCGCCTCCAGCACCGCGAGCAGCATCGCAAGCCGGCTTGTGTCCCAGCCGACGACCGCGCGACGCGGCGTGCCCAACGCTGACGGGCATACCAGCGATTGTATTTCGACCAGCAATGGCCGTGTTCCCTCCATGCCGGCGAATACCGCCGACCCCGGAGCATTGGCGTCGCGATCGCCGAGAAACAACGCCGACGGATTTTCGACCTCGACCAGTCCTTCCTGCGCCATTTCGAAGACGCCGATCTCGTCGGTGGCGCCGAAACGGTTTTTGATGCCGCGCAGGATGCGGAACGGATGGCCGCGATCGCCCTCGAAATAGAGCACCGTGTCGACCATGTGCTCGATCACCTTGGGGCCGGCGATGCTGCCCTCCTTGGTGACATGACCGACCAGCAGCACCGCAACCCCGGCCTGCTTGGCATAGCGGATCAGCGTCTGCGTCGCCGCACGCACCTGGCTTACCGTGCCCGGTGCTGCGTCCAGCCCGTCGGCCCACAGCGTCTGGATACTGTCGATGACCACGAGATCGGCATGCTTTTCCGCGTCCAGCGTCGCCAGAATATTGGAGAGATTTGTCTCGGAGGCCAGCGCGACCGGCGCATCGCGCAAGCCCAGACGCTCGGCCCGCAGGCGCACTTGCGCGGTCGCTTCCTCGCCGGAAAAATAAAGTGCGCGGCGGCCTTGATTGGCGAGCTTCGCCGTCAATTGCAGCAACAGTGTCGATTTACCAATGCCGGGTTCACCGCCGATCAGCAGCGCCGAGCCGGGCACGATGCCGCCGCCCGTCACCCGATCGACTTCCGCGATCCCTGTGGGCATGCGCGGTGCTTCGCGCGTCGAACCGGACAGGCTTTCCAGCGCTACCGTGCGGCCTTTGCCGCCGCCGCCTTTGAGACCGGATCCTGGGGTCGCCGCCACATCGGCCTCTTCCTGCAGCGTGTTCCACTCGCCGCAGCCTGTGCACTTGCCGGCCCATTTCGAATGCGCGACACCGCAGTTCTGACAGACGAATTGCGTTTTCGAGGGCTTTGCCATCGCTCACGCCGCCGAGGCATGTGCGCGCGCGGACTGCGCCCACGGCTCAAGCCGGAGTACCGTCGTACCGGGTGCCCGTGCCAGTGCGCCGAACGTCTGCTCGCGACAGTTCAAGACGATGACCTGATGCAAACGCGCGCCATCCTGCAATGCCTTGAACATCTGCGCGATGCGCGCATCGTCCGCAAAGACCAGCGCGTCGTCGAGGATCAACGGCACCGCCGCGCCCCGGTCGGCGAGCAGATGTGCAAGCCCCAACCGCACGAGTATCGCGATCTGTTCCTGCGTTCCGCGACTGAGTTGGTCGTGCGCTTCGGAGTTGCCGTCGCGCAGCAGCCGGGCCGGTATGAAGCGGTCGCCGAGTTCGAGCGCTGCGTCCGGAAACAGCTGTCGCAGATAGGGCGCGATCCGCTGCAGGATCGGCCCCGACAGGTCGCGCCGGCCGGCGTCCGTAATGGCTTGGAATTCACGGTCGAGCAGCGTCATTGCTTTGACTTCGGCCTCGGTGTCGGCAAGGCGCGCGCTGGCCGTTGCCGCGGCGGCGCGGGCGGTTGCCAGTTCGCCCTCGATGTCGTCGTCGCCCACCGCCAGCATTGCCTGTTCGAGCCCGAAGATCGCTTGATCGAGGGCGATGCGGCGCTCGTCGTCCGCCTTGATCGCGCGCTCGGTCGCAGCCAATGCGTCGGCCAACTCTTCGACCCGGTCGGCATCCGGGGCAGTGGCCCACGCGTCGGACGCGCTCTTGGCTGTCTGATAGGACGTCCGCGCCACGGCGAGCAAGTCACTCGATGCCGCCGATGCCGCTTTCAGCGCCGCCGCGTCACCCAGCTTTGCCTCGAGCTCGGCCATGCGCGCACTGCGATGGGCGGCTTCGGATTGGTGCGTGGCGATGTCGACGGCGCAGGCGTTCAGAGCGTGTTGCGCCGTCTGCAGGACCGCCTGCGCCGCTTCGCAGGACTTGCGTTGCGCAAGTAGCCGCGTTTGCAGCGTCGGCAGGATTGCAATGTCGAACCCGGCGATCGCGGTCGCGGCCCGTGCCGACAGTTCGGCATGAGTTGTAATAAGCGCGTCGAGCCCGTGCGGTGCCAGCACCTGTACGCGGATGTCGGCTTCGCGCGCGGTTGTCTCGGCCTGTTGCCTGGCTGCGAGGCGCGCGTCGGCGTCGGCTGGCGTGGTGGCACCGAGCAGGGCGTAGGCGGTTTCGAGTTCGCCACGGCGAGCTTCGCGCAGCGCGCGCTGCTCGGCGCTGACCGTTGCCGGATTGGGCGCGATGGTGATGCGGCCGACACCGGCAATCTCGATGACGAGCGGCGTCTCGGGGTGAAAAATGGCGCTCGCCGCCATCGCCGTACCATCGACGATGACACGGCCCGCTCCGTCCGGCTCCAGCGCAATCGAAACTTCCGGCACCACGGCCGCCAGCGCGGCCGCCAGACTGGCCAGTTCGGCATGGGCGGTGTGCAGAGTTTTGACGCGTGCGGTGGTCACATCTGCCAACATCGCTGCGTCGGTTCGCGCGCGATCGGCGGCGGCCAGCGCCGCACGCACGTCGGCAATACGTTCCGACAGCTTGTCGCGCTCGATCTCTGCCTGATGCGCCTGCGCCGCGAGCGTAGCGCGATCGAGTTCTTGTTCGAGCGCTGCAATGGCGTTGCTTTCGCGCGCGAGATCGGCGTGGCCGTGGACCACGGCTGCGTCAGCCGAGGCCGCCCGGCGTTGCAACTCCAGGCCTGCCGCTTGTGCCGACGTGCTTTCGTCAGTCAGCCTTTGCAACTGCGCTATCTGTTCACAAAGGGATTTGTGGTCGCGCTCGACCGCCTGCAAAGCCTTGATCGCGTCGGCCAGTATTTTCGCCGCCGCGTCGCGTTGCTGCCGCGTATCTTCGGCTTTGGCAAGTCGCTTGCTTGCGGCGTCCAACCTGTCGGCGCGCTCGGCGACGGCGTCGGGGGCCTTCAGGCGCGCGCGATCGGCACTAAGTTCGGCAAGCTCTTCGAGGCGCTTCGTTTGCTTCGCCGCGCTCGCCTCGGCCGCCTCCAGCCGTAACAGCGCGGCTTTTGCGGCCTGCGTCGCTGCCAGCCAAGCGCCTTTCGGCTTTGCGGTTTTCTCCGTCTGCAATTCGAACAGATCTTTGCGCAGCTTGGCGTGAATCGCCCGCGCGCGCGCATCGAGTGAAATCGCCTCGACCTCGCTGGCGACATAGGCACCAATGCTGCCCTTGTCATCGGTGGGCGCGCTGAAGTCACCTTGTCGGACCCACAGCAGGCCGAACCGGTCGAAATCGAGCGCCGCCGTCTTGATCTCCGCCAACCGCGTCTCGGCATCCGCGTTCTTGAAGACCGTGCCGGCTGCTACATCAATCAGTGAAGCAGAAGCACCGCTCAAAAACTGTTTGCGCAATCTCCACAATCGACCGTCTGATTCAAACTCGGCTTCGACAAGTGGAGCGCCGCCGTTGTTCGGTTTAAGTTCGCGTAGTGGATCGTTCAATTGTTTATAGGTATACTTAAATAGTGCGTCGAGCGCCTTTAGCAGCGTCGACTTGCCGAGTTCGTTCGGTCCCGACAGCACGTTCAGCCCGTCGCCGAAGCCTTCGACGGCGATGGGCGCACTGAAGCGGCCGACTTCGGCTAGGCGGAGAGCCCGTAGTCGCATCATGACGTCTGCCCCACAAATCGCGCGAGCGTCCTGAGCGCGCGGCTGGCCGTCTGTTGCTCGGTGGCCTCGCCGCTGTCGCGCAGTGTTGCCAGCCGCTGTGCGATCACACCGAGCGATCCGCTGCCGAGGGCTGCGAGATCATCCTTTCCGGCGGACGTTTCTAATCCCGTGGTATCGGCGTCGAGGTGCGCCAGCCCATCGCCGAGCGCGATCAACCGCGCGCGAATGGCACCGAAGTCGGCGAGCGGCACGCGTCCGGAGATATCCAGCTTCAGCACCAGCCGCGCGCGCGGAACCGGATCGGCCGCAAGCTCGGCGGCGTAGCGTTCGAGGTCGTCGAACGAGGTCAGCGCCAGCGCGACGCGTCGCCAGTGGTAATGCTGGGTTGCGATGGCGCGGACATCCGGGCGCGCGCCTTGTGCGTCGATCCTGATGACGAGCACATGTCCGGGTTTGTTGTCTTTGTAGCCGTCCGGTTCGTGCGAGCCCGAGTAGCCTGTGCGCGCGTTGATAGGCGTCAATCCGTGCCAATCGCCGAGCGCCAGATAATCCAGACCGGCACTCTCGGCGCGCGACGGCTCGATCGGGATCGCCGCTTCGCCGAGGCTGTCGAAGCCCCGTACCGAACCGTGCGCCATGCCGATGCGAATGGTGCCGCGCGCCGACACGACTTGATCCATGTAGGCGGTCGGATCGGTGCTCATCGCCTTGGCGCGCAACGGCGCGGGCAACAGCAGCACGCCCGGCTCGATTTCAACGGGTGTCGGCGTCGTATGCGCCCGCACATTGGCCGGACACTTGCCATCAGCGATATCGTCCCAGACGCTGCCCGGTTGCGCCGGATCGTGATTGCCGGGAAGCAGGTGCCACACGATGTCGTCGTGCGCCTCTAGGCGCGACAGCAACTGGCCGATCGTTCGCGGGGTCGGCTTGGCGCTGTCGAAGACGTCACCGGCCACCAGCACGTGCCGCGCGCCAGCCGCTGAGGCGACGCTTGCGATGCGATCGACGGCGTCCAGTCGCGCCGCGCGCAGCAATGCCGCCGTCTCGTCGCCGAAGCCGCCGAAGGTTTTACCGATCTGCCAGTCGGCAGTATGAACGATTGTGATCCCCATTCGGCGTATCTGTTCTGATTTCGTTCTTAGTTCAAGCAGGCGGCGTGAGTTGCCCACAGCTTCTGCAAGTTGCGGGCGCGTGAACACGAGATCATGATGGGAGTCTGTGTGCAGTGTATGAGCTTTTTCCGACGGCGTTTACTCGCGGTGTGTCGTAGAGAATGCGACCAGATCTGGTGCGCCGCTTCGAGGACCGACATGCGATCATCCGTAAAATTCGTCCACCGCGGCCGTGTCGTCGAACTTTCGGCGGCGCACGCGCGCATGACACTGCTCGACTGGCTGCGTATCACACAGCTTAAAACGGGCACAAAGGAAGGCTGCGCCGAAGGTGATTGCGGGGCGTGCACCATAGTGCTGCGACGTCTCGTCGACGGACAAATCATCACCGAGGCGGTCAACAGTTGCATCCTGCTCGCCGGCCAAGCCGACGGTTGCGAGGTCGTCACCGTCGAAGATTTGAGTTCCGGGGGCGCATTGCACCCGGTGCAGCGCGCGATGGTCGATCTGCATGGCTCGCAATGCGGTTTTTGCACGCCCGGCATCGTCATGAGCCTCTATGCGTTGCGGCAGGAGGCCGTGCGTCCGGTGACGGCTGGACGTGTCTGCGATGCGCTGGCCGGTAATCTTTGCCGCTGCACCGGTTATCGACCGATCGTCGAGGCCGCCTTACAGGCGTGTCGGAGCGATCCCGACCATCTGCCGCCGCACCTCGCCGGGCTCCTATCCGGGATTGCATCGGACGACGACCTGTTGTCCGGCGATACCGACGGGTTCTTTGCAGCACCGCGCACTGAACAGGCTTTGGCAACGCTGCTGGCGCTGCATCCCGATGCGCTGCTCGTCGGTGGCGCTACCGACATCGGCTTGCGCTTTACCAAGGATCTCGTCGCGCCGCAGCGCGTGATCTGGCTCGGCCGTGTGGCCGGCTTGGGCGCAATTGGAACGACGCCCCGTGGTCTGAGTATCGGAGCGACGGCATCGCTTGCACAGGCCGCCACCGCCTTGGCAGGTCTTGCTCCTGACCTGGCCGAGATCGTCAGACGTTTCGGGTCGCCTCAGGTCCGCGCATCGGCGACGGTCGGGGGCAACATCGCCAACGGCTCGCCTATCGGCGATCTGGCGCCGTGCCTGATCGCGCTCGGTGCCGAACTGGAACTGATGGGCACGGCAGGTGGGAAACTCCAAATTCGCCGGATGCCGTTGGAAAACTATTTCCTGTCGTACAAACGGCAGGATCGGCAGCCCGGTGAAATTGTGCGCCGGGTGCTGGTGCCGTTGCCCGACGCGACGACGGTGTTTCGCGCCTACAAAATTTCCAAGCGTCTCGACGAGGACATCTCGACCGTGCTCGGTGCCTTCGCACTGCACATGCAGAATACCCGCATCGTCGCCGCCCGTGTTGCTTTCGGCGGCATGGCGGGTGTGCCCGCGCGCGCCCAGGCGACAGAGCAGGCGCTCGCCGGGTTGGATGTCGCAGCCGGGACACCTATGACTGCAGCCTTTGCAGCGCTCGACGCCGATTTTTCACCAATGAGCGATCACCGGGCGAGTGCTGCCTACCGCACGCACCTGGCCCGCACACTATTGGAGAAAGCAATCCGCGAAGCTGCAGGAGTGCGGCCGTCGCACGTGCGCATGACGGCGCAATCGAGACCAGTAGCGCAAGCGGAAACTATGTCCGCGACCCAAACCGGGTCAGATCAGAAACTGGAGGTGGTCAGTCGACCGCACCCTCAAGATTCGGCCGGTCTGCACGTCACGGGCGGTGCCGACTATATCGACGACATGCGCGAACCTCTTGGCACCCTGCACATCGCGTGCGGCTTGTCGCCGGTGGCGCGCGGACGGCTCGTTGCGTTGGGCCTCGATGCGGTGCGTGCTGTACCCGGCGTTGTAGCTGTGCTGACCGCCGCTGATGTCCCGGGCAAGAACGACATCGCCCCCGCCTTTGCCGACGAGCCGTTGCTTGCAGTCGACCGCGTGCTGTTTCACGGGCAGCCGCTGTTCGCCGTCGTTGCAACTGATCGTGAAACGGCGCGGCGCGCATGCCGTCTCGCCGTGATCGACATCGTTGCAGAAACGCCTGTCGTCACCATCGAGCAGGCATTGGAAGCTCACTCGACGGTATTGCCGGACTACGATTTCAGGTTTGGCGACGCGGCGCAGGCACTGTCCGATGCGCCGCACGTTTTGTCCGGACGCTTCGTCATCGGCGGACAGGAGCATTTTTATCTGGAGGGTCAGGCCGCTCTGGCGGTGCCGGGTGAAGGCGGGACGGTCCGTATATTTTCCTCGACGCAGGACCCGAGCGAAGTTCAACACATCGCGGCGCGCGTTCTCGGTGTCGTAGAGTCTGCGGTCGTGGTTGAAACGCGTCGCATGGGCGGCGCCTTTGGTGGCAAGGAAAGTCAGGCCTGCCAGTGGGCGACGCTGGCGGCGTTGGGCGCGCGGGTGACCGGGCAACCGGTCAAGATCCGCCTTGATCGCGACGACGATTTTGCCGCCACCGGCAAGCGCCACGACTTTCGCGCCGACTGGCAGGTGGGATACGCCCCGGACGGTCGCCTGCTGGCCTATGACGTGATGCTCAACGCGCGTTGCGGCTGTTCGGTCGATCTCTCGCCCGGCGTCGTCGATCGGGCGATGTTTCATGCCACCAACGCCTACTATGTCCCTGATGCCGTCATCGGTTCGAAGCGTCTGCGCACCGACACGGTCTCGAACACGGCGTTTCGTGGCTTCGGCGGCCCACAAGGCGTGCTGGCCATCGAGCGGGTTATGGACGCGATCGCGCACGCTAGCGGTCGCGATCCCCTCGATGTGAGAAAGCTCAACCTGTTCGGGCCGAACCGGGACATCACCCCCTATGGCATGCGCGTCGACGACACCGACACGCTTCGCGATCTCGTCGATGAGCTCGAGCGCACGTCGTGTTATCGCGCACGTCGCGCCGAGCTCGCGACAGCCAATGCACAAGGCGGTCATTTCCGTCGCGGACTCGCGTTGACGCCGGTGCAGTTCGGGATCTCGTTCACATTGGCGCATATGAATCAGGCCGGCGCGCTGTTGCATGTCTATCAGGACGGTTCGGTTCTGCTCAATCATGGCGGCACCGAGATGGGCCAGGGCTTGTTCGTCAAAGTCGCGCAGGTCGTCGCCGAAGAATTGGGCCTTCCGCTCGCAGCGGTGCGGCCGTCGGCAACTTCGACGGCGATGGTGCCGAATGCATCGCCGACGGCGGCGTCTGCCGGGTCGGACCTCAACGGCATGGCGGCACGTATCGCCGCGCTGGAAATCAAACAGAGGCTGACGGCGTTGCTGGCGACGCACTGGAGTGTCGCCGCCGACACGATCTTGTTTGCCGGTGGTCGCGTCAGCTCCGGTAACAGGTCGCTGTCGTTCGGCGAGGTGGCGGCCATGGCACGAAAGGCGCGCGTCTCGCTGTCGGCCACGGGCTTTTACAAAACGCCCGATATCACGTGGGATCGGGAAACGCGCACAGGCAAACCCTTCTACTATTTCGCCTACGGGGCCGCGTGCACGGAAGTTCTGGTCGACACACAGACCGGCGAGATGCGCGTGGAACGCGTCGATATCCTGCACGACGTCGGTCGATCGCTCAATCCCGCCATCGACATCGGCCAGATCGAGGGTGGGTTCGTGCAGGGCATGGGTTGGCTGACGACCGAGGAACTGGTGTTCGACGCCAACGGCCGCTTGGCGACACATGCGCCTTCCACCTACAAAATACCCGTCGCCTCGGACGTGCCTGCCGACTTCAGGGTGCGCCTGACCCATCGCCCGAATGGCGTGCCGACGATCTATCGATCGAAGGGTGTCGGCGAGCCACCGCTGATGTTGGCGACGAGTGTGTTCTCGGCCATTCTCGATGCGCTGGCGTCGCTCGCTCCGGGACAGCACGTGCCGCTGGATGCGCCCGCGACACCTGAACGTATCGCGTTGGCCGCGCGGGCACTGACCGCTCGGCCTCAGTCACTCTGAACCGCTACGATGGACTTAGAAAAACGCCTGCAAACCGGTGATGGCACGACCGATGATCAACGCATGCACATCGTGGGTGCCTTCGTAGGTGTTGACCGTCTCGAGGTTGGCGGCGTGGCGCATGACGTGATACTCGGCGGAAATCCCATTGCCGCCGTGCATGTCGCGCGCCATGCGGGCGATATCGAGGGCCTTCCCGCAGTTGTTGCGCTTCATGATCGAGATCGCGTCGGTGGCGAGCTTGCCGTCGTCGAGCAGTCGGCCGATGCGCAGTGATCCCTGTAGCCCAAGCGCAATCTCCGTCTGCATGTCGGCGAGTTTTTTCTGCACCAACTGCGTCTGTGCCAGCGGACGGCGGAACTGTTTGCGATCCAGCGTGTATTGCCGCGCCCGTGTGAAACAGTCTTCGGCGGCGCCCATGACGCCCCATGAGATGCCGTAGCGCGCGCGATTGAGACAGCCGAACGGACCTGACAATCCCGACACATTCGGCAACAGCGCGTCTTCCGGTACCACGACGCCATCCATCACGATCTCGCCGACGTGTTCGTGGTGTGGGCCAAGAGTGC
>JANYHG010000117.1 GCA_025359165.1 Hyphomicrobiaceae bacterium
ATGTCGAATGTCACGGGACCGACGACCGGTTTGATGCCGACGTACAGGTCCGTTTCCAGGCGTGCAATATCCTTGTTAGGCGACGGCCCGGTGAGACTATCGCGACCGAAGTTGATCGTTGACAATGCGATCCCGGCATAGGCGATGCCGTACGTCAGGTCGATACCGCCATTGGCGGACGGACGACCCGCAGACTGGGAAACGCCACGGAACACGTAATCGGTGGAGTATCCGGCGTTCCAAGAAAATTTGAATTCGCGCGCTTCGGCGGCTGGTGCCGGCGCGTCTTTTAGACTGCCATCGGCGTTCGCAGCAGACACAATGCCTGCCACCGCCGTACCGCCCAAGACGATCGTACGTCGTAGTTTTTCGGTCAATTTCATCTGCCGCCCCCAAACGCATGTAACCAATCCATGACATTGTTAGTGGGTCGTGGCCGAAGAGGGCAATGCGGGAAATCGATTCGCAATCCGTCAATTAAATAACGTGGCAATTTAAACACACGCAAATGAAAACCGCGCAAAAATTAAGCAGTTGCTGCAATTTAAGACAGCTCATTTGCTGCTTTAAATCGCTGCCGTATGGCGGCTGGCGCGTCCGCGTGCAACTGCGTGCTGCGGCGATAGGCAGACGCGGATATGGGCGCGACAACATTTAAAATGTCAGGCGCTTTCGCCGACGAACGGATTGGTGCGGCGCTCGTCGCCGAATGTGCTGGCAGGACCGTGACCGCAAATGAAGACGATATCGTCGCCGAGGGGAAACAGCTTGGTTCGCACGCTGGTGATCAAGGCTTCGCTATCCCCATAGGGGAAGTCAGTACGACCGATGCTGCCCTGAAACAGAACGTCGCCGACGATGGCAAGGCCCGCATCGACGTTGACGAAGACGACCGACCCCGGCGAATGCCCCGGGCAATGCAGCACTTGAAATACGACGCCTGCCACGGCGATGGTTTCACCCTCGGTTAGCCAGCGGTCCGGCGTCACATTGCGAACGCCTGGAAACTGGAACTGTCGCGCCTGCGCTTCCAGCCCATCAAGGAGGAACTTGTCGGCGATGTGCGGCCCAGTGATTTTGACGCCGAGTTTTTCGCGCAGTTCATCGGCACCTGCGGCGTGGTCGATATGCCCATGCGTGAGCAGGATGCCCTCCACCGTCATGCCAACTTGCTTGATCGCATCCTGAATTCGATCGAGATCACCGCCGGGGTCGATCACCACGCCGCTCTTGGTCTCTTCGTCGAACAGCAAAGTGCAGTTCTGCTGAAACGGCGTCACAGGGACGATGGCGGCTTTCAGTGACATAAGTATTGCTCTTTGTTTGTGCCTCACGCGCTCGTCGCGCTCCGGCAGGGGCGCCTACCGGCGACGGCGGTCGCCTACGGCTTCGCAAGTTTCCGGTTGGTGACGGTCTTCGGTCGGCGACGGCGGTCGCCTACGGCTTCGCAAGTTTGCGGTTGGTGACGGTCTTCGGTCGGCACGGCGGTCGCCTACGGCTTCGCAAGTTTCCGGTTGGTGACGGTCTTTGGTCGGCGACGGCGGTCGCCTACGGCTTTGCAAGTCTCCAAACGGCGACACGCGCCTGTCATAGCAGACTGCAGGGGGTGGCGGTGGCGACGCAAATCGACGACTTCGGTGTCTGGCGGCATTCGACTTTCTTGTCGGTGGAACGGGCCCAGAAATAGTATTGCAGGCCGTACTTTGCACGCACGTCCTTGCTCCACTTCTTTTCGGCGTTGTCGGTGGCGCGTTTGGTGCGTGCTTCCTCTGAAGTCTTGACCGTCGAACGCGACGTGACAGAGAGGGGTTCCTTGCAGGTTTTGGCCTGTGCAGGCACGGCAGTCGCGAGCGCTGCACCTGTCAGACCTGTGAAGGCCAGCGCGATAACGATCAATTTGCGCATGCAGGCAATCTCCTGGGATGTCCGACCAGGTCAGCCTTACAGCCGACCGACTGACGTGGCTCTGCCATTGCTTGCAATTTTTTGCAAATGCCATTGAATTTTAAAACGATTCGTTCGTTCGTTTGCGGCAAAGTGACGATCTCGTCCACCAACGGGTTGGTCGCATGGCACAGAATTCTTCATCGCAAAATCGGTTTTGGCACCAGGACGGCAAGCGCCGCCTCGCGGTGGCTGTGGCGTGCCTGTTCATCGCAACGCCGGCGGTAGGCCAGACTGCCGACTCACGAGCTGTCACGGTTGCACCGGCCGGCAGCATGCCCCCGGGAGTTGTCATACGTACGGAAGCTCCTGCCGTCGCTGTCGAAAAGCCTGAGCGCAGCGCGCTCCGGTCAAGCGGGCCAGAACCGCTGAGCGAGCGCGCGGCGGCTGCGGCCACCCGGGCCCAGCGCGCGCTGGCGAGCGAGGACGGCAGCGATTTCGGCCCCGAGGACGTCAAGCAGATCGAGTTGGTCGACAACGTGGACGCTTCAGTCAAGTCGAACCGCAACGCCACGCCTGCCGAGGGGGCGCGCACCGGGACTGGGATCACCATGACCAACCGCACCAAAACATCGGCTGTCAAACCAATGCCGACGTGCGTGGCCGGCTGCTACTGATCTTCAGACGGGTGCAACAAATCTGTTCTCGGGGTGCACGACGCCGCTTCAGGCCACAGTGTTGCCGTGGTTCGTCGTATGGGTGACGTCGACGACGGCAGCGCTGGAACAAATAGGGCATGACGTTAGGTGGGCGGCGATTTTTGCTGGCGATGGCCATTGTGGGGGCGAGCGTGTGCCTCGCACTCGGCGTCAGCCTGCCCATCATCAAGCTGACCAAATTTCTGTTCTTCACGACCGAGCACAGCCTGCTGTCGACGGTGTCGGCGCTGCTCGGCAGCGGACAGATGTTTCTCGGGCTGACGGTGCTGGTGTTTTCCATCGTGCTGCCGGTGCTCAAGTTGTTGTATCTGCTGCTGCTTTCGACATTGCCACAACTGGAGCTGACACGCGCGGCTCGCCAATTGCGCGCGCTGGAATGGCTCGGCAAATGGTCGATGCACGATGTGCTGGTGCTGTCGTTGACGATTTTCTTCATCAAAAGCCAAGGCGTCTATGACGCGAGCAGCTTGAATGGTGTCTACTTTTTTACCGCCGCCATCTTATTCATGATCCTAGCTTACGCGTGGCTCAACGACGATGCGACTGGAACGGGTGCCAAGGAAGCGATCGCCGCCGCCGACATCGAACCGCCGCGCTCCGCGCCGTTCCGCAATTTCGTGTTGAGCTTTCTCATCATCGTGGCGACGGTGTTCTTCGCGCTCGGCATCTTCATGCCGGCGATCAAGTTCACCACGGTTTTCGTGTGGAAAAACGAGCATTCGATCCTGAGTATCATCTATGCGCTCTACTCCAACGAAGAGTTCTTCCTCTGCGTCGTGATCATGATGTTCTCGGTTGTGTTTCCGTTTCTCAAGCTGCTCTACCTGCTGACGCTGGTGACGTCGCCGGACATGCCGCACGAATTCCGCGTCAAATCGATCGCGGCCATGGAATGGCTAGGGCGCTATTCGATGACAGATGTGATGGTGCTGGCGCTGATCATCTTTTACGTCAATTCGTCCGGATACTCGGAAGCGCGCGTCGAGCCTGGCATCTACTTCTTCGCGGCCAGCGCGCTGATCACCATGTTCGCTTACGGGTGGGCACACTCGGTGGGGCCGCGTACGCGCGCGCGGGCAGCTTTGCCTGACGTCAGCCGGTCAGGCGAAATCGTCGACGTGCCGAACACGCGTGTACACTTGGTGGGGCACCACGGACCGTCCGCGCGCCGCTGAGGCACCGCACATTGCATGGCGTTGCAGAACAGCACCGTTTCGCGCCCGGCGGAACTTGGCCGCAGACTGCCGGCTTGCTGATGCCATAGTCGCGTGGCAGAAGCGTCAATAAATTGGTCTACGCGCACCGATTCGCGCAACACTTGCCGGAGGTATGGATGCCGTCAGCCCTGGAATTTCTCCAGCGCGGATTTATGCGACGCGCCGCCTGGAGCACGCTCCTGGGTGCGATCGGCATCGGTCTCATATCGGCACCGCCCGGCACAGACGCCATTGCAGCTCCACGGGTCGCTCAGTGCCTTAATCCGGGGCAGGCGCTTGGCGTCTCGCGCGTGGTCGAGGTGGATACGTCGAACGGACCCCACTTCGGGCATCAGCAGTATAAAGACATCGATTTGCTCGCGCCGGGCGAAGTCGTGCTCACGTTCGACGACGGTCCATTGCGTCCGCACACGCAGCCGATCATCGATGCCCTCGAGGCGCAATGTACCAAAGCTACCTTCTTCATGGTCGGCTCGCAGGCGATCGCAGATCCCGATATCGTCCGGCAGATCATGCGCAAAGGTCATACGGTCGGCACGCACACCTGGAGCCACGCCAACCTGCGCAAGGCGACGCCGCTGACGGCGCGCAAGGAAATCGAACTCGGCTTCAGCGCGGTGACCGCAGCGGCGGGCCAGCCGATCGCGCCGTTCTTCCGCTTTCCCTATCTCGCCGATACCAAGTCGATGATCGGTTACACACAAACCCGCGCGATGGGCGTGTTCTCGATCGAAATCGATTCCGAGGACTGGAAAACCAAGAACGCGCAGTCAATTCACCGCGAGGTCTTGGCGCGGTTGGCCGACATGGGCAAAGGCATTCTGCTGTTTCACGACATTCAGCCGGCGACAGCGCAGGCCTTGCCGGGCTTGCTCGAAGCGTTGCGCGCCAAGGGGTATCGGGTCGTGCATATGAAGTCGAAGACGACGGCAACGACGCTGCCGGAATTCGATGCGTTGGCGCGGGATACGAAAGCGCGCAGTCAAGTGGCGTCAGCGGCTCCGCTGGCGAAGCGCAGCGTGACTTGGGGTGCTGCAGCGCCTGCCGTGATCGCACGAGCACCCGGGGTGCCGGGACCAGGCATGACTTCGGACGCATATTCGCCTGCGGTTCGCAGCGCCGCCGTCGCGCGACCGAACATGCCGCAGCAACCGCAACAACAGCCGTTTGCGCCATATTCACCGTCTGCGACGACGCCACCGTATGGAACAGGGCAAGCGTTGCAGCCTCAGCGGCCCGGCTACGCGCCTGCGCCTCAGGGAGAACCATTGCCGCCGCAGCCGAAGGTTGCCCGGCAACGAGAACCGGCGAACGAAGACTGGCGGGACAAAGTGTTCAACCGCTGATGCTCTGAGCACAGTCGGTCTGGGGGGCAGAAGCACAGCATGAATTGCTAGACTTGCCCGGAGTTGCGAAGCATTTCGCCGATAATGGATTCTAACTGCGTCTTTGCCTCGACCAAACCTACGCCTGTTGCAAGACGAATGGCTCGAACTGCCTCGACGGAACGATTGGCACGGATCATTTCCACGACTTGGGATTTGGTAAGATCAGACAATTCAGAAGTCGACGTTACTCTTTCAAGGTGGAGGCCGGTGATCATGTTGACCTCGCCCTCGGCAACGCGACGCGGACCCTCGCAGCAATAGAATCGTGTTCCAATCTTGATGCGTGATCGGTGCATTTGGGCACGCATCTCGTCAACCACAATGAACATCCGTGCGCAAAGATACGCGTCGACGGGCAAGGCCTTGTCCGTCGGAAGCGAATGGCGATTTGCGTCAATGAAGTCTGGCCAGATCATGTATAGGCCAACATTCGATATCTCGCTTGCGTAGTTGAAATCCCACTTGATGCCATTAAACGGCGCTGACTTGCGACCGCCCTCGTCCTCTCTAAATATCCGAATCCCTGCTTCAAAGTCCGAGAATTGATACAAACTGGCCAACACCTGCCCCTCCGAAACACGATGTCAAAAATCTGACCAAGCGCCCCTTGGGCATTCCCAACACTAACACACCCCCCGCGACGACTTACGGTTTGTTGACCGGACTTTCGGGATCGAACAGGAACGCCGTCACATCCTTCAACTGCTGTTCACTGAGAAATTTGTGAAAGCCGAAGCGCGGCATGTTCGAGCATGGAAGCACCGACTGGGCATTGAAGATTTTGACATAGGCAGCCTTGGCATCTGCGGCCGCGTATTTGCGGATCTTGCCGTATTCGATCAGGCTCGGGCCGAGCGTGCCATAGCTCAATTCCTTCGGCGACATCTGGTGGCAGGCGTAGCAATTGCCGCCGCGCGGACCGTCGGCTTTATCGGAGAATTGGCCGCCGGTACCGGTCTGCGCCACCGCTTCGCCGTCCTTCCAGTTGCCGAGCACCACGCCGTCGGCGGGAAAGACGATGGTGGCCAATTCGCGCACTCGAATCTTCTCGTAGTCCGCCTTGGACGGGTTGTTCCGCGTTTCCGAACAGAGCCGCTGCGTGTCGTCTTGATCGACGCGCGTTTGCCATCCTTCGGCTGGTGCTTTCCACGTGTTCTTGACGACGGAGGCGACAGTTTCAGGCGCGGCTTTGCTGCTCTGCTGCGCCCAGGCGACGGAGCCCAAGGCGACCGTCGCACCGACGATGGCGGCGGCCACGTTGCGTCCGATTTTGCAGGCTGCGATCAGGGGTGTCATGAAGAGGCTGCCTCGCTCAACGCTTGATCGATGGCACGAGAATGTCGCCACCCTCGGCTTGTCTGGTCAGATAGAGCGTCAACGCCGTGATGCCGTCCGACGCGTAGTCGGGGGCCGGCATGCGCATCTGCCGATAGCAGTCCCACAATCGGTGTTGCATGGTTCGCATCTGACTTTGCGATACCCGGTAGGTCGGCCAGGTCCCCATCGTTTCCTGCGCGTTCTTGCCGGGTTTCGAAAGATTGGGCAGCCCCTGCAATCTGATCCGCTTGCCGTCGTCGGCGTGACAGGTCGCACATGAAAAATCCATGATGGACGACCGGCGATAGAACATCGCCTCGCCGACCGCGAACATCTCCTGCTCTTTGGGATGCGACACGCTGACTGCGAACTTCATGCCGTTGGACTTGTTGGCGATGAAGGCCACAAGATCTTCCATGTCAGACACGATACCCGGCCCGCTGAACCGTCGCTTGATGACGTCTTTGGTATCGACACCTTGCAGCATTTCCATGCACCAGAGCAATCGCTGCTCGATGTCCATGACGCGATCGGTATCGGCGAAATAACGGGGAAGCTTCGCATAGACACCGTCGATCCTGCCGGCGCCCTCGCCGAGGTCACACCCTTGCAACGACACGTTCTTGGTCCCACGCGCCTGCGCCCACAGCGTCTCACCGCGATCGACGTTGAGATACGCGGGGTTGGCGAACGGATCGCTGATCATGGCGCGGTAGCGCTCGATTTCCTTTTCGGTGATGTCAGGTGCCTGCTGCGCGGCGACGTTCGAGGCAACGGCGCACACAGTCAGCATGGCCACGAGGCCCAAGGTCCTCCAGACGTGCAATGTAACCTCCGCGAGATGACGCACCGGACCTTCCGAGACGCTGACGCTCGTTGTATCGTGCGCGCGAAGATCCGCGCAAGCGAGATCGCCGTGCAGCCAACAGCGCGCGCATCGGAGGCAGTGATTGCGGTCGACGCCACGCCGACCGCGTGCGAGACACGGCACATCAGGCGGCGGCGATCGGGCTGACTGTCAAAAGCGGAAGTCACATGGTCACGCGACGGGAGTTTCTGACGGCGGCGGCAGCCGCTGCTGCGACGACCGGAAGTGGCGTTGCCGGTCTTGGTCGGGTCGCCGCACAGGCGCGCTTGACGCAGTCAGATCTGTTACGGTTCGCGCCCGTCGGCAACGTCACGCTGGTGCACGTCACGGACCTGCACGGGCAATTGATGCCGGTGCACTTCCGTGAACCCTCCATCAACATCGGTGTCGGAGAGGCGCGCGGCAAGGTTCCGCACCTCACCGGTGCCGACCTTCGCACCGTCTACAAGGTACCCGCGAGATCGCCCGAAGCCTTCGCTTTGAGCTACGAGGATTTCGCCGAACTGGCCAAGGTGTATGGACGGCTCGGCGGCGTCGATCGCATTGCGACTGTCGTCAAGGCGATCCGGGCCGAGCGCGGCGACAACAAAGTGCTGTTTCTCGACGGCGGCGACACCTGGACCAATTCGTGGACGTCGCTGAAGACGGCCGGCCAGGACATGGTCGAGGTCATGAACCTGTTGAAGCCCGATGCGATAACCGGGCACTGGGAATTCACGCTCGGTGAAGCGCGCGTCAAGGACATCGTCGATGCCCTGCCGTTTCCGTTCCTGGCTCAGAACGTCCGCGAAAGCGATTTCGAGGATCGCGTCTTTCCAGCGCAGAAGATGTTCGAAAAAGGTGGCGCAAAGATCGCAGTCATCGGACAGGCGTTCCCGTTCACGCCGATCGCCAATCCGCGCTGGATGATCCCGAAGTGGACATTCGGAATCCGGGAAAAGGAAATGCAGCAGGAGGTCGATGCCGCAAAAACAGCAGGCGCCGACCTCGTCGTGGTGCTGTCGCACAACGGCTTCGATGTCGATCGCAAAATGGTGCAACGCGTCACCGGCATCGACGTCATTCTGACTGGCCACACGCACGATGCCGTGCCCGAGGTGGTCAAGGTCGGCAACAGCTTGCTCATCGCGTCCGGCTGCCACGGCAAGTTCGTCTCACGGCTCGATCTCGATGTGCAGAACAAGGCGATCAAAGGCTTCAACTATCGGCTGATCCCGATTTTCGCTGATGCTATCACTCCGGACGCAGAGGTGGCCGCAGCGATCGCAAAGCATAGGGCCCCTTACGCTGCCGAACTCGGTCGGGTGCTCGGCCAGAGCGAAGGGCTGCTTTATCGGCGCGGCAACTTCGGCGGCACCCTCGACGACGTCATCTGCGATGCGATCCGTGTCGAACGCGACGCCGAGATCGCACTGTCGCCCGGCGTTCGCTGGGGCACGACGCTATTACCCGGCCAAGCCATCACGTTCGAGGACGTCACCAACGCCACCGCCATGAGCTATCCGGCGTGCTATCGCATGAACATGACCGGCGCGCGCCTGAAGGACGTTCTGGAAGACGTCGCCGACAACATCTTCAACCCGGACCCCTACTACCAACAGGGCGGCGACATGGTGCGGACGGGCGGTCTCGGATACGCAATCGATATCGC
>JANYHG010000156.1 GCA_025359165.1 Hyphomicrobiaceae bacterium
GCAGTTTCGGACGTTGGTAGAAGTCGTGGACGGAGATCTGACACGGTCGTCTCGCGCGCTCACCAAGGCTTAACAGTGTGGGCCGTCTGAACGGGTACGAACAGGCTCTGCAAGACGTTGGCGAACTCTTTCGCGTCGATGACGCCACTGTCGTAACAAGCGATGGAATCGTCCGGCATCAGATAGGGGTTTAGTGAGTCCCGGTCGGGGCTGCGGACGAGCTCCTCGATAGAACGCTGGATGACTTCGGTCTTGTGTGTCTTCGGATTTCGGCTAATCAAGACACCAAAGCGGCGCGCGTTGCTGGCGAGCGAACCGCCGACGCAATTGGCTGCAACAAGTCCGGCGAGTAGTCGCGTGCCATAGGGGATATTCTGTGACTGCTGGCCTATGGCGGAGTTGGCATTTGAGTTGACTGGTTGTGTCAGGTTTGACTGAAAAATGCGGATGCCCGGTGGCGTTATCTGGGAGGGACGCACGAGGCCTGATTGGAAACAGTTGGCTTCACCAACCTCGATGTGATCTCCCTCAATGAGAATGATGTCGTCGACAGGACGACCGGTCAAAGCGCCGCGCCAATCGAGGACGTACTGACGCCCTGCGCGTTGCAGGACGACATGATTGAGATCGGCGTCGGGACGTACACCACCCGCGCCGCGCAATGCTCCGGCAACATCGCGATCTGCGGGATTGTCACCGAACTTATTCATTGCCCTCTCGCCCTTGTCGCTGTCACGCACGCCGCCGATCATGACCCGCCCCGGCAGGAAGACGGCGCCGGAAATGGTGATGTTGACGGCAGAAAAGAGTACGGGACGGACGCTGATGCGGAAGTCGTCGCCGGAAAACATGCGGTGCTTGAGCAGAGTGCGCTGCAGATTGGTTGTCAACTCGCCGTCGGTCAGGCCGGCAGCCCTGACACCCGGAATGAAAGGCATGCGGATCAGGCCATCGGCTCCGATGACGTAGTCAGCGGTGAATTCCTGCGAACCGGGAACAAGGATATTAACGCGGTCGCCGGGCGAATAGCGAATCGCTGGAGTCAGCGGTGAACGGCGCTGGTTTGCCGGCATGATGTAAAGCGTTGTGCCGGCGGGCGGGCACTGATTTGCGGTAAATGAAAGGTTGGCTGCGCGTAGGTCCGCCGCCTTTTCAAGATCGTAGAGGGGCCCGTCGTGATTGCCGGGCGGTTCCATGGCGGCGCAGCCAGCGAGCGAAAGAGCGGCAAGCGCGAGGCATGCTGCAGCTTTTAAGAACACCGGTATACAGGTTCTCGTTGCGCAGGTCGCAAATATCCGGACAATGTCGATTTTTCTTGGCACGAGCGGCAAAGGGACTCCAATGAGTTCGCTCCAGCCTGGTAATGATTCGTCGTCCGGCACAATCGGACGCAGCTAGGTAGTTGTGGAGCAAACGCGCGGTTGCGTCACGTTGCATCGCTGCGCACGCGGTCAGGTATTTTGACGGCGTGACTGGATCTGTCGGTAGATCGTCGACGGGCTCACTTGCAGCTCGCGAGCGGCGCGCGGGATGGAGCCGCCACAACGAGCGATGGCACGATCGATAGCGATCTCAATGATGCGTTCGAGAGGCATGGTGAGTGCCTTATCGGTGGCGGGAGTGGATTCTTGAGGGAGGTCGGTCGGTAATAGCGAGGAACCCTGCAGTAAGCGCTCGGCGAGGGTAGCGGAAATGATAGGCTCGTCGGTGAATTCGACCAAGCAGCGCACGAAATTCTGCAATTCGCGCACGTTGCCCGGCCAAGCGTGAGATGTGAGAAGTTTTTCCGTTTCGCGCGACAATTTAAGATCGGCCTCGAACTTTGCGGACTTGTTACCGAACTCATTCAGGAAGTGGCGCGCTATGAGGAGGATGTCGTTTCCGCGATCTGCAAGCGATGGCAGCGCGACGGGGATCACATGCAGGCGGTAGAAAAGGTCTTCGCGCATGCGACCGGCGCGCACCTCGGCGCGTGGATCGCGATTGGTGGCGCAGACGATACGCGTGTTGCTGGTACGCGCATGGTCTTCACCCACGCGCTTGACCTTGCCGGTCTGTAGGAAACGCAATAGTTTGACTTGGAAGTGTGGCTCGAGTTCCCCGATTTCGTCGAGGAACAGAGTGCCGCCGTTGGCTTCGAGAGCCGCACCAAGGCGGTCGTTGGAGGCACCTGTGAAGGAGCCTTTGACGTGACCGAAGATCTCGCTCTCGAATAGATCGCTCGGGATGGCGGCGCAGTTGATGGGGATAAATGGTTTGTCGCGCCGCGAAGACGCCTGATGGATGGCTTCAGCGCAGATCTCCTTACCGGTGCCGCTGCCGCCGGTGATAAAGACGTAAGCCTCTGACGCGG
>JANYHG010000238.1 GCA_025359165.1 Hyphomicrobiaceae bacterium
CCAACGTCAAAGTCGACACCGCCGCCGGACATGTGCGCATCCGCGTGCCCTACTACAACGGCGACATCAATTGGTGAGACGGTAGCGCTTGCGACGGCAGCGCCGCCGCAATTTGAGTTGGAACCCCTTGCGGCAAGCACCTGCCGCAAGGGGTTTCGTCGACCGCCAGCACAGCGACCATGGTCATCGGTTGACGAAGGCCTACGGCTCCAGGCGCGCAGACCAATCCGACGGCGTCACGCGGTTGCGAACGACTTTAGTTGGGCTGAAGCGACCACGGGCGGGCTTTCAGAAACTCGGCAAATAGCTGTGAATATCTGAACACGGAGGACTACGACAAGTTGCAGGGCTTGTATGATGCGTCTCAACACTTGGTTGAACCAGTTTGCGCGAACGCTCGACATGCCCGACTGCACCACTCTGTCACAGAACGCCCCACGTCATTCGCTGTGGACGCGCGTCACAGACTTCGTCCTGAAGCTGATCTTCTCCGAAGTCCACGACGATAGCCTGACGATAGACGAACGAGAGCGCCGCGACTGGGATCGCGCTTGGTGATTTTTAAAACTAAAGATTGCACTTTTCTCATATGCAACTTATCTTGAGCTTTATTGTTTGCAAAACGAGTTAGCCATGGATGTCGGACAGGCGAGCACTGTCGCCGATCGAGGCGATCGACCTGGATCTGTCGCAGAGGTTAAAAGCTCGACGACTTTTGGTGCGAGATTGAAAAATATGCTTCGTGCGATTTTTCAGACCGCCGAGCATGATCCTAATCTCACCGACGCCGAGAAAAATGCGCGGTTTTGGGACCAGCAGTGGTGAATTCCTCTCTTACATATCCCGCGCCGATTTCGGTACTTTGCCCAGCGCCTGCAGAATCCGCTCCGGCGAGAACGGCTGCGCCAACACCTGAGCGCGCAACGGACGCAAAGCGTCGTTGATGGCATTCATGATCGCCGCCGGTGCGCCGGCCGTGCCTGCTTCGCCCGCGCCCTTCGCCCCCAACAGGCTTTCACGTGTCGGGGTCTCGATGTGCCCGACGTCGATATCCGGCATCTCCGCCGCCATCGGCACCAGGTAATCCGCCATCGAACCGACCAGCAGTTGGCCCTCGGGGGAGTAGGCGCAGTGCTCGTAGAGCGCGCCGCCGATGCCCTGGACGACACCGCCGCGCACCTGCTCGTCGACCAGCAATGGATTGATGATCCGGCCGCAATCTTCGACCACCCAATGCTTCAGCAGCTTCACCAGACCAGTCTCGGTATCGACCTCGAGCCACGACGCCTGGATGCCGTTCGTGAAAGCAAACGGATATTCCTTGGTGATGTAGTGGCGGGTCTGCATGAGCTCGCGCGGCAGATCAGGCGGCAGCGTATCGCCGCGGAAGTAGACGATACGGGTCAGCTCCGACAACGGCATGCGCACGCTGCCGGTCGCGCGATCGACGATGTTGCCGCTGACGATGTCGAGCGTTTCGACCCGCGCTTGCAGCATGGCGGAGGCAACCCGCAACGCAGCCTGCCGGGTGGCGATGCCGGCCTGCATCGCAGCTTCGCCGCCGATGCCGGCGCCGCGACAGGCCCAGGTGCCGCCGCCGTAAGGCGTGGTCTGGGTATCGCCTGTGACGACGCGCACCGTGTCGATCGGCACCCCGACGGCCTCTGCGACGATCTGGCGGATGATGCCCTCGGTGCCCTGGCCCTGCTCGGTGACGCCGGTCGCCGCTACGACGGAGCCGTCGGGATCGATACGCACTGTGCAACCATCCTGTGCCGAGATGCGCGCGCCGCCGATGCCGTACATGAATGGGCTGGGGTTGGTCAGTTCGATGAAGGCGGCAAAGCCGATGCCGCGATAGACATGATTGAGCCGCTGCGCTTCCTGCTCGGCGCGGAGCGCAGGATAGTCGATCATGTCCATCAACCGGCCGAGCGATTTGACGTGGCTCAAGCCTTCGAACTTCATGCCGGCTGGAGAGGTGCGCGGATAGCTGTCGTCGCGCATCAGATTTTTGAGGCGGAATGTGATGGGATCCATGCCGAGCGCTTCGGCGGCGAGATCGACGAGCCCTTCGGTAACGGTGGTGGCGATTGGGTGGCCGACGGCGCGATACTGACAGGTCGGCGTCTTGTTCTGCAGCACGACGCTGGTGCGTGCGCGATAATTCGGAAATGCGTAGGGGCCACCGACCAGATTGATAACCTGATTGCCTTCGACGGCGCTGGTGCGCGGATAGACCGAATAGGGACCGATGCCGGTGAGATCATCGACGTCGATGGCGGTGATGCGGCCTTCCGCGTCGACGGCCATGCGCCCCTTAATGCGGTGATCGCGCGCGTGGATGTCGGAGCCGAAACTCTCGAGACGGTCGGCGATGAACTTGACCGGACGGCCCATTAATTTCGCGATGGCGACCGTGGCAACCTCGTCGGGGTAGACGTGCACCTTGATGCCGTAGCTGCCGCCGACGTCGACGCAGATCACGCGCACGTCGCCCTCGGCCATGCCCAATTGCTTGGCGAACACGCCCTGCATCATGTGCGGCGCCTGCGTGGAGTGGTGCACCACCAGTTTGCCGGAAGCTTTATTGTAGTCGGCGAGGATCGAGCGCGGTTCCAACGTCACGCCCGTGTGGCGGCCGGTGTGAAAGGTGGCCTCCACCACCTTGTGCGCCGACTTGAACGCGGCGGTGACGTCGCCACTTTCGTTGGTACGCTGGAAGCAGAGATTGTCGCCGAGTTCGGGATGGATCAACGGCGTCGAAGGGGCAAGTGCGGTTTCCATATCGCAGACTGCCGGCAACGGATCGTACTCGACTTGCACGCAAGCCGCAGCGTCTTCGGCGAGCGCACGTGTCTCCGCGACCACGGCGACGACGGCCTCGCCATGCCACGTCGCGCGCTCGAGCGGCAGCGGATATTGCGGCGCGCTTTTCATACCGACCAGATGCACCAGCACCGCGACCCACGGCTCGCAGATCGCCGCCAAGTCCTTGCCGGTCACGACGCGCAGAACACCGGCGATTTTCAGCGCCTCGCTACCGTCGATGCTGACGATGCGGGCATGCGCATGGGGACTGCGGACGAACGCCACATGCACCATGCGCGGCAGCACCACGTCATCGACGTATTGCCCGCGTCCCTCGACGAGCTTCGGCAAGTTGGGCCGTGGCACGGATTTGCCGATGTAAGAATTGGGCCGGTCGAGCGAGGCAGGCGAGACGAGTTCGTTCATTGATCGAGCCGTATGGTGCGGGATGGGATCGCGCCGAAGGTAGCGTGGTTTGCGGGCGCGCGCATCAGGCAATGCAGCGGACCTTCACGGTAACGGTTTGTTCTACCAAAGCCGCGACGATAGACTCAGGTGATTCGGGAGCGTCGCTGGCGTCTCCATCGCTGCAGGGGATGCCGCACATGATGAAGACCCTGCAGAAGGAAGAAATTCTCAGGCTCGTCAATTTCGCATCGCTTGCGTTCGGCCTGTTCATCGTGGCGCGCGGCATCTATGCGGGATGGAACCAGCCGATCGGGGCGCTCGGCCAGCCGATGGGGATGGATTTCTTCTGCTTCTGGTCGGCAGGACGGTTCGCACTCGAAGGGCGGGCGCTCGAGTTATTCGATGCCAAGCTATTCACCGAGTATCAGGCGAGCTATTTCAAAACGCAGGATGTATTTCTTCCGTGGTTCTATCCACCGCTGCTGTTATTGTATATCTGCTGCTTCTTCGCGCTGTTTCCCTACAAGGTCGCTTATCTGATTTATCTGACGGTATCCGCCGGGGCTTTTTAC
This sequence comes from Hyphomicrobiaceae bacterium, assembly GCA_025359165.1. Classification (GTDB taxonomy): domain Bacteria; phylum Pseudomonadota; class Alphaproteobacteria; order Rhizobiales; family Hyphomicrobiaceae; genus JABFRJ01. The sequence continues at coordinate 3,792 of JANYHG010000238.1, forward strand.
TGTCTCGCGCGTCGCCTGTTTCCGAGCGTGAAGCCACTTTATATTATAGCATTTCCAGCATTCTGGCAGAATTTGATGAGCGGTCAAAACGGGTTGCTCACGGCAATCATTTTGATCATGGGTCTCGTTTATCTGGTGAAATCCGGCTTCGCCGCTGGACTGATCTTATCGCTGATGAGCTACAAGCCACAATTGTGTGCGGCAATACCATTGTATCTGCTCTTCGAACGTAAATTTCGGGCGATCATCTCGGGTATCGCGGGTTTTTCCGCCGTCGTTGCGATTTCGACCGCGATCTGGGGCTTTGCAATATGGCCCGCATTTTTCGAGGGATTGCGGGATGCCCAGATCCATAATCATGGCGATAAAATAGCGCCGGCGGCTATGGCGTATCTGTTCGGCCCCTTGCAGGTGTTGGGATTCGATCGCCAGACGGCTCTGCTGCTCAATTATGTGTTCGTCGTGGCATGCGCCGTTGGGGTTATCAGGCTGTGGCTGAAGTCAACGGAGGCGGACGTCAAGAATTCCGGCCTGATCCTGTTGACGCTCCTGCTGTCGCCGCATTTGCTGGCATACGATCTCGTGGTAACCGGCGCCGTCATCGTCTGGCTTTGGCCGCGCGAAAATCTGCGACCGGCGTTGATGGTTCTCTGGCTCGCCCCGGCCCTAGGCTTCGCGTTCGGAACCCTCGGCATTCCCCTGTTTCCGGCCGCAGCCGCCGCCATCCTGGTCCAGCTCAATCGGGATCTGCGCCAGGAAAACACAGTTGCCGCGATGAAAGCGACTTCGGTGCCATGATGCCGGCTACGCTGCGACCGGTTGCTACGGGTTGGTCACTTCCTCGCCTTCGCCGTCGTTTCGACGGCGTCGACGATGGCTTGGTATCCGGTGCAGCGGCAGTAGTTGCCGGAGAGATGCTCGCGAATCTCTTCGCGCGAGGGGTTGGGATTGTGCGCCAGCAGATCGGCTGCTGTGAGCAGCATGGCCGGCGTACAGTAGCCGCACTGGGCGGCGTTGCGCGCGATGAACGCATCCTGCAGGTCGCGGATCTCACCGGTGTCGGACACACCCTCGATGGTCTCGACCTTGCTGCCGTCGAGGCTTGCGGCCAGCACCAGACAGCCGCGCACGATCATGCCGTCGACGCGCACAGTGCAAGCGCCGCAGACGCCGTGCTCGCACGCCACGTGACTACCCATCAAACCGAGATCAGTGCGCAGAAAATCGATCAGGTGCTGGCGCGCGGGGACCTGCCGTGAGACACGCTCGCCGTTGACGATGACTGTGATGGCATTGCTGTTGATCGCGGTGGTGGTCATGCGGCCCTGCTCGGCGTGTGGCGTTGGCGTTATGTGAGCGTCGCAAATCGCGCCCGAAGATGTCAGCGTGTCATGCGGCAGTCTGCGCCGCGTCGGTCATGATGCGCTTCAGTGCGCGCTCGAGCACGACCTGCGCCAGGTGACGCTTGGTGGCTGGCCCGCCGTTGAGATCACCCGACGGATCGATGTCGCCGAGGGCGGCCCTCACGGCAGCGTCGATGGCGTCGCCGTCGAGGGTGCGACCGAGCAGGGACTTTTCGGCGGCAGAAGCCGCGACCGGACGGTCGCCCAACGCAAAGTACGTTAAACGCGCGTGGCTGATCTTGCCGGCCTCGCGGCGCACGACGGCGGCGATGCCGGCCATCGCGTAATCGCCGGAGCGGCGCGTGAGTTCGACCAGCACCTGCCGTTCGCCTGATTGCACGATGGGAATATCGATCGCGGTGAGCAACTCGTCATCGGCAAGCGCGGTGGCGTAGACGCCTTCGAAGAAATCGCGGGCGGCGATCTTGCGCTCGCCTTTGGGGCCTTGCGCGATCAGCGTCGCCTCGAGAGCCACGCAACAGGCGGGCAGTTCCGCCGCTGGATCGGCGAAGGCAAGCGAGCCGCCGATGGTGCCACGATTGCGGATTGCGGTGTGGGCAATGAGCGGAATGGCCTCCGCCAACAGCGGCACGTGCTGGCAGATCAGCGCCGACGCACCGATGCGCGCTTGCGTGGTTCCGGCACCGATCCGCACCATGGCGTCGGAACGCGTGATTCCCTTGAGGCTGTCGATGCGCGAAATATCTATGAGTGCGGTCGGTTCGGACAGCCGGAACGCGAGCGCCGCCAACAGGCTCTGGCCGCCGGCCAGCCAGCGCGCGAGGTCGCCATGCTTGGCCTTGAGGCGGAACGCGTCTTCCAGTGTCGACGCGCGCTCATATACGAAATCCGGCGCCTTCATGCTGCTTCCATCTCTGGCTTTCCCCGCCGTCGACCTGCGTCGACAAATCCGCACGAGGGGCCGGGAGTCGGCTCGGACATCGCGCACGTCTGCAGGATCGGCAAATCACAGTGCGATGTTGCCACGAGTACCGGTGGCTCACAAGCGCACCGGCGGCTGTCGATTTGCGAGGCACCTGCGTGTCATTATCGAAAAGCGGCGCGATCGCTTATGCTGGCAGCACTTTATCGAGAACACCGATGCGGACGGCAACCGAAAGAGTGACGATGCAACAATCCGATGACGTTGCGGCCCGGACGGATGCGAGGCAGGCGCTGGTGCCGGCGGATGCGCGCGCGGTGCTGACGATAAACCTTGCGGCACTGCGTGCCAACTGGGCCACCCTCAATCGCAAATCCGGTGCCGCCGAGTGCGCCGGCGTGATCAAGGCGGACGCCTACGGGCTCGGCCTCGACGAGATCGGCACCGCCTTGCGCGACGAAGGCTGCAAGACATTTTTCGTGGCGACGCTGGCGGAGGCGCGACGGTTGCGTGGCATCGACCCGAGCATTGTCATCTATGTCCTCGACGGCTTATTGCCGGGGGCCGCCCCTCATTACGCCGGCTACGATCTCAGGCCCTGTCTCGGCAGCCTCGACGAGATCGCCGAGTGGACCGCTTACGGCCGCATGAAAGGCGCGAAGCTGCCCGCAGCCGTGCACGTCGATACCGGAATCAACCGGCTGGGCTTGCCCGCAGCCGACGTCGAACGTCTCGCGGCCGCGCCGGATCTGTTGGCGGATTTCTCCTGCAGCCTGGTGATGAGCCACCTCGCGTGCGCCGACGAAGCCGCGCACAAGATGAACCTTGCCCAGCGCACACTGTTCGATGTGCTGCGAGCCAAACTGCCGCCGGCACCAGCCAGCCTTGCCAATTCCGCCGGCACATTCCTCGGACCCGATTTCCAATACGATCTGGTGCGGCCGGGGATCGCGCTGTTTGGCGGTCGTGCCTTTGTCGGCGAAGCCAATCCGATGCAGTGGGTGGTCGAACTGCGTGCGCGCATCCTGCAGGTTCGCGACGTGCCGGAAGGCGATACCGTGGGCTATGGTGCCAGCTACCGATGCGACCGGCCGACCAAAGTGGCTACCATCGCCTGCGGCTACGCGGACGGATTCCTGCGCGCGATATCGCGCGTCGACCGCACCGCAGGCGCTGTCGGCTTCATCGGCCCGCACGCCGTTCCGGTGATCGGACGCGTGTCGATGGATCTCATCACGCTCGACGTAACAGGCGTACCGCCGACACTCGCTCGCCGGGGTGCGTGGGTCGAAGTGCTCGGCAGCCGCACCACCATCGACGATCTCACCGACCGCGCGGGAACCATTGGCTACGAACTGCTGACCCGCCTCGGGCGACGGGTACATCGGGTGTATGTGGATGAGGATTGAACACCAATTCTCGCATCGTAGCGAATGCGGTCCAAATGCACGGCATACCCGCACCAGATTTACGCAGCAGGTCATGTCGCTCGAACGGATGCGCCAACGTCCAGAAACTTGTTCAACACATTCCCCAGCAGCGTCGAGATCGAGTTGTCGAAGTTGTTGTGCGGAAGCGAGCCGCAGAACGTAATCGATCCCGTCGAGAAGACCGCGCCGCCATTGGCGGTTGTAAAATACGTCATGTCGGCGCGTATCAGCTGCTTATGGCTTTCGCCCGGAATGGTGGTGATGTGGGTGAGTTGCTCCTCCGGCACCAACACCCACGGCGCGTCAGGCGGATGGTTCTCCGAGCGCGCGACGACGATGGCGGCATCCGGCGTGCCGAGAAGCTTGTCGGCACGGTCAAGTTCAAAGCCAGCCGCACCGTGACCCGAAAAGCCGAAGCCGCCGATAGTGTCTTCGCCGATGCCGTTGAACATCCAGGCCGTGCGGGGATCCCGGCGCGCTTCCGGTGCGATACGATAATGCGAACCGACGAAATTTCCTTGCGCCGTAAAGCCGACGCCGACGAGTTTTTGTGGCGGCCGGCCATTGCGCCGCCAGAGACCGCCGTACTCGCCGTCGAATTGGTTGTAGTACTCACCGGGCTCTGCGGCCCACGCACGGATTCCGCCTTCGGCGCGACGGATCTCGATCACTCCAGATTTTTCCGGCGACAGTGCGATCTTCCAATAGAATCCGTTGCCGCCGAGGTACATGAAACGGCCACCGCCGTCGCGGTAGGCCTCCAGCGCGTCCAACATTTCGGATGTGTGATACTCGG
>JANYHG010000258.1 GCA_025359165.1 Hyphomicrobiaceae bacterium
GGCAGGCGATCTCGCCGCGATTGGCGACGACAATTTTTGCGAATGTGGTCACGATCAGATCTTCTCCACCCAGGTCGGCTTGCGCTTTTCGACGAAGGCGGTTGTCCCCTCGCGCCCCTCCGGACCGCGTACGGCTGTGACGAAACTATCGGCGGCGCGGTCGAGTAATTCCGTCATCGGCGCATTGGTGGCTGCGCGCAGCATCAATCGTTTCGTTTCGGCCACCGCATCAGGAGCACACTTGAGGATCTGATTGATCTCAGCGGTCAGCAACGTCTCGAGCGCGGCGACATCGCTGGCCACTTCGTGCACGAAGCCGACATCGCGGGCCTCGATGCCCGAAAGCTTTGCGCCGGACACCGCGAACCGCCGCGCAGCCGTCAGGCCAATGCGCCGTACTACGAACGGCGAGATCGCCGCAGGTACGATCCCGAGCCTCACTTCCGTCATGGCGAACTGCGCGCTGTCGAGCGCAAGAGTGATGTCGGCGACCGACGCAAAGCCGATGCCGCCGCCCATCGCAGCACCTTCGACGACCGCGATAACCGCCTGCCGCGCTTCGTCGATGGTCAGCAGCATCGCTCCGTAGCGCCGGTTGCCGGCCTTCAATTCGTCCGCCATTCCGGCAGCCGGTGGCGCGGCACCTGCCGTCGACATATTCTTGATGTCGCCGCCAGCACAGAACGTGCCGCCCGCGCCACGGATCACCACGACACGCACGTTCGCGTCGTCGCGGATGGCATCGAACGTCGCTTGTATTTCCCGCACCATGTCCGCAGACAGTGCGTTCCGCATCTCGGGGCGATCGAGCCACAGCCGCAGCACCGGCCCGTCGCGTTCCAGGCGAATATGCGTGGTGGCTGGGAGGGTGGCAGCCATCAGTGTCTGGTCTTTGCTTTGTTGCCTGTTCCCGGCAGGGTGCCCATTAATTTCGAAATGATCGTCAGCATGATCTCGTCGGCACCGCCGCCGATGGACCCGAGGCGACCATCGCGAAACGCCCTCGAAACGCGGGTTTCATTCATGAAGCCCATCCCGCCCCAGTATTGCAGGCAACCGTCGGTGACTTCACGGCTGAGGCGGCCAGATTTGAGTTTGACCATCGACGCCAGCTTCGTCACGTCGTGACCTTTCAAGTAAAGGTCGCAGGCGCGATAGACCAATGAGCGGAGCAATTCGATCTCGGTCGCCAGTTCCGCCAGCCTGAAATGGACGACCTGATTGTCGAGGATCGGCTTGCCGAACGCCACGCGGGTGCGCGTGTAGTCGATTGTTTCCTGGATCAGACGCTCGAGCCCGATCAAACCGCGCGCGCCGGCCCACAGACGTTCCTCCTGAAACTGCAGCATCTGATAGGTGAAGCCTTTGCCTTCCTCGCCGATGATGTAGCGTTGCGGAATACGGACGTTGTCGAAATGGATCTGCGCCGTATCGGACGAGTGCATGCCCATCTTGTCGAGCGTGCGGGCGATCTCGACGCCTTTGGTCCTCATCGGCACGCACATCATCGTCTTGTTGCGATGCGGCTCGCCGTCCGACGTATTGGCCAGCAGGCACATCCAGTCGGCCTGCGTGCCTGATGTCGTCCACATCTTGCCGCCATTGATGACGTAATCGCTGCCGTCCTTACGGGCGGTGGTTTTGAGACTGGCGACGTCCGAGCCGGCACCGACTTCGGATACGCCGAGGCAGGCGACGAATTCGCCTGCTATCGAGGGCGCAAGAAACTCCTGACACACCACGTCGGAACCGAACCGCGCCAGTGCCGGTGTGGCCATGTCGGTCTGCACGCCGATGGCCATCGGCACGCCGCCGCAGTTGATGTGGCCGAGTTCTTCGGCCATCACCATCGAATAGGAGTAATCGAGACCCGCGCCGCCCCATTTTTCCGGTTTGCACAATCCGAGAAAGCCGAGTTTTCCCATCTTTTTGAAGAGTTCATGGGCGGGGAATATGCCGGCCTTTTCCCAGGCATCGACATAGGGATTGACCTCCGCCTTGATGAACTTCTGCAAACTCGAGCGGAGCTGATCGTGTTCCGGTGTGAACTGCATAGGGACCTCGGTGATGATCAAACTGCCAAATGTGTATTCACGTAAGCCTCGCGCAACGGCGCTTCGAAGCCGATCGAAGCAAGCCGCACGATATCGTCGGGGCCGATTTTTTCGGTTGTCGCCGCCCACGTGCCATCGGCGAGCCGACGCAGAATTTCGGCGGCCATGCGGGTCGACTGCACGACGACGATTTCCTGTACCGACGGCAACGTGGTGTAGGCCCAAACGTTGTCCCAGGTGTCTTTGCTGTTGGAGGGCGACAGGATCTCGATCAGCAGCAACGGTTCGGGCAGCGCGATCTGTCCGGCGACATCGGGCGCGCAGGTGACGCCGATGTCAGGCACGCGCATGTTGAGGTCGGCGCGCACACGTACTTCGACGGCGGGTTCGGTAACGGATCGGCACTTCCGCGCGATGTGGCGGAGATGATTGCGGATCATGCCATTGAGTTCGGATTGTATCGTCCCGTGCGTGGTGCTTGCAGGCGACATGGCGCGCACTTCGCCGTCGATGAGCTGATAGCGTCCACCCAACCCATCGCCGCTCCAGGCGAGGAATTCCGCGGCGGTCATGTGATCAGGTACCTTGCGTTGCGCCGATGCCATGGTGATCTCGAAGATTGCCTCGTTCAGGGTTCAGCTTAGTACATTGGCGCTTCGCTTACATCCGCGCCACCCCGAACGTAGTTTTCCGCAGGGGCCTGATCGCAGCCTCGCGGCAGATCGACAGACACATGGCCAGCACTCGGCGGCTGTCGCGCGGGTCGATGATACCGTCGTCCCACAGCCGCGCCGTGGCGAACAGCGCCGCGCTCTCGCCGTCCATGCGCTTGACGATGCCGGCTTCCATCTTGTCGAGCATGGCGCGATCGATGGGTTTGCCCTCGCGCTTGGCTTTGTCCTCTGTCACGATCGACATGACCTTGGCCGCCTGCTCGCCGCCCATCACAGCCACGCGATTGTTGGGCCAAGCAAAGATGAAGCGCGGATCGTAGGCCCTGCCGCACATGCCGTAATTGCCCGCGCCGAACGATGCGCCGATGTGCAGTGTGATTTGCGGCACGGTGGCGTTCGCCACTGCCTGGATCATCTTGGAGCCGTGCTTGATGATGCCCGCCTGCTCCATTTCGCGGCCGACCATATAGCCCGTCGTATTCTGCAGATACAGGATCGGGATGTTGGACTGACAGCAGAGTTGGATGAACTGTGCAGCCTTGGTCGCGCCATCCGCATCGATCGGACCATTGTTGCCGATGATGCCGAGCGTGTGGCCCTCGATGGCGGCGTGCCCGCAAACCGTATGCACGCCGTAAAGCGCCTTGAAATCGAGGAAGTCACTGCCGTCGACCAATCGCGCGATCACTTCGTGCACGTCGTAGGGCTTGCGGTAATCGACGGGAACCACGCCGGCCAGGTCTTCGGCGGGATAGCGCGGCTCGGTCCAGGTCGGCGTGTGCTGCGCAGGTAATTGTTCGTTCCAGGGAAGCCGCTGAAGCACTTCGCGGGCGAGGCGTATCCCGTCCGCGTCGTCCTCGGCGAGATATTCCGCAAGACCCGAGGTGGTCGCATGCATTTCCGCACCGCCCAGTTCTTCGTCCGTCGCGATCTCGCCAGTGGCGGCTTTCAGCAGAGGCGGCCCCGCAAGGAACACTTTCGCCTTGCCGCGCACCAAGATCACGTAGTCCGATAGCCCCGGCACATAAGCGCCGCCAGCCGTCGACGATCCATGGACCACAGTGACCTGCGGGATGCCAGCGGCAGACATGCGCGCCTGATTGGCGAACCCGCGACCGCCCTCGACGAAGATTTCCGCCTGATACAGCAAGTTCGCGCCACCGCTTTCGACCAACCGCACGACAGGCAATTTGTTGTCGCGCGCAATCTCTTGCACGCGCAGGTTCTTCTTCAGCCCCATCGGCGCGGTGGTGCCGCCCTTGATCGCGCTGTCCGACGCCGTGACGACGCACCGGATGCCCGCGACCGTGCCGATGCCACAGATGCCGCCGCCGCCTTGGATGCCGGTCGCGCCATCGTCGTCGTGCATCTTGAGGCCCGCCAGTGTCGACAACTCCAACCACGGCGCGCCACGGTCGAGCAGCAACGCCACCCGCTCGCGCGGCAACAACTGTCCGCGCTTGCGGAACAGCGCTTCTTTGCTGTCGGAGGCTTCGCGCACCTTGTTTTCGAGGTCGCGCACGTCGGCGATCAACGCGAGCATCTGCGCGCGGTTTTGACGGAAACTGTCCGATGTCGTGTCGATACGGCTTTCGATGACGGGCATATCAGCGCCGTTCCATGCGTTGGAAACCATCGAAATGGTCATGGCCGCGAAGGCGGCCATCCACGACAAGCAGCATGGCTGCCGTGTGAGCAGACTGTATTGTAGCGTCAGTCGCGCGCATTAGAGACTTGGCGTTTGCAAGGTATTGTCGTGGATGGTCGCCTTCGCGGCCATGACGGCGGGTGAAGGTAATATCGTACATATTTGTGTCTCTCTCAGTAAATGCGCGTTCAACCGCCCAGCACTTTCGGTTTTACAGCAAGATGAAACCCGTCGAACTCCGGCGCAGGATTTGTGTTGGGCGGCATGGGGCGGCTGATCTTGGCGTTGGGGGCTGCGCCATCGACGCGTAAGGTCGACCCGGAGATGTAGGCGGCTCCGTCCGACAACAGAAAGACGATGGCGGCGGCAGTTTCACTTTCCGTGCCCATGCGGCCGAGCGGCGCGATGTTCTTGAGACCGCGAATGCGTTCGCCCATCTCAGGCGGATACTGATCCATGCCGGACGAGGCGATCCAACCGGGTGCGACAGCGTTGACCCGCACATTCGAGCGCGACCATTCGAGCGCCGCCGTCTCGGTGAAGTTGACCATGCCGGCGCGGGCGGCCCCCGAATGTCCCATCGTCGGCATACCCATCCACATGTCCGCGACGATGTTGACGATCGAGCCACCATTGGCCTTCATCCACTGGGTATAGCATTCGCGCGCCATGACGAAGCCGCCGGTCAAGTTGGTGCGCACGACAGTCTCCCAACCCTTTTGAGAGATGTTTTCGAGGGGGGCTGCGAACTGTCCGCCGGCATTGTTGACGAGATGGTCGATGCGTCTGTAGCGGGCAAGAACGCTCGTTACGGCGGCTGCAACTTGTGCTTCCTCGCGGATGTCGCAGGCGAACCCGGCGGCCTCGCCTCCCGCTTCCGCGATTTCTGCGGCCACCTGATCCAGCTTCGACTGCTTGCGTCCAATCAGGGCAACCTTGGCACCGAGTGCGGCCAATTCGTGTGCGGTACACCGACCGATGCCGCTGCCGCCGCCGGTGACAACGGCGACGCGACCGGCGAAAAGATCAGGCTTGAATACCGAACTATAAACGGACGGTCGGGGTGCATCGGTCATGGGAGTGCCAAGGGTCTGGGGAAAATCAGGCAAATTTTGAGGTTGCCTCATAATCGAGAGTGACGCACACTCACGGCGACTGTCAATCCACAACACGCCCAACAACACCCACGTGTCGGTATGGCCCCGAGAGCGGACAAAGCAACGGTAAAAATTTCGCCCGTCGGCGCGTGGGGGGCCCGCGAGGCGGGGATACTCGAGGTGGCTTGCAAGCTTTATGCGGCGCGTGGCTACGAGCGTGTATCGATGGCCGATGTGGCGCTCGCGGCAGGGCTCTCCGAGGGGACGCTGTACAACTACTTTCACCACAAAACGGATCTGGTGCTGCGCGTCAGTCTGGTTGCCTTGCGCGCCAATATCGACGAAGCCGAGCGCATCGCGCGCACGGCCACCAATTTGCGCGACGGCGTCAGGGATCTGATCGCGCATCAACTGCGCAGCATGCTCGCCGCGCCGGAAATGTATCGCATCTGGTTGCGCGAGGTGAAAGCTGCGGAGGGCTACGGTCGCAGTCCTGCCCGCGATGCCTTGCGTTCGTTTTCAGGCCATTTTACGGCGTTTCTCGATCGATGGGCGACCGATCTCGATGCGCGGACGGGACTTGATCGTGCCGTGCTGCGTGACCTGTTCTATGGCGGGATCGAGCAGATCGGCTGGACCGTGATCGTGCAGAACCGCGCGCGGACCTTTGACATTGACGCCGCCGCGCTTAAGCTCGCTTCGGTTTACCTAAAGGCGTTCGGACTTGCCGAAACTGCAAAGTTCCCGAAGTCCGCCAAGCCCAGAACTCGTTTAGTCAAGAAATCGTCACTCAACGCGACATCCTAAGGACTTGCCCCATGGCTGATGCTTACATTTTCGACGCCGTTCGCACTCCGCGTGGACGCGGCAAATCCGATGGCTCGCTGCACGAGGTCACCGCGCTCAATCTCGCCACTGGGGTGTTGAAATCCATTCGCGACCGCTCCAACCTCGACACGTCGCTGGTCGACGATGTGGTGTTCGGGATCGTCTCGCCGACGCGCGAACAGGGGTCAGATCTTGCGCGCATCGCGGTGCTGAATGCGGACTATGCCGAAACCGTTGCGGGCGTGCAGATAAACCGATTCTGCGCGTCGGGATTGGAGGCCTGCAACATGGCGGCGGCGCAGGTCATGTCGGGGCAATCGAAAATGGCCATCGGCGGCGGCGTCGAAAGCATGAGCCGCGTGCCCATGGGGTCGGACGGTGGTCCGTGGGCTGCCGATCCCAGCATCGCGTTCAAGAGCTATTTCACGCCGCAAGGGATCGGTGCCGACACGATCGCGACGAAGTGGGGGTTTTCACGCGATGACGTGGATGCCTACGCGGTCGAGAGCCAGAAGCGCGCGGCAGCGGCATGGAAAGCGGGGCACTTCAAGAAATCCGTCGTGCCGGTGAAAGATCAACTCGGCCTGACCATTCTCGATCATGACGAGCACATGCGTCCGGAGACCACGATGCAGTCGCTGGTCAGCCTCAAGGCTGCGTTCGGCACGCTCGGCGAGCAGATGGGCTTCGACGCCGTGATGACGCAGCGCTATCCGGAGCTTGAGCGCATCAATCACGTCCACCACGCCGGCAATTCGTCCGGGATCGTCGATGGTTCGGCGGCCGTGCTGATCGGCAGCAAGGAAGCGGGCATCGCCGCTGGCCTGAAGCCGCGCGCGAAAATCCGCGGCTTCGCCTCGATCGGGTCCGAGCCGTCGATCATGCTGACCGGCCCTGAAAAAGTGACCAGCAAGCTGCTCAAGAACATGGGCATGAAAGCGTCGGACATCGATCTCTACGAACTCAACGAGGCGTTCGCGTCGGTCGTGATGCTCTACATGAAGCTGCTCGACATTCCGCACGACAAGATCAACGTCAACGGCGGTTCGATCGCGATGGGTCACCCCTTGGGTGCTACCGGCGCGATGATCCTCGGCACGTTGCTGGATGAAATGGAACGCCGCGATCTCTCCACCGGCCTCGCCACCCTCTGCGTCGGCGCCGGCATGGGCACCGCCACGATTATCGAGCGGGTGTGAATACCTCGTGCTTCACTGTCATCCTGGGCCTTTGTGCCACGGCTGTCCGTTTTAAATTTCGTCACGATCTTCTAAAGTGTCAGCGGTGTGATCCCGTGCGCAGTGCAGCATGAAGCGCTTGCGGAATGGTGCACTGCAGACACGGGACCGTTTTGAACTCGATCTATATCGTCGCAAGAGTTTTTTACGGTCACGTGTCTGCGTCGCACAAAATTGCGAAAGGTAATTTTCTGCGTCGCGCACGGGATGACATGGAAGTAAATTGTTGGCTCTGGAATTGAGCCCGGTCGCAATGGCGAGATACTCAATTGCGCCGCCTTTGGGCGTCGTGATTGGTCCAATCAGGCGACGGTTGCTAGTGGATTAAAAAATTAATGAACGTTGCTGGCGTGAATATCGACTCTTCCATCGCCCAATTCGGGTTGGTCCGATTTCCGATCGTCAACATTGCGTCATATCGAACTGCGGTGTACACCAAATCCGAAACAACAATTTTGCGCATACTGTCCTATTGCATTGTAGCATTGGGTTTTCTTACCTCGATTACAATAGGTCGAGATCTATTGGAAGGTGGGGGGCTGGTAATATTCTTCGTCGTATTCTTTGCCCTATATTCTGCGATAAATTATCTCCCGATGCGAAAAATATATGTTTACTCGTTGTTTCTAAATAGTGCAGGGGCAGAGCAACACGTTTTTAGCACTCACAGTATCGACGAAATGAACGAAGTGGAAAGCGTGCTTAGGAATGCTATCAGTAGTGCTGGCCACGTCATCCATCTGTCAGAACAATGGAATGCGGGTGCTTAGCCATGGAAACTTTGGATATAGAAACATGACCGCCACCAACATCACCTCCGCCACCGACGCCGATGGCATCACGACGATCACCTGGGACATGCCGGGGCGCAGCATGAATGTGATCTCCGCCGATAGTGATCGGGAGTTCAAGGCGGCCTGCCTTGCGGCGATTGCCGACAAGGCGGTGAAGGGCGTGGTGATCACGTCGGCCAAGCCTGCTTTCATCGCCGGTGCCGATCTCTCGATGATGGAGGGCATTTCCGCTGGTGCCGGACAAACCAAGGAACAGCAGGCCAAGACCATCTTCGACTTCTTCAACGACAACGCCAAGTTCACGCGAGTTGTCGAAAAATCCGGCAAGCCGTTCGTCGCCGCGATCAACGGCACAGCGCTCGGCGGTGGATTTGAAATCTGCCTGATGTGCCACTATCGCGTCGTCGCCGACGATCCCTCCATTCAGATCGGGCAGCCGGAGGTCAAGGTCGGCCTGTTGCCGGGGGGCGGCGGCACGCAGCGTATTCCACGCCTGATCGGCGCAATGGCGGCGGCGCCCCTGTTGCTCGAAGGCAAGTCGCTCGATCCGCAGAAGGCACTGAAGGCTGGCCTCGTGCACAAGGTTGTCCCCGCAGCCGATCTGATCAAGGAAGCGAAGGCCTACATTTCAGGTGGCGGAAAAGCTGTGCAGCCCTGGGATACGAAAGAGTTCAAGGTGCCCGGCGGCACGCCCTACGACGGTCCGGCACGGCAGATGTTCCCGGCGGGCAATGCGATGTTGCATTCGAAGACACTCGGCAATTACCCCGCACCACAAGCGATCATGTCGTGTGTCTACGAGGGCCTGCAGGTGCCGATCGACGCGGCGTTGCGCATCGAGGCGCGCTACATGGCCGAACTGATGATGAACCCGGCGTCGCGCAACATGATCCGTTCGCTGTTCATCAATATGCAACGCGCGGCCAAGCTTGCATCGAGGCCCAAGGACGTGCCCGAAGCGAAGCTGAAGAAAATCGCCGTGCTTGGCGCGGGCATGATGGGGGCCGGGATCGCCTACGTCTCGGCGCAGGCGGGCCTCGACGTCGTGCTGATCGACAGCACTGACGCCGCCGCGCAGAAAGGCAAAGGTTACGCCGAAAAGCTGCTCGATGGCGCCATCGCCAAGGGCCGCTCGACGCCGGAGAAAAAGGCGGCGCTGCTGGCGCGCATCACGCCGACGACATCCTACGCGGGCCTTGCCGACTGCGACCTCGTCATCGAAGCCGTGTTCGAAGATCGCGCAATCAAGGCGGATGTCACCAAGAAGGCAGAAGCCGTGCTGCCAACGACGGCGATCTTCGGTTCCAATACTTCAACGCTGCCTATCACCGGTCTCGCCGAAGCCTCGCGCGACGCGACCAAGTTCATCGGCGTGCATTTCTTCTCGCCGGTCGACAAGATGCAGCTGGTGGAGATCATCAGGGGCAAAGCCACGTCAGATGCGACGCTGGCGGTCGCCATGGACTACGTCAAACGCATCCGGAAGACGCCTGTCGTCGTCAACGATAGCCGCGGCTTCTATACCAGCCGCGTGTTCGGCACCTATGTCGGCGAGGGCGTGCGGATGCTGGCGGAAGGGATCACGCCTGCGTTGATCGAGAACGCCGGTCGCATGACTGGCATGCCGATGCCGCCGCTGGCGCTCGCCGACGAAGTGGCGATCGATCTCATGTATAAAGTCGGCCTGCAGACGCGAAAGGATCTCGGCGACAAATATCAAGCGAGCCCGTCCGACGGCGTCGTCGAACGCATGGTCAACGAGTTCGGCCGCGTCGGCAAAAAGGCCGGCAAGGGCTATTACGATTATCCCGAGGGTGACAAGAAGCGTCTGTGGTCTGGATTGTCGAAGCTGGCCAAGCCGGCAGCCGAGCAACCGTCAGTCGACGAACTGAAGACGCGGTTCCTCTACATTCAAGCGCTGGAAGCGGCGCGTTGCTATGAAGAGAAGGTCGTCACGGCTCCCGAAGACGCGGATATCGGCGCGATTCTGGGCTGGGGCTTTGCGCCTTGGAGTGGCGGTCCGCTGTCGTTGATCGATACGGTGGGCGCGGCCGAATTCGTGCGGCACTGTGATTTGCTGGCGCAACGGCTCGGGCCGCGCTTCAGTCCGCCGGCCTCGTTGCGCGCAATGGCGAAGAGTGGCGGGCGGTTTTACGATGCCGCCGCAGGCGCGAAGGCGGCATAGGCGCTGATACTCCGGTCGCAAAGTGAGGGTTCACAGAGTTCGATGACGTCTACAAGGGAGCGATTGACAGGGAGCGATTGACAGCCGGCAAACGATTGCACCTAATGCATAGCAACCATGAGCAGCCGACAGAGCGGCCATGGCGACACGTCCAGGGAGGACAACGGCAGCATGCTGGATTTTATTCAGCAGCTGGTGAGCGGTGTGGCACTCGGCTGCGTCTACGGGCTGATCGCGCTCGGAGTCGTGCTGATTTACAAAACCACCGAGGTCGTCAATTTCGCGCAAGGCGATTTGATGATGCTGGGGGGATTTTTCGCCTACACGTTCATCGGCGTGCTCGGCTTGAATTATTGGGTGGGCTTCGTGCTCGCTGTGGGCGGGATGGCGCTGATCGGCATGCTCGTCGAGCGGCTGCTCGTCAGACCTATCCTCGGGTATCCGCAATTTGCCATCGTCATGGCGACCATCGGGCTCGGGTTTTTTCTGCGCTCGATCGCCGGCATGATCTGGGGCACCGACGATCTCAAGATCGAGACGCCGTTCAGCGACGGCGTGCTGCGCATCGGTGATCTGGTGCTGGCTCACGACAAGCTGTCGGTCATCGTCGCCACGCTGATCCTCTGCCTCGTGCTGTATCTCTTCTTCAATAAAACCCGGCTCGGAACCGCCATGCGCGGCACGTCGGAGAATATGCTGGCGGCCTACTATATGGGCATCCCGGTCAAGCGTGTGGTGTCGCTGGTGTGGGCGATCAGCGCGATGGTGGCTGGCTGCGCCGGCGTGCTGCTGGCACCGATTACGTTCATTCACTCCAACGTCGGCCTCGCGCTCGGACTGGCGTCGTTTCCGGCAGCTGTTCTCGGCGGGTTCGGCAGCATACCGGGGGCCGTTGTCGGCGGCGTCATCATCGGAGTGCTGCAGACGCTCGCCGGGTTCTACATGCCCGAGGGTTGGAAGAGCGTGTTTCCCTTCATCATTCTGCTCGCTGTGCTGTTGCTGAAGCCCGAGGGGCTGTTCGGCGCGCTCGGCCGCAAGAAAGTTTGAGGGACAGCGATGCGCTTCGTCTTTAAAACCAACTACGATCAGGACATCCGGCTCTTTCAGCACGGAGGGCAGGTTTGGAGCTACGTCGCGTTGTTGGCGGTGCTGCTGGCGGCACCGCTGGCGCTGAGCTCATACATGCTGAGCCAACTCGTGTTCGTTTTCATTTATGCCATCGTCGGCGTGTCGCTGATGATCCTGGTGGGCTTCACCGGACAGGCGTCGCTCGGACATGCGGCCTTCCTGGCGATCGGGGCGTACACGGCAGGTTTCATGCAGGCGCACGGGTTCACTTTCGCCAGTTATTTTCTGGTGGCTGGCGTGTTGACCGGCATCGTCGGCTTGCTGGTGGGTTTTCCGGCGCTGCGTCTGCACGGCATCTATCTGCTGATCGCAACGATCTCGTTTTCGTTCATCGTCGAGGAACTGCTGGCGCGCTGGGAAAGCGTGACGAACGGCAATGAGGGCATGCGGGTCAAGAAGCTGGAACTGTTCGGCATCGAGATGGGGCCGAACTCGGATTACTTTTATTACCTGTGCCTCGCGGTGCTCGTCGTCACCATCGTCATCACCTTGAACGTCATGCGATCGCCGACCGGCCGTGCGTTCATCGCCGTGCGCGACAGCGAGACGGCGGCACGCAGCATGGGTGTCGATATCGCCGGTACAAAAGTGCGCGCATTCGGCTTGAGCGCGGCAATCACAGGATTTGCCGGCGCTTTGTTCGCGCACAAGCTGACATTCGTGTCGCCGGAAATGTTCACGCTGCAACTCTCCATCGAATTTATCATGGTGATCATCATCGGTGGCGCGCTGGGCCTGCACGGGGCGATCCTGGGCGCGATGTTCATCGTGATGGTCGATCCGCTGCTGACGCTGCTGAAAGACGACGTGCCTGTCGTCGTCGGGTCCATCGTCAGCATGGTGGGCGTGAGCGCTGCCAAAACCAAGGCGATCCAGGACGGCACGGCGGCCTTGACGTCGACCGCCGGGCTGAAAGGCGTGATCTACGGCCTGATCATCATGCTTTTCATCTTGTTCGAGCCTTATGGCCTCTATGGGCGCTGGCTCAAGATCAAGCTCTTCTTCCAGATGTTTCCGCTCTACAA
>JANYHG010000037.1 GCA_025359165.1 Hyphomicrobiaceae bacterium
CGAACCGCCGCCTCCCCCGAAAACTTCGGACGCGCCGCCTTCGAGTTGAGCCTTCCAAATCGTGACCTGATTGGGATGCACGTCGAACTGCTCGGCGATCTGCGCCAGCGTCCGGTCGCCCTTGATGGCAGCTATCGCCACCTTCGCCTTGAAAGCCGCCGAGTGGTTCCTGCGCGTTCTCATGGTCATTTTCGCTCCTGATTCGCGGGCACAACCGTGCCCGCTGTCAGGCAGAAATTCCACCTATCGCGCCGTCTGAAATTGCGGAACCACTTCTAGCCTTGCCGGGTGAACGGAGGTTGGCGGACAGCCGGAACCGTATCGCGTTTCGACGATTGAATTGGAAACGCGAGTGACGTTCTGCATAGGAGGTTGCGATGGCCGACACCAAGATCCCACCGTCAAAAGGCACGCCGGAGTCCAAAGACACTCCCAAGTCCAACGACAAGGGCAAGTCCAACGACAAGCCCGAGAAAGACGTCTACAATCCTGTCAATATGGCGGGCAGGGGACCGAACGCTCCACCACCTCCGGCAGACGAGCAGCCCAAAACCGACGATTACAACCCGGTCAACATGGCCGGAAAGAAAGCGCCGGACGCCAAACCTTGAGAGGTGTGTCGCGCGCACCTGAGGACCTGAATTCGTTCCGGGTAATCACGCTGCGGAAATCGCACCATGCGGCCCGCGACCTGATCAGCCGGTGCGTTGTGTCACGCCGAGGTGCTTTTCCAGCGTTACTTTGTCTGCCGCCAATATGCTGCTTTTTCCGTGCCAAACGATCCGGCCACGCTCGAGAATGATGGCCTCGTGCGTGATGCCCAAGAGTCGTTGGGCGTGCTGTTCGACAACCAGCATCGCCAGCCCTTCATCGCGTACGAGGCGGGTCAATGTGACCATGAGTTCGTCGACGATGATCGGAGCTAGTCCTTCGGTCGGTTCGTCCAGAAGCATCACGATTGGATTGAGCATCAGCGCGCGGGCGATGGCCAGCATCTGCTGTTCGCCACCCGACAATTGCCCACCGAGATTGCGCCGACGCTGTTCGATGCGCGGAAACAGAGTGTAGGCTCTTTTCAAGGTCCAGGGTCCGGGGCGCGCCACCGCCGTAAGGTTTTCCTCGACCGTCAGCGATTTGAAAATGTTGCGCTCTTGCGGCACCCAGCCGATACCGGCTTGCGCCCGCCGTTCCGCCGACAGCGCGGTTACGTCTCGCCCGTGCAGCCTGACGTGGCCACGGCGTCGCTGCGTTATGCCGATGATCGAATTCAGCAGGGTCGTCTTGCCGACGCCATTTCGGCCCAGCACGGCCATCGCTTGCCCCGCCTGGAGGCTGAGACTGATTCCATCCACGACCACCGCTTCGCCATAGCCCGAGACCAGATCTTCGATCTCGAGCAGTGGGGCTTTCGTTACGTCAGCCATGTCCGCCCTCGCCGAGATAGACGGCCTTGACGCGTGGATCGGCGGCAATTTCGGCCGCTGTCCCGTCGACCAGCAACGCGCCTTCCACCAACACCGAGATGCGTTCGGCGAAGGCGAACACCAGATCCATGTCATGTTCGATCAACAGCACGGCGACATCGTTCGGCAATGCCTTTACCGCCGCGAGAATGTCCTGCCGCTCGGCCTCCGGCACGCCGGCTGCCGGTTCATCGAGAAGCAAGACTTTCGGTTTGGCTGCCAGCGCCACAGCGAGCTCAAGGAGGCGTTGCTTGCCGTAGGCCATCGACGACGTTGCAATCTCGAGCACATCGGTCAGACCGAACGCTTGCGCCAAGGCATCGACCTCTGATGTCACGGCGCGGTTGCCGCTGAAGCTGGTGAACATGCGCCCGCCCGCTCCGAGTCGCTGCGCGACGGCGATGCCGAGCGTCTCGCGTGGCGTCAGATCGCGGAACAGCTGATTGATCTGGAAGGTGCGGGACAGCCCGCGCCGCACGCGCAGATCCGGCCGCAATCTGGTGATGTCTTCGCCGTCGAGCAAGATCTGCCCGCCGCTCGGCTGGAGCACGCCCGACAGCTGATTGACGAACGTCGTCTTGCCCGCACCGTTCGGCCCGATCAGCGCATGGCGCGCACCCGGCAGCAGCTCGAACGACACGTCCTTGGTGACGTGAATACCACCGAAGTGCTTCTGCAGCTGCCGCGTCTCGAGTACCGGTGACGTCATGATGCGACCTCGCGGTCGACGTGGCGCCGAAACGGCTGAGCCAGCGCGGTGAACCAGCCGTTGATCCTGTTACGGCCGATCACCATCAGCAGCACCAGCAGCAAACCGATCCAGAAATGCCAGAACTGCGGCGTGATCCCGGACAATACGTCCTGCAGAATCTTGAACGCGACTGCACCAAGGATGCCGCCGTAGAGATAACCAGTGCCGCCGAGGATCAGCACCAGCATGACGTCGGCCGAACGTGAGAAGTCGAAAACATCGAGGGAAACGAATTGGGTCGTCACCGCCAGCAGACCACCGGCGATCCCGGCGTAAATAGCGGCGATGGTGTAGATCGTCACGAGCCGCCGCGTCACCGGCACGCCGATAGCCGCCGCGCGCAATGGGTTGTCGCGGATCGTGCGCAGCGACATCCCGAACGGCGACGCCATCATCCGGCGGGCCACGAGAAAGAGCAGCAGCAGCGTGGTCAAGCTCAGCACATATGCCGTGCGTCCACGGAGATCGAACTCAAACAGACCGGCGACCGCAGACACCGTCACGCCCTGCAGACCGTCCGAGCCGCCGGTCAGCCATTGCATCTTGTTGGCAGCTTCGCCGAGCAGCAGCGCGACCGCCAGCGTAACCATCAACCGTGTCAGGTCGGAGCCACGCAGCACCAGAAAGCTGGTCGTGAAACCGAGCAACCCGGACAGCGCGGCCGCAGCGGCGATGGCGATCAACGGGTCCACGGCGAAGTGCTTCGCGGTCAAGCCAGCTGTATAAGCGCCAAGTCCGAGAAAAGCTGCATGTCCGAGCGACACGATGCCGGCGTAGCCAAGGATCAAATCCAGCGAGAGCGCGAACAGCGCCAGGATCGCGATTTCATTGAGCAGCAACAGCCGCCGCGGCAGCAGGAAGATCGCGCCGAACGCAAGCAGCCAGAAAGCCAGTTCCAGCAGCGGTTTCCAGCGCATGCCGCTCGGGCGCGCGATCGTTGGTGCCGATACAGCGGTCACGGTCATCTCTACTGTGCCCGTGCGAAAAGGCCTTGCGGCCGCAACATCAACACCGCGAGCATCAACGCATAGGTGATGAACGCGCCCACGGCAGGAAGATAGTAATTGCCGGCGACGTCGGCGATGCCGAGCAGTAGCGCTGCAAGAAATGGCCCTGATATGCTCGATGTGCCGCCCACCGTCACGACGATCAGAAACGAGATCATGTACTTCAGCGGGAACGTCGGCGTCAGCGTCAAGATCTCCGCGCCGAGCGCACCGCCAAGACCCGCCAGCCCAGATCCGACCGCGAACGTCAGGGTGAAGATGCGGGCGACGGGAATGCCGAGCCCGCGCGCCGTCCTGGCGTCGTCGACCGCTGCACGCAACTGCGCGCCGAACCGCGACCGCGTCAGGATAGCCTGAAGCGTCAACATGATCACGCCGCACACGGCGATGATGAACAAACGGTACTTCCCGACGCCGACGCCATAAAAGTCGAACCGTCCCTTGAGATAGTCGGGCACGACGGCATATTGCTGCTGTGATCCGATGAAATAGTCGGCGACAGCCACGGCCATGAAGACGAGTCCGATCGAGAACAGCACCTGCTCGAGATGTGGTCGGGCATAGAGGTGCACATAAAGCGTGCGCTCGAAAATGGCACCCAACGCAGCCGAGATCAGGAAGGCGAGCGGCAGGCTGGCGAGGAAGGGTACCCCCCACTTCGTCGTCAACTGCACGGTCGCGTAGCCGCCTGCCATTGCGAACGCGCCGTGGGCAAGATTGACGAAATTCATCAGCCCTAACGTCACCGCCAGTCCCGACGCCAGGATGAACAGCACCATGCCGGATGCGATACCGTCGAAAAGATTGGTCAGCATGCAGCGCTTATGCTCACTTGTTCGTCCCCCGGTTATGCCATCCATGCCAGACCTCGGCGACAGGCTCAAACGGGAAATCGACGTGACGGCAGGCTGCACCATTTGCAGCACCATTTGCTCTTGACCTTACCAGACGCAGCGGTGTTCGCTGGGGCAATTCTCCCATCACGGTGTCCTCATGACCAAGACAACCTCCGCCACCAAGACCATGCCCGACACGCGGCATCCGCTGGACCCGCTCTCCGAGGCTGAAATCACTCTTGCCTGCGACCTGTTGAAGAAGCAGAAGAAACTCAGCGCCAGCACGCGCTTCGCGTTCGTGCAGCTCGAGGAGCCGGTGAAGGCCGACGTGCTGACCTGGGGGCCGGGCAAACCACTGCCGCGAGCCGCTGCCGCGACCGTATTCGACACCAAGACCGGCCGTGTTCACGTCGGCATCGTCGATCTCGACAAGAAGGCCGTCACGTCCTGGCTCGAACATCCGGCCAAGCAGCACCCCTATGGCCAGCCGCCGGTCATCATCGAGGAATTCTTCAAAGTCGGAGATATCGTCAAAGCCGACGCCGGCTGGCGCAAAGCCATGAAGCGGCGCGGGTTGACCGAAAAGGACATCGAACTGGTGCAGGTCGATCCGTTCTCGTCAGGCTACTTCGACCGCGAAATTGAAAAGGGACGCCGGCTGGTCACCGCCGTAAGCTACTGGCGCTCGGACATCAAGGACAACGGCTATGCCCACCCCATCGAAGGCGTGGTCGCAACAGTCGATCTGATCGAGGAAAAAGTGATCGAGTTGGTCGACGAGAAGGAGATCATCCCGATCCCCAAGACCAAGCGCAACTATAACCGCGCGGCCTATCCGAATACACGCAAGGACATCAAACCGCTCGACATCGTGCAGGCGGCTGGGCCGAGCTTCACGGTTGATGGCTGGCAGGTGCGCTGGCAGAACTGGTCGTTCCGCGTCGGCTTCTCGGCGCGGGAGGGATTGGTGCTCAATCAGATCGGCATCCGCGACGGCAAGAAGCAACGGCCGATCATGTATCGCGCTTCGATCACCGAAATGGTCGTGCCTTACGCCGACCCCACCGCCAACCACTATTGGAAGAGCGCCTTCGATGCCGGCGAATATGGTCTTGGCAAGCTCGCCAACGCGCTCGAACTCGGCTGCGATTGCCTGGGGCACATCCATTACTTCGACGTTCCGGTGGCCGACGACTACGGCGTGCCAACGGTCATGAAGAACGCCATTTGCTTGCACGAAGAAGACTACGGCGTGCTGTGGAAACACTACGAATTCCGCAATGACACGTTCGAGGTCCGCCGTTCACGCCGCCTCGTGATCTCGTCGTTCGCGACCGTGGGCAATTACGACTACGGCTTTTACTGGTATTTTTATCAGGACGGATCCATCCAGCATGAAGTGAAGCTGACCGGTATCATCCAGACGGCGGCAGTAGCGCCGGGTAGCGGCTACCCCTGGGGCGGCATGGTGGCCGAAGGCCTCGGCGGCCCGACCCACCAGCATTTTTTCAATGCGCGTCTCGACATGATGGTGGACGGTGCCAAGAACACCGTCACCGAACACGAGTTCATACCCCGTCCGTGGGGTCGCGATAACCCGCACGGCAACGTCTTCGACACCACCTCGCGCGTCCTCGCCCGCGAGCGCGACGCCGCCCGCGAAGCCGATGGCCGCACCGGACGGTTCTGGAAGATCAGCAACACCAACGTCAAGAACAGCGTCGGCAACGCGCCTGCGTACAAGCTGGCGGCAAGCGCATCGCCCTTGATGCTGGCGCAGGAGGGCTGCTCGATGCGGTCACGGGGCGGGTTCGCCACCAAGCATCTGTGGGTAACGAAGTACGATCCGGCCGAGCGCTATGCGAGCGGCAACTTCCCAAACCAACACGCAGGTGGCGACGGCTTGCCGAAATTCATTGCCCAGAACCGCGCGATCGAAAACGAAAACATCGTGGTCTGGCACACGTTCGGCGCGACGCATTTCTGCCGCCCCGAAGACTTTCCGGTGATGCCGGTGGAAACCGCCGGTTTCATGCTGAAACCGAATGGATTTTTCGCCGAAAATCCGGCCATGGATCTGCCGCCGGACAAGAACGCGGCAAGTGTGACGGGCGCAGATGGGACCGGCGGCGGCAGTTGCTGTAGTTGAGGTGGATTTTGCACTCGAACTTGAGCGATGAAAGCGGACGACTATCGCGCGTCTGCACTCGCTTGAAATACGGCCAGCGCGGCTTTCGTTGCGGCGACGTCGTGGACACGGACGATCTGGGTGCCTTGTGCCACCGCTGCCAAAGCCGCGCCGACCGAGCCGTGAACGCGCTCGGCAGCAGTTTCGACGCCTGTCAGCGTGCCGATAAAACGCTTGCGGGAGGCACCGACCAGCACCGGCACGCCGAGGCCGTGAAACAGGCTCAACCCGCTCATCAGAGCGAGATTGTGCTGGAGCGTCTTCCCGAAGCCTATACCGGGATCGACGAGCAGATGCTCGCGCGGAATGCCGGCGCGGACGGCCGCATCTATGCGCGCCTCGAGAAAGTCGAACACGTCGAGCAGCACATTCTCGTACGTCGGATTTTGCTGCATGGTGCGCGGATCGCCCTGCGCATGCATCAGCACGACGGGCACACCGAGATCGGCGGCGGTTTCCAGTGACAGCGGATCGTTCATCAGCGCGGAAACGTCGTTGACCAGATCGGCACCTGCCGACACCGCCTCGCGCATTACGGCTGACTTTCGTGTGTCGATCGAGATGCGCACGTCGGTTTTCGCGCGCAATCCGGCGACAACTGGCACGATGCGCCTGATTTCCTCGACTTCGCTCACCGCCGCCGCGCCGGGCCGGGTCGACTCGCCGCCCACGTCCAGAATATCGGCACCTTCGGCGACCAGTCGCAGTCCGTGTTCGACAGCTGCCGGGGCATCGAAGTGCGCGCCGCCGTCGGAGAAACTGTCCGGCGTTATGTTGACGATCCCCATCAACACGGGGCGGTCGAGGGCCAGGCCGGCGAGGCGGTGGCGCGGTGTGCGCAGCGCTTCGAACATGTCGGACGCGTTGAGTGTCCGCCGTCCCCAGTCGCGCTCGAAGAATTCGCCAAGGCCGGCGATGTAGCGGTCGACCTTGGCACCGTTGCGCTCAATGATTTCCAACGCCGTAAAATCGAGCCAGCCGCCCGCCATCGGTAGTCCGCCCCAAACCTCTTTGGCGGTCAGATGCAGCGCCGATGGAAACAGTCCCAACGGGCGAAGATAGATGTCTCGAAGCACGGGCGCGATCCGGAATGAAAAAAGCGTGCTGACCTCAGGCCGCACGCTTATCTACGCTTCAATTCGATAACGTCTACTGCAATTCGCGCGAGCTCGGCTGACGGGAGCCCTAAACGTAGGGCCTGCGCGACGATGCCGACATGTCGCCGAACACGGACCACACGGTGCCGGCGTCGCGATGCTGTCCGCCGAGCGCTGCCGCCCACCACGCGACTGCGGCCCCGATGAGGAGGGATGCGGCAGTCAGGAACCCGACGACTACGCCACCCTTGCGCACTTTGTTGGCAGTGTCTTTCGACCTGTTGATGGCAGCCTGTATGCGTGTATCAGCTTCGGGTGGGGCAACACCCGTCCGCGCGACCACTAGGCGCGTGAGATATGTTCTGTCCGGCACGGAGATGCCGTCTTTCGTCACTGAAGTCGCCAGCAGGCGCGCGGCTTCTCCACGCGTTTCCTCAAGGCGAGGTTCGGTCCTGAGATCGGCGTTGTCTGCCGGACGAAACAACGGGTCGAGAATTGCGGCGGCGGGATCGTTCAGCTTGTAGGACTCCGCACGTGACTGATCCTGCATGCCGCGGCCGGCTACACCCGCAACTGCCGCCGCGATGAGCGCACCTAACACGATCGCCAGCCCCCACGTCAGCAATCCATGTGCGCCGTCGCGAAATGTTACTTCGCTCTGGACGCCGTCTTGCCAGCGATGCCGCATGCGGCCGGAGATATAACCACCCAGCGCAAAGGCCCAGGCTTCCACCAAAAGGACCCAGAACGCTGCGCCAAAGCTCAATGGCTTACCTGCCGAAGTGGTCGACCAAGGCGATATCGCAGAAAATCCGACTGCCGCTCCGAAAGATAAAAGAATGAACGAAACTGCGAGAGCAAGCAGTGCGCCGGCCCATACCGCTGGAAAGTCGACATAACTTCCCGAGGGTACGGCGACCTTTTTATCCGAGAGCGCTTCCACACCGGCATTTGTTCCGTTCAAATCAGCCTCCTAAAGAAAGAGTGGAAATGTCAGCGCAGGCCGAGAAAACTCAAGATAGCGAGGACGACGACGATCAGCCCGACGAGATAGATAATGCCATTCATTGCAGTTCTCCCAACCAAAATTGATCTGGTATCTGATGACTACAAACAGCAGCGCACTTGTTTGGTTCCATATATCGTGGGTGCGTCGCGCCGCTGCGGATGAAAAAAAATGCGCTGCGGATTGCAGCGCATTGCGAAAGTGCGTTCAAGTACTAATTATTTAGTCCATTTCTTCGCAGCGTTCGCGGCTGCCGATTTGATGTCGGCAACGTCC
Source organism: Hyphomicrobiaceae bacterium (assembly GCA_025359165.1). Lineage (GTDB taxonomy): Bacteria > Pseudomonadota > Alphaproteobacteria > Rhizobiales > Hyphomicrobiaceae > JABFRJ01. The sequence goes on from JANYHG010000037.1 coordinate 8,625, forward strand.
GGCATCGCAGCTTTCACGTCATCCATCTTTCCAGACGCCCGGTTCTGCCAAGCAGAAACGATGGCAGAAATCGTATCAGGGATACTGGTTACGGTTTCCCGCACAGTGTCGTAAGCGCGATCGTAGGCGCGCGGTGCGCTCCGATTGGCAAAGTTTTCCAGCCGATCAATCGTGCGCTCGAGTTCGCGGCTACGAATATCGGTACCCGCCCAGTTCTGCAAATTGCGCAACCGACGCGGTGGCCGCGATTGCTTCGAGATCGCAACGCCAACCAAAAAGCCCATACCGACGATCGAGCCGGCCACCAAAAGAGGGTGCGTTCGCACAACAGCCTCGATTGTTTCTGCAACTGACGAGTTCGAGGTCGCGCTTCGTTGTGATGCGGCCATACCAGTTCTCCTGAATTGGATTAATGAAGCAGGCCGGTCAGATGCAGAATGATTATTACAAAAATCGGCACACCGGCAAACCAGAGGGCAACATCCCGCATGGACATGTTCCTTCACGAAATGCTTGATTGATCAGCGCGACAGCAAGATGCCGAGCACCAATCCGATGCCGGCGGCGACCAATGCTGATTGTGTCGGATTGTCGCGAATACGTTTTTCGAGATCACCAACGGTATCGATTGCAGCCGTCTGCGCGGTATCAACAGCTTTTGCAGCTTGCGCCTTGGCAGTATCAGCCATGTCACCCATAGACTGGGTAAAATCCGAAGCCGCGCGCTTGTAAGTTTGCTCTTCCACCTGAAGTCACCTCCCAAAATAAAGCACTTTCGTGCGAACTGGGAGGTAACGTCGACGTCGCAATTCCGTTCCTGGTATGCAGGCTTATATTCACGTCGGCATCGCCGTTGTCGCGGCGAACTCGTCGCTGAGCGCCGATTTACGTTGGTCGCGCGAATTCAAATAGCTCTCGCTGCGCATTTCGATGAGCCGCGATGTCGTCCGCTCGAACAAGAACGCTTCGTCCCCACTCGGGTAAATCTGATCCGGTTCCGCTGCGGCAGAAACAACCAAGCCAACTCGCGCATCGTATAAGGTGTCGATCAGCGTGATGAAACGGCGCGCCTCGGCCCGGCGATCACGGTTCAGTGCGGGAACGTTAGTGATGACGAGCGTATGGAACGCATGAGCAATATGGAGATAGTCGAGCGCGCCCAAAGGTTTCATGCACAGATCGTCAAAATCGAACAAGGCGACACCGTTGGCAGCTTCAGGCACGTGCACCTTGCGCCCTTTGACCTCAAGGTCGCGCGGCTGGCCTTTTGCAGCGCCGCTGAGGCGGGCGAAACTTTCTCGCACCGAGGCTTGGGCCGCGCGGTCGAGGGGCGAAAAATAGAGCGGATGCCCCGCCAACTTTTCGAGCCTGAAGTCTTTCGCCGCGACCAATTCGAGGCTTGCGGTTTTCGCGGCCAACAGTTCGATGAACGGGACGAACAGCTGACGGTTAAGGCCGTCTTTGTACAACCTCTCGGGCGGCACGTTCGACGTGGCGACGACCACGACTTCGGCGGCAAACAGTGCCGTGAACAAGCGCCCCAAGATCATGGCGTCGGCGATGTCGGTGACATGAAACTCGTCGAAGCACAGCAGACTCGCTTCGGCCGCGATGTCTTTTGCGACTTGCGGTATCGGATCACCCGGCGTGTGCGCCCGAGCAGCGCCGATGCGGTCGTGAACTTCCGCCATGAACTCGTGGAAATGGATGCGACGGCGTGGTTTGAACCCGACGCTTTCGTGGAACATGTCCATCAGCATTGTCTTGCCACGGCCCACCTGCCCCCAGATGTAGAGCCCGCGCGGCGCGTCGGGGCCGGTACCGCCGAACAGGCGGGTGAAAGAGGTGCGGCGCGCTGCACGCCAACGTCTGAGTTCCAACGACAATGCGTCCAGCGCGATCGCCGCATCGCGTTGTGCCTTGTCGGCTTGAATTTCTCCCGATGCGGCGAGTGCGTCGAGGCGGGCGAGCACAGTAGAAGCTCTGGATTTCGAAGACATGGAAAAGGGAGACCTGGGAAAGGGGAAACCTGACGGCGGGACCTGGGAGATATGGGTGACGTCTGCGATGCGCAGGTTTGGCTATCGCCCGGCGCAGCCGGGGGCAACTGAATTCATGGCGAGAGCCAGTGCGCCTGTTCCCGGCTGTGCACATGGCGAACGCCTGTCCGCAAGCGGCTGTTCCGCCGGGTTGTGTACTCCCGTGATCACCCCTCGCCTATCCGCCGACGCCGCGCTACAACAGCAGTCGAGTGGGGACGTCGGGGGGAAGTATAATGGCGGATAGTCATTCGGCGCACGCGCCGCCGCGTCTCGGGCGGGCCATCGATTACATTTTCGGTCGCAATACGCTGATCGGCGTCGCCTCGATCATGCTGCTGGTCATTTCGGGCTACGCTACCTGGCACGGCATGCGCGATTTCATCGTCGGAGTGGCTTCGAGTTCGGCAAAGCCTGCCGGCGAAGGGTTCTCCATTACCAACGACATCCTGGTGGTCAGTGTCGTGGTGGCTCTGACATTCCTGATGTGGCTCATGCTGCGCGAAAGCTTCGGTGTCGGCCGGTCAACCAAAGACCGCCTGATCACGTTTCCGCTGTATGTCTTTCTTGCACTCTGGTCGATCGGTTTTGGCTACGGCTTCTGGTGGAGCTTGATCTCGGGCGAAGAGGCGACACGCACGGGATTGTCCGGATTGACCGAAGATGCACGCGACGCGAGCGGCATCATCTCGGCAAGGCTGGATGCCGTGCGCGGCCAACTCGACAGCGTCGTACAGTGGTCGGACGGCCAGATGTCGCGAGAAGAAGCCAGTGGTGGCAGCTGCGGGACCGCCTCCGGTGCCGGGCGCGGCCCGCTGTACAACGCCCGCCGAAGCGTGCGTGACAGCGTCACGAGTTTGCGCGATGGCATGACGCGGTCGTGGCTCGGCCCGGTTCAAGCCGACGTCGAAGAGCTGAAGAAAGCCGCTGAAGGTCTCGAAGGCGGCACCGTCGAAGAACGCCAGAAGCGCTTTGAAGCCAAGGCCTCCGACATCCGAGGCCGCGCGCGGAATATCGTGGCGCGCAGCAATGAACTCGGCAAATCGACCGGTGCCGACATGCGGGCGCTGGCGGCCTCGGTGTCGGTTCCGGCGGGCACGGCGGGTGCCTGCTCCGATCCAACCTTGGCGCAGCGGCTGATCCAGGCTGCGACACAGGCCGAGCAGCCGGCCCAATTGCGATTGCGGGAAGCCGTCTTCAACGAAGGCCCGGCGGGTGTCGCCAATGCCGTTAAAAATCTCTGGAAGAATATCGGCGCGTATACCACCAGTTTGTTCAGTTATCTGTTTACCGGTCGTGCAGGCGGCAGCACCTCGGACGGCGAGCCGATCACCGGCCGGGACTTGATCGCACTGCTGGCGACTGTCGGGATCGATCTCGGATTGCTGGCGCTCGCCGCGATCAATCCGGAGCGAGAGGCACCCCCGGTGCGGCCATCGGGGGCCGTGGTTCGACAAATCAGTGATGCTATCGACGCCGCCATCTCGCGTGCGCCGAATGCCGACAAGGAATGGGTGCGCAGCCACTTCATCCATCACAAGAAGGCTTCGTATTTCGTTATCCCGAACCTCTACAGTTGCGACCCGAACAATGCGGAGGAGAGCGGGCGCGGCCTCGCCATGAACCAGCTCGCTGGCGTTCTGTCCGATCTCGAGTTGGTGCGTTGGCCGCAACAGGGGCAAAAAATCGGCCTTGGCAGTTGGAAGGTGACATTGCGGAAAACCGAACTCGAGCGACTTAAAGCAGACGAGATGGAGGCCAGCAGCACCGATCTCACCGACATCCGCAAGCATTGGGCAAAGAAACATAACATCCAAAACACTGCCGTGAGCGAACTGGAGAAGAGCGATCCGATCCGCAATCACGGCCTTTTCTCGAAGGCTGAACGCGCGCTGCAGATTGCCG
>JANYHG010000040.1 GCA_025359165.1 Hyphomicrobiaceae bacterium
GACGTGAAGAGCTACAAGCGCCGGAAGAGGTGGTTGGCGTAGGGGCGCGTAACGAGTCCAAGGCTCGCAAAGTGCGTCCGCTGATGCTGCGTTAGCAACCGGAGCAACGTTGAAAAAGAGCGAAAGCGGTTTGGGCCATAACCGGACGATGCGGCGGAGCGAGAAGTCCTGTTTATACAGTAGCGAACGAGCGTGGCCTTGGTGTTGACGAGGGTGTGACGTGACTTGATGATGTCCTCGGACATCGGCAACCAATGCTGAAGGAAGCCTCGCATGGAAGTAAGCGACCTGAAGTTCGCTAATCTCACACAGAATCTGTTGAAGCCTTACGTGAAGCGAGCACCGACAGAATCGATTCAGTTCTTGAGATGGATACTTGAGCACATTTTTAGACAGGATTCGCAAGATGCGGATGATGCTTGCGTAGATGCGAAGCAGGATAAAGGCGTGGATGCAATTCTCGTCAACGATATCCTGGAGGAGATTTACGTTTTTCAGTCCAAAATCAAACAAAAAGACAAAGCCACGCTCGGTGATGTTGAGCTGAAGGAATTCTCAGGAACGCTTGTTCAGTTTTCCGATGCTGCCAACGTACAAGCCCTCCTCGATGGCAAAGCCAATTCAGATTTAAAGGCCGCCATAATTAGAAACGACGTTAAGGGTAAAATCGAGAGAGGATACCGAGTTGAAGGAGTATTCTGCACGAATATTCTAATAAATGATGATGGAAAGGAATACTCTAAAACTTTAAAAAACGTTTCTATCTACGACGCTTCGCGCATCGTCTCCGAATACGTTGACGTAGAAGCACCAACAGGAATCAATGAGAAATTTGCGTTCGACACCACCGACACTGAGGTTATTAAGTATCAAACATCAGAAGGAGTATCTGCGCGAATATTTTTGGCCAACGCCTTGCAGATGACTCATCTGACAGGTATTGCAGATGGATCCCTTTTTAGCCTCAACGTTCGACTATCGCTTGGAAACACAAAAGTCAACAAGGCGCTCCTTGAGAGTATCCGAGACAAAAAAGAACATAAAAATTTTCCCCTTTACCACAATGGAGTGACGCTATTGTGCGAGAGCTTTGATGAATCCAAAAAGGGTTCTCTCGAAGTGCAAGACTACGTGGTCGTTAATGGTGCGCAGAGCCTGAGTTCATTGCTTCGAGCAAAGTCGAGCATATCTCAGGACCTGAAAATATTGGTGAAGATTGTGGCGCTCGGTGGTGCGAACGCACTTGGTGAACAGATCACGCAGAATAGTAATAACCAAAATGCTATTAAGCCGCGTGATATGCGATCCAATCACGGCGTTCAACAGCGGCTTCAGCAAGAAGTTGGGCAGCTGAACCTGAAGAACTACGTTTACGAAGTGAAGAGGGGTGAAAATAACAAGGGGAAGGTTTGCATTTCGAATGAGGACGCTGGTTTAGCGCTCCTTGCCATAGATTTGAGAGAGCCATGGGCGTGTCACCAGAAATATAAGGTGATGGATGAAGCCCACTCGAAAATTTTCGGCAGAGCCGATGTGACGGGAGCAAAGATCGTCTTATTCGTCGAGCTGCTTGCGATGATTGATAAACATTCCGACGATTTCGCGGATAAGCCTTTCGGTCACTACGCTCTGACAAAATATTTTCTTGCATATGCTGTTTCGGAAATCATCACAGACTCAGAAAAAGGCCGTCAATTGATTTCAACTCCTGATAAAATCGTTAAAAATGGGAATATCGATGAGTTCGTCAAGCTCGTATCTGGCCTTGTTGAAACTACTATTGATGACTTAGAGGCAGAGGTCGCTGATCTACAGGAAGATGGGGTATTCGACTATAAGCGGGACTTGAAGAACCAGAAATGGTGCCGGGCGATGGCGACAAAACTTAAGGCTGCGTACAAGAAAGATATTAGGCGAAAAAAGGCAATTGCCATCGACGAGTTATTCGGAAAATTCTAGGAACCGACTTCGGATTCTCGTTTTCAACTGCGCTATGTGATGATCGCAATCATGTATGAATAGCAGAAATTGACGCCAACCGAACCGCCAACGTCAGTCGCCTAGGCCGGAACACGCCATGGGCATCGGGCAGCGTTAGCGCGTCGCTGCTCATGACCGCTGTGGGTCAAAAGTGACGATATGCAACGTATTGATCTGATCGTGGCGAGTGGCGGACATCGGAATATTGGCGTCGAACAAGCGGCTGCCGCAGGCTTCGCCCACCTTCTCCCCATCGAAGGCGACGGCGAGAGGGGAATGGCGGCGTAGCTGACCACCTCCCGGATTGCTGGTCTCAGCGGGGAACACTATGGTGGCGGAGATTACTCGACCGGTTTCGCGCATTGAAGGACCACACCGATGACCAACGATATGACAGGCCGCAAGGTCATGGTGTGCGGCGGCAGTCGTGGCATCGGGCGTTCGATCGCGATGGCCTTCGCGAAGGCTGGTGCCAGTGTTTCGATCTGCGCGCGTGGCGCGGCAACGCTGGAGGCGACCAAGGCCGAGCTGCAGGCAGCGGGGCCTGGCACGATGCACGCGGCCGCGTGCGATCTGTCCAACGCTGCCGCCATCGCCGCGTACGTGCCTGCGGCGGCAACGGCACTCGGTGGCATCGACGTGTTGATCAACAACGCCAGCGGTTTCGGCGTGGGCGACAGCGAAGACGGCTGGGCCGCGAGCCTGTCGGTAGACGTGCTGGCGACGGTGCGGGCCTCGCAGGCGGCGCTGCCGTTTTTGCTGAAAGGTAAAGGCCCGGCGATCGTCAATATCACCTCGATCTCGGGCTTCAGGCCGTCGGTGCGCACGGCGGCCTACGGCGCAGCCAAGGCTACCGTCATGCATTACACGACGTCGCAGGCGGCGGCGCTCGCGCGGCAGGGCGTGCGGGTCAATTCGGTGGCCCCTGGTTCAATCGAGTTTCCCGGAGGTACCTGGGAGGAGCGCAAGAATTCGAACCCGGCGCTGTATGGCGCGATCCTCAAGAGCATCCCGTTCGGACGCCTCGGATACCCCGAAGAAGTCGCCGACGTGGTGCTGTTCCTGGCCTCGCCTGCGGCACGCTGGGTGACGGGCCAAGTGATCGCGGTCGATGGCGGGCAGCTGCTTGGGGCTTGAGGCTGCCATTCGACCACCGGAGGTGTCGAAGCTAACTTCAGAAGAGACATGTAGGTTGGGTCAAGCATTTGCGCGACCCAACAGCGCTTGCTCCTTCCGGAAAGGTTGGGTCGCACTGAACCGCTTGACCCAACCTACACCGCCCGCGCGCCCAAGTTAATCCAAACGCCGCCGCGAGGATGCGATTTGCCGGCTTTTAATCGCGGCAGGCAAGGTGAGTGACAACAAAATGGCAAACGCCGCCTACGGTGCATATTTGCTCGATTGAGCGGTATCTGGCGGTGGGGGGCGCGCTTAGTTGTGCTTGCCGCCGCCGAGGCCGAGATAGCTTTCGATCACGCCTTTGTCGGCTGCCAGTGCGGCGGCCGGGCCGTTCATCGTGAACGCACCGAGTTCCATCACGTAGGCGTGGTCGGCGACCTGGAGGGCGGCGCGGGCATTCTGCTCTACCACCAGGATCGACACGCCGGCCTTGCTGAGATCGGTGACGATGTGAAAGATCTCTTTTACGATCAACGGGGCGAGGCCGAGACTGGGTTCGTCGAGCATCAACAGGCGCGGCTTGCTCATTAGCGCGCGCCCCATCGCCAGCATCTGCCGCTCGCCGCCCGACAACGTGCCGGCCTCCTGCCGACGCCGCTCCTCGAGCCGCGGAAAACGTGCGAACACGTCGCGAAAGCCATCGGCGACCGCACCCGAGCCGAAGCGGTAGGCCCCGAGGCGGAGGTTGTCCTCGACGCTCATGGTGGAAAACAGTTCGCGCTTTTCGGGCACCAGACAGAGGCCGGTATTGACCCTTTCTTCCACGAGGCTGCGGCCCAGCAGTTTGCCGTCGAGCGTTATGTCCCCCGTCGACGGCAGCACCCCCATGATGGCGTTCATCAGCGTCGTCTTGCCGGCGCCATTGGCCCCGATGACGGTGACGATCGAGCCCTCGGCAATCTCCAGCGACACGTTCCGCACCGCTTCGACGCGTCCGTAACTCACCGAAAGGTTCGCGACGCTGAGGATCGGCCCACTCATTCGACACCTCCCAGATAGGCTTCGAGAACCTGCGGGTTGGTGGCGATCGCAGCGGGTGTGCCCTCGGCGATCTTGGTGCCGAACACCAGCACGACGATGTGGTCGGTCAGCCGCATCACGAAGTCCATGTCGTGTTCAACGAGCAGGATCGTCATGCCGTCGGCGCGCAATCGCGACAGCAGTCCGGCCAGTTGTTGCTTCTCGTTGAAGCGTAGCCCGGCCGCCGGTTCGTCGAGCAGCAGCAGCGCCGGATCGAGACACAGCGCGCGCGCGATCTCGGCGATGCGCTGTTGCCCGAGCGCCAACGATCCCGCCGGTTTGTGCAGATGTTCGCCGAGCCCGACACGCTGCAGCTGACGCGCCGCCTCGGCCAGCATACGCGCTTCCTCGCCACGGTCGAGCCGGAGCATCGACGATACGACGCCCGGTCGCGTGCGCAGGTGTGCGCCGATGGCCACGTTCTCGAGCACCGACATCGACGCGACGAGCTTCACGTGCTGGAATGTGCGCGCGATGCCCTGTTTGGCGATGTCCCGCGCCGGCATGCCATCGATGCGCTCGCCGCGATATCGCACCTCGCCCGATGTCGCGCCGAGCACGCCGGTGAGCAGGTTGAACAGCGTGCTCTTGCCTGCGCCGTTGGGCCCGATCAGTCCGACGATCTCGCCGCCCTTGACCGTGAAGCTGACATCGTTGACGGCAACCAGGCCACCGAATTCCTTGCGGGCTTTGTCGACCGAAAGCAACGGCGCTCCGCGATCCGGTGCTTGCCGATGCGACAACGCTGGAGCGCTGGCGTTGATGGTCTTGTCGGCAGGCCTGGGCAGCAGTGCCAGAATGAACGGCCATAACCCCTGCCGCGCCAATTGCAACACGGCGACCATCAGAATGCCGAACACGATGGATTCGAAGTTCCCGCCCGTGCCGATCAGCTTCGGCAGAATATTCTGCAGCTGGTCTTTGAGCACCGTGACGATGGTCGCGCCGAGCACGCCGCCAACCACATAGCCGGAGCCGCCGAGCACGGCCATCAACAAGTATTCGATGCCCGCGTTAATGCCGAACGGCGATGGGCTGACCGACCGCTGCACATGCGCATAGAGCCAACCGGCAAGGCCGGCAAGCAGCGCCGCATAAACGAAGATCACCAGCTTCGCGCGCGCCGTATCGACGCCGAAACTCTCGGCCGCCACGCTGCCGCCACGCAACGCTCGCACGGCGCGGCCCATCCGGCTGTCGAGCAGATTTTCGCTCAGCACGACCGCAATCAGCACTGAGATCCAGATCGGATAGAACACGGCGCGCGCGCTGATCAGTGATGTGCCGCCGATCGAAAACGCCGGCAGGCCGGAGATGCCGTCATAGCGGCCGAGCGCTTCGATGTTGCCGAACATATAGAAGAAGCTGATGCCCCAGGCGATGGTGCCGAGCGGCAGGTAGTGGCCGGACAGTTTCGCCGTCACCACGCCGATCAGCAACGCCATCAGGCCGGTCGACAGCAACGCGAACGGCAGTGTCGCCCACGGCGAGAGGCCAAACTTTGTCGTCAGCACGGCCGACGTATAGGCGCCAAAGCCCACGAACGCTGCCTGGCCGAACGACGTCATGCCGCCGACGCCGGTCAGCAACACCAACCCGATGGCGACGAGGCTCGATAGCCCGATGTAACCGGCAAGCGTCACCCAGAACTCTGGCACGCCGGGGATCAGCGGGAAGATCGCTATGGCTAAAATCGCGACGACACGCGGCAGCCAACTTTTGAGACGCGCACTCATCTCACGCCTCCTCGTCTTCGTCGTGGTGTGGCCCGCTCGCGAGAGAGCGCCAGATCAACACCGGCAGGATGATCGAGAACACGATCACCTCCTTGAACGCGCTGGCGAAGAACGCTGAGTAGGATTCGAGGAGCCCGACCAACAGCGCCGCTAGCGCCGTCAGAGGATAGCTGTGCAAGCCGGCGATGATGGCTGCGACGAAACCTTTGAGACCGATCAGAAAGCCCGAGTCGTAGTAGATCGTGGTCAACGAGCCGATCAGAATGCCGGAAACCGCACCGATTGCCGCCGCCAGCGCGAAGGCGATGCGGCCGGTCGAGGCGACGGGGATGCCGACGAGCCGCGCGCCCAGACGGTTGACGGCGGTGGCGCGCAGGGCTTTGCCCATCATCGTCCGCTCGAAGAACGCATAGAGCCCGATCAGCACGAGCACGGTGACGACGAGAACGCCGATGCTCTGCCATTTCACGACGAGAGGGCCTGCCGGAAAAGTGCCTGATAGCAGCGGCGTGGTGCGAACGCCCTCGGCACCGAAGAACACCAGCCCCAGCCCGACGAGCGCAAAGTGGACGCCGATGGAGGCAATCAGCAGCACCAGCACGGAGGCGTCGGCCAATGGTTGAAACGCCAGGCGATAGAGCAGCGGGCCCATCGGGATCAACAGCGCCAGCGTCATCGCCGCGTTGAACGCGAGACCGAGCTTGAGCGGTGCCAGCCAGATAACGGCCAGCAGTAAACCGGCGGGCAAGGCGAGATCGAAGCCGAGCATCGTGGCGACGCGACGGATGGTCAATCGACGCCCTTCGCGAACGACTTCGAGCGCGGCCGTCGCGATGCCCAGCACCAGCAGCAACCATGCCGTCCCCGGCACGGTGCCTGCTTCGAGGGCTGCGACCGTCAGCGCCGCCCACGCGATGAATTCGCCCTGCGGCACGAAGATAACGCGGGTAACGGCAAACACCAGCACCAGCGTCACGCCGACGAGCGCATAGATCGCGCCGTTGATGATGCCGTCTTGCGCCAGAAAAAGTGCGATCGTGCCATTCATGCCGCCGCTCCCTGGTTGCAGTGCCGCGAAGCCAGATCAGCAAGGGTCGCAAGACACGCGACGTCCGCACCAGCCGGTCTCGCCCCCGCAAAGGGCGAGGAAACGTTTACATTTGCTCGGCAGTGTCGGGGCGGAAGATAAACGGTCAACAGCTGAGCGTGATGGCAGCCATCAACTCGATCGGATGCCCTCGCCCTTTGCGGCGGAGGGACAGGGTGGGGGAGCTGGTGAGATAGTGGCATCGCGAAGTGAGCCCCCCACCCCATCCCCCTCCCCGCGAGGGGAGAGGGGGACCCTCAGGGTCGGTTTGGTGATGTCTGTCGTAACGCACGTAAAGGTCGACTACTTCGTCTCCGGCACCAGCGTCCACTTGCCGCCGTCGACTTTGATCAGCACGCGGCTGCGTTTGTCGAGGCCGGCATGGTCGGTCGGCGAGAACGTGTAGACGCCGTGTGTGGCCACCACCTCTTTCGAGGTTTCGACGGCATCTCGAAGCGCTGCACGGAACTCGTCGGTGCCGGGCTTCGCCTTCGTGAGCGCCGGCTGCACGCCTGCCAGCATCAACGTCGTGCAATCCGCAAGGTGAGCACCGAAGCCCGCGAAGGGCGACTTGTTGTTGTCTTCGTACTGCTTGATGTAGGCGAGGCCGGCTGCCTTCGACGGATGGCTGTCCGGCAGCAAGCTGGCCACCACGACAGGACCAGCCGGGAAGATCGTGCCTTCAACGTCTTTGCCGCCGACGCGCACGAACTCCATCGTCGAGATCCCGTGCGTCTGGTAGATGGGCTTTGCGAAGCCCTGCTCTTTCAAGGTCTTGTGCGGCATGACAGCGACCGTGCCCGACGCCGCGATCAACACCGCATCCGGGTTCGTCGAGAGGATCTTCAAGCCCTGCGCGGTCACGCTGGTGTCGGTGCGCTGGAAGCGTTCAGTCGCGACGACGGTGATGCCCTTCTTTGGAAAGATGGCATTGGCCTCGTCGAGCCAGCCCTGGCCGTAACCGTCGGTGTAGCCGAGAAAGCCGACCGACTTGATGCCGGCAGCGGCCATGTGATCGGCGACAGCTTCGGCCATGATCGCGTCGTTCTGCGGTGCTTTGAACACCCACTTACGCTTGTCGTCCATGGGTTGGACGGTGCCCTTCGTCGGCACCATCGCGCAGTAGGGCGTCTTGGTTTCGGCGGCGACGTCGACCAACGCGACCGTCGCCGGCGTCGCCGACGAGCCGATCAGAATATCGATTTTGTTTTCCGCGATCATCTTGCGCGCGTTGGCCACGGCCTTGGTCGGATCGGTGGCGTCGTCGAGCACCGTGTATTCGATGGATTGGCCCGCGATCTCCTTGGGCAATTGGGCGACGGTGTTCTTCTGCGGAATGCCGAGTGCGGCGGCCGGACCGGTTTGCGACACGGTGATACCGACCTTGAGTTGGGCGCTCGCGGCGGTCGCCATCGCGCAGAGAGCGGCGCTCGAAATCACGGCGCGCAATGTTGGTTTCCGAAGCAATGAAGACATCGTCTCACTCCCTTAGAGGATCGTTTCCCTGACGTCGTGGATGATGCGGGGGTATGGCCCGGTATCCATCGTTATGACCTGTTGACCAGGCTTTTTGTAGTCTGATTGTTATCGTTCATAACTATTCGTGGAGTCAATCGGCGGCGACGCCGACCGCGATCAATTCCAAGAAAACTATACATCACATGGATCATGATTGGTCTTGCCATTGAACGTCTCGTCGATATCCTGATTGCACGGCGGTGCATTCGACGATCGCCGGTAACCGAACTGCACTTGCTGTAGCTCGGTTCTCTGGGAGTGGCACCTTGAAGCAAGCCGATCGTCCCGACGCGCCACCGAATGACGAAGCTCGACTATTGCCGCCCCTCGAGATCTACCGCATGCCCGGACACCTCATCCGGCGCATGCATCAAGCGTCGCAGGCCATCTTCGATTCCGAGATGGCCAAAGCCGGGTGCGAACTCACGTCGGTGCAGTTTGGGGCGCTGACGGCGATTGCTGCGCGGCCGGGTCTGGACCAGGCCACATTGGCCACCGCCATCGTCTTCGATCGGGTCACGACTGGCGGTGTGGTCGACAGGCTGGAAGCCAAAGGCCTGGTCCGGCGCGAAATCGCCAAGGGCGACCGGCGGTCCCGTCGCCTGCACCTGCAGCCGGCTGGACAGGTGGCGCTTGCCGAGGCCAAACCGATCGTCCGGGTGATCCAGTCGAAGATGTTGGCGGGCTTGTCGACGAGGGAAAAGGCGACGCTGGTGCGCCTGCTCGAAAAGGCCCTCGAAACCGTCGGCAATACCCGCCGCGTTCCACTCCGTGTCGTCGGGCGCGAGACGTAGACCATATCGCGCACTCGCGTTTGCCAAGGTCCCGCCCCTCGCCTATGCAGGCGTCGAGAGCCGGTGCCAACGCGCTCGCGGCGAACATCGGCGCTGGTGCGTCAACAACGGGTGATCTGCAACTTGGAACCGACGACGACAGCATCCGCTCCGACCCCCGCCGCCGCGACGGCTTCTGGACCGCAGGCGTCGCAGGTCTCCGCGCGGCGCGCTGGTGGCACATTGTCGATCGTCATCCCGGTCTTCAACGAAGAGCGCGGGCTCGAGGCGTTGGTCGAAAAGCTGAAACCGGTGCTGGATGCGTCGGGTATGGACTGGGACGTGCTGTTCATCGACGATGGCTCACGAGACCGGTCACGCGATGTTCTGTCCCGGCTCAATGCCGCCGATGTCAGGTTCAAGTCGGTGGTGCTGAGCCGCAACTTCGGTAAGGAAGTGGCGGTCGCGGCCGGCCTCTCGTATGCGACAGGCGATGCCGCCGTCATCATGGACGCTGATCTGCAGCACCCGCCGGACGTCATCGCGTTGTTCCTCGAGAAGTGGCGCGCCGGTTACGACATCGTCTACGGTCAACGCGACGACCGTCAGTCGGACAGCCCGTTCCGCCGGCTGTTCAGCCGTGGCTTCTACAAGACGTTCGAGAGCATGAGCGGCACCACCTTGCCAGACGGCGCCGGCGATTTCCGGCTGCTGGATCGCAAGGCGGTGGCGGCGATGAACCAGTTCGGCGAACGCGCCCGGTTCAACAAGGGCCTCTATGCCTGGATAGGCTTCAAGACGATAGGCGTCGACTACCATGTGCCGCCGCGCTTCGACGGTGGCGGCTCGCGCTGGCGACCGCGCCAGCTGTTTCATTTTGCGCTCGACGGGATCGTGTCATTCTCGACGGTGCCGCTGCGCATCTGGTCGTATCTCGGCCTGCTGGTGTCGGTCGTAGCCTTCGGTTATCTGAGCGTATTTCTGATCCGCACCTTGATCTTCGGCAACGACGTGCCGGGTTTTCCGAGCCTGCTGATTTCGGTGATGTTCTTCGGCGGCATCCAGCTGATCTCCCTCGGCGTGATCGGCGAGTACCTCGGTCGCATCTACGAAGAAGCCAAGGGCCGGCCGCTGTTCATCGTCGCCGACGAGATCGGCGTCGGCACGAACCAATCGCTGCGCCGCGCCACCGATCGACCGGCCCATCCGCTGTCGCATACGACCGTGCGCCAACCCCCGAGTGACCAGTGACGCTGCCCATTCTCACCGCCGACGACTACGCCATGACCGACGGCGTGTCGCGTTCGATCGAGGCGCTGGCCTACGAGCGGCGGCTGTCGGCCACCAGCGTCATGACGACGATGCCGGAGTGGCCGACGTCGGCTCCACGCCTCAAGGTGTTCCGGGATCGCATCGCCGTCGGGCTGCATCTCAATCTGACGCTCGGCGCGCCTGCCGGCCCGATGCCGCGGCTGGCACCCGATGGCGCGTTCCCCTCGCTGAACGGGTTGATGCGCGCAAGCCTGCTCGGCCATCTGTCGCCTGACGAGATACGCGGCGAAATCAGCCGTCAGCTCGATCTGTTCGAGCGTCATCTGGGATGCGCGCCCGATCACGTCGATGGTCATCAGCACGTGCAGGTGCTGCCAGTGATCCGCCCGGCGCTGCTGGCGGAACTTGCGGCGCGCTATCCGAGCCGGCCGCCGTTGCTCCGCGATCCCTCCGACGGCGCGGGCCAGTTGTTGTCACGCGGGCTGGCGGGCGCCAAGGCGCTGACTGTGAAGCTGCTGGCATCCGGGTTCAGCCGTGCCGCGCGAACGCGTCAAATCGTGACGAACACCCGTTTCGCCGGCTATTCGGCCTTCGACACCACGGCATCCTATCAGGCCGAAATCAACGCCGAACTCGACCGCGCGCCACAGGAAGCCACCGGGCTCTCGATCGTGATGTGCCACCCCGGCTATGCCGACGCGGCGCTTGCGGCACTCGATCCGGTCGTCGAGCGCCGGCAACAGGAGCATGACGGCCTGATGCAACTCGACGCGCTGCCATCGCGAATATGGCACGCGGTGCGGGCGGCGGACGGAGCGGTGATCGACTGGTCCGAAGCTGGGATGAAAGCATGACCGACGACGCTGGGCTGCCGCGGTCCACGACACGCGGGCTCAAGCATTGGCTGGGCTTTCTGGGCTCCGGGTCACTGGCGTTCGTGGTTGATGTCGGCGTGCTGAAGCTATTGATGATTGTGGCGGGGTGGCCTCCGTTACCGTCGCGCCTCGTCAGCATGTGTTTTGCCACCGTCGCCGGTTGGCTGGCGCATCGCAGGTTCACGTTTGCCGTCGCGGCCAAGCCGTCGCTGGCCGAATTCGTCAAATACCTGGGGGTCGCCTCGACCTCGGCGGTGATCAACTTTGCAGTCTTTGCGTTCGTGTTGTTCGTGCGTCCGCAGACGGACAGCGCACTGGCCACGTTCGTTTCGAGCGGCTGTTCGATGGTCGCCAGCTACCTCGGCATGCGCTTCGGCGCTTTCAGGCAGCGGTAACCTCATCAACGCGGCCGTCGGCCGCGCAGCGCCACTTCCAGCCGCTCGATAGAGTCCCACCGCAGCAACTCGTGCTCGGCATGTTGAAACCCGGTGAGCGTCGCGATGTGCTCCCGCACGCGTTGCAGCATCGTCGGCTGCCTTTCCGCCGGCACGCCGCACATGGCCTCGATCGGTACCGCCGGACGCCGGGCGACGGGTGCCGTGCGCAGCCTCGGCATGAGTGTGCGCCGCAGGCGCTGGGCCGCGACTTTGCCAGCCGGATCGGAGTGTTCCTCCAATGCCATCAGATAGGGTTCCCACAGTCGCTGCCGTGCCAGCGTGCGATCTGCCGCAGACGGTGTCAAACGATCCGAGGCGAAGGGCTCGATCGGCGCATGCGACATCCAATCGTACGCCTTGCGCCAAATCTCGGTCGGAACGCGCTTATTCTTGTAGCCGCGCAACTGCACGATGGCGGGCATCGCGGGGTCGGTTTCGTGCAGGCCGATTTCGATGCACGCGACCATGCGCCCGCCGCGTGAGATGCTGGCGACCGTTGACACGCCGTTCGAAAGGCGCGGCGCGAACTGCTCGAGGCAATTATCGAGTTCGGCTGCCGCCGCGATGAAATCTTCGGCCCGGCGCAGCATCACGAATTGGTAAGCACCGATATGGGCATCCGGGATCCACGGCGCGAGCGAGCCGGTACCGAGCCACTCCACGAGCGCGATGCGTTTGAGCCAGATATTGAATTCTTCCGCGGTGCCACTCGCCGACATGCGCGGATCGAAGCCGCCGCGCAACAGTGCATGGCCGTGCGTGCCGGGATTGAGTGAGAACCAATAGAACGCGGCGACCATGCCCGCACGGTTCGGCGGCACTGCCGACGTGAGCGTACTCCAGGCGCGTGCCGTCCACAGCGCAAGGTCACGCCCACCCACCAGATAGGCGTCGGAAACACCCGACAGCCAAGCGGCCGAGCGCCGCCGGTCGGTCGGCACGAACGACCCGAGGCGCAGCCCAAAGTCTGCGTCCATCGGCAACTGAGCGAACAATTCCGTATAGGCGGCGGATGGCAAACGGCGCAGCCACAAGGGAAGCCCCAAGGCATCGCCGATGTGCCGCAA
Source organism: Hyphomicrobiaceae bacterium (assembly GCA_025359165.1). Lineage (GTDB taxonomy): Bacteria > Pseudomonadota > Alphaproteobacteria > Rhizobiales > Hyphomicrobiaceae > JABFRJ01. Next base: position 12,945 of record JANYHG010000040.1, read on the forward strand.
ACTCATGCCTTGATGAGCCAGCGCCAGCGCGCGCTCGCGTGGCCTGCCGTCGTTGTAGTTGGAAGCGAGTGCGAACAGGAGGCCGGGGAAACTGTCGGCCAGATCCTCGAACACGGGCGTGCTCGCCGTGAAGGCTGCAATGCGTGGGCGAATGTTCGACTGGTATTCGGCAATACGGCGCTCTCGCCGCATCGAGCGATCTTCCTGATCTGACTGATCTGATGGAGCGCCGGCGGCGGATGCGTATCCGACCTGAGCGCGATCACTCGTCGCCATCTGAACTACTCGCCGTACTCGAGCTGTCGATAATCCCGCGGCACTTCGGCAGAAATTTGGGCAGTTGCTGTCGAGAAAGTAACGTCACATCATGGCAAATCGCGGGCGGGTCTGTCCTGCGACGTGCGAGCTTCTGCAATGCACCGATGCGGGCCGTCAGCGGCCGAGCCGGGAAGCGCCCGAGTTCAGCGCAATATGCAGCGTTCGACGGGTACCGTCGTCCCACCCGCGCCCGGCTGATGCATCCAGTCTGACTTGTTGCGCATTTCGCCGGAGGATCGAAGCTGCTGCAGGTGCGCAAGGTCGACGGTTGCCGTGACCCAGCCGACTCTGGAGGCGACGCCTTCTGCGAGAATGCCTGTCTCCGAAAATCCGTGTTCGGACGGCACGAAAATTCCGGCAATGCCGCTGTTGCGATCCACAGCGGGTGACCAGAGCGCGTTGCCGATGGTCGGCGATTGCACCGTGACACATCCATTTTCGAGTGCCCGCGCGAGCGCCGCAGTGCGGACGCGGGTGTATCCGGACATAAATTCGGTGCACGAGGGGATGAGGATGATGTCGGCACCGGCGTCGCACAAAGCGCGAACAAGCAGCGGGAACTCGCTGTCGTAACAGATAGCGATGCCGATCGTGCCGATCTTGGTTTCGAACACCCGCAACTTTGTGCCAGCTGAAATCCCCCAGTCGATCTCGAACGGAGTCATCATCAATTTGTCTTGCTGAGCGTAAACGCCAGACGGCGCAAACAGTTTCGAGCGATTGACGAAGCAGCCGTCGTGCTGGCGGCAGGGGCCGCTGGCTGCCAGAATATGCACATTGTGACGGCGGGCGAGTGACGAATACACGGTCTCCATTACCGCCATGCCGTCGGACGCTGCGTTCAAGGATGCCGCGAGATCGCCGGCGCTGGCGGCATCCGGCGCGGCGAATTCCATCGCGCCATACTCGGGAAAGACCAGCAGTTCCGCACCATCCTGGGCGGCATCGCCGACCCATCGCGCGAGCTTGTCGCGACATCCGTCGAGGGTGGCGAACTGGTCGAGCGGGTATTGCGCGGCGGCGATCCGCACTTTGGACGGAGGGAATGTCGCCGCGTCCGATGTCAAAGCGCGCGCATCCAGAATTGCATCGGTTTGGAGGTTTCTACCAGCGCGCCGACGTCCGGCCAGGCGAAGTGGGCGACAAGTCCATCGATTTTCTGATAGCCGCGCTTGAGCCAGAAGCTATCGAGCGGCAAGGCGTTGGGCGGACGATCGGGATGATCGTCGGGTCTGACGACGCTGCAGAAGGTTGCGTGGGAGAAACGGCCGAGGCTGCGGGCATGAGTCTCGCGCTCGTCGAAAAAACGGTGCCCGATGCCTTTGCCGCGGAACATCGGATTGAGCACCGACTCGCCGAAGTAGAAAATCCGGCTGACGTCCAGGCCCGCAGCACGGAACGGTTCGCCGAACTCGCTCTGATGGTGGGCCAGCGGCGCGCCTGTACTGACGCCCACGATATCATCGCCATTGCGTGCCACCACGATGACCGCGCCGTTCGCCGCCGAGAAATCGTGCAGGTATTTCTCTTCGTAGGCGAGTGTGCCGTTATACAAGTACGGCCAGTCGAGAAACTCGGAAATCCGCAATCGTGCGAGTGCCGGTAGAGCGGCCGGCATTTCATCGCCGGTCAGCCGTTCGATGTGGATCGTCATCAGTCCTGTCCCCGTTTGTATGCGCCCGATATAGCCTGAGACGAACCGCTGATCCAGCAGGCGCGCGAGAAGTCCCTTTCGCCGATACCGACAGCCTCGCTATAGTGGGCGAGACACAACACAACTTGCCCCAGGGGAACAGGTGCTCGATCTCACACCGCAACCGTTCGAACTCGATCCGGTGGAGATGTCCCCGGTCGAGGTCATTCGCGACCTGCAGTTGCACCGCCTGAAATGGTCGCTGCGTCATGCCTATGAGAACGTCGCCCACTACCGGCGCGCCTTCGATGCTGCCGGGGTCAAGCCGGACGATCTCACCAGTCTAGCGGATCTGGCCAAATTTCCGTTCACGGCCAAAGCCGATCTGCGCGCCAACTATCCGTTCGGCTTGTTCGCCGTGCCGCGCGAGAAGGTGGCGCGCATTCACGCCTCGTCTGGCACGACAGGCAAGCCGACGGTGGTCGGCTACACCGCACGCGATATCGAAACATGGGCCGAATTGATCGGTCGCTCGCTCAGGGCTTCGGGTGCGCGGCGCGGCATGATGCTGCACAACGCCTATGGCTACGGTCTGTTCACGGGCGGCCTGGGCGTGCACATGGGTGCCGAGCGCTTCGGCATGACCGTCGTGCCGATTTCTGGCGGGATGACCGAGCGACAGGTCCAACTCATCGAGGATTTCAAGCCCGATGTGATCACGGTGACGCCGTCTTATTGCCTCTCGATTCTTGACGAGTTCAAGCGTCAGGGCCTTGACCCCCGCAAGACGTCGCTGAAGGTCGGCATCTTCGGCGCGGAACCGTGGACCAACGGCATGCGCACCGAGATCGAGGCGGCTTTCGATATGCACGCCGTCGACATCTATGGTCTGAGCGAAGTCATGGGTCCTGGCGTCGCCAACGAGTGCGTCGAGAGCAAGGACGGGTTGCACATCTGGGAAGATCACTTCTATCCCGAGATCATCGATCCCGCCACGGGCCGCGTGCTGCCGGACGGCGAGAAGGGCGAATTGGTTTTTACGTCGCTCACCAAGGAGGCGATGCCGGTCATCCGCTATCGCACCCGCGATCTGACGCGGCTGCTGCCGGGCACGGCGCGGACGCTCCGCCGCATGGAGAAAGTCACCGGCCGCACCGACGACATGATGATCGTGCGCGGCGTCAATGTGTTCCCGACGCAGATCGAGGAACTCCTGTTGAAGACACCGGGCTTGAGTGGTCACTATCAGGTCGTTCTCACGCGCGCCAACCGCCTCGACGAGATGGAGGTGCTGGTCGAAGCCACACCAAATGCGACGACGCACGACGCGCGCGCCGCGGCGGCGGTACTGCTCGGCCATCACATCAAAGAAGTCATCGGGTCCAGCGCCAAGGTCACCGTGCTCGAACCCGGCGGCGTCGAGCGCAGTCAAGGCAAGGCCCGCCGCGTGGTCGACAAGCGGGCGCTGGAGTAGGCCATGGCGGTGTCGTCACCCGAAGACATCACGGCGGCGTTTCAGGCAGCGTATAACGCGCGCGACAAGGCCGCGCTGATGCGCCTCTATGCCGACGACGCCGTGCATACCTTCGATGGGATTACGATCTCCACGGGGTTGCAGGCGATCGGTGCCGCGTTCGATCGTGGCTTCGCGGGCCCATATACTTTGGCCGGAAAAACTCTGACGTGTCTGGCAGCGGCCGATACGGCGCTGCTGCGTGTGCTCTGGCGCAGCCTGCAGCCGGATGGCTCGATCCGCCATGCGAGCATCTCCTGCGAAGTGCTTGCCAAGGGCGCAGATGGCCTGTGGCGCTATTGCCTCGACGATGCGACCGGCGGCAGCCGCACAGACGGTGCGCAGACAGGTGGATGACCGGGCCAAGCCAGCGACGGCGTCAGGCTCCCTCGCGTCACTGCGCGGATTGCTGCGTCGTGAGGTGAGGCTTGCAATGCGCGATGGCGCGGCGCTCGGCACCGCCCTCGGCTTCGATTTGATTGTCGTCAGTCTGCTGCCGCTCGGGCTGGGGCCGGACACCGCTTTGCTCACACGCATCGCGCCGGGGGCGCTGTGGATCGCGTTGCTGCTGTCGGCGTTGCTGTCGATGTCGCGCCTGTTCGAGGCCGATCATGAGGATGGATCGTTGGCAGTGCTGCGCACGGCACCTGTGCCGTTGGAACTCGTCGTCGCCGTCAAGATCGTCGCGCACTGGCTGATGGCCGCGCTGCCCCTCGTGATCGCCACGCCGCTGTTGGGCCTGTTGCTCAATCTCGAGCCGTCGTCTTACGTGCCGTTGCTGTCGGGCATGTTGTTGGGATCGCCCGCGATCAGTGCGATCGGCGCGATCGGTGCGGCGCTGGCGTTGGCCGCGCGCAAGGGCGGCATTCTGATCGCGCTGCTGGTGCTGCCGCTGTATGTGCCGACGCTGATATTCGGTGTTTCCGTCGTCGACGCGCAGCAATTGACCGCCGGTGGTCAAACTGCCCCGCTGCTTATTCTCACCGCCATTTCCCTCGTCTCGCTGGTCCTGGCACCACTCGCCACCGCCGCCGCGCTACGGGCTCACAGCGCGTGAATGGCGTTGGACAATTGGTCAGCACGAACCGCAATACTTCATCGTGCCGACCGATTGCTCTGAACGCCGCAGGCGTTTCCGTCGGTTGGGTCAAGCGTCGATGCGGAGCAATCGAGCGCGACCCAACAATGTCGGTCGGTTCAAGTGATGTTGGGTCGCGCTGAAACGCTCAGCCCAACCAACACGGGGTCGTTCATTGCAGACGTTTTCAGCCCAACGTAACGCCGCAGCGCTCGGCCCAGCCGAGACCGGCGGTCGTCCCGTTGCGCGGTTTGTATTCGCACCCGACCCAGCCCTGAAAGCCCGAGCGGTCGATCTCCTGGAACAGATAGCGGTAGTTGAGTTCGCCCTCGTCCGGCTCGCCGCGATCGGGCGGGCTGGCGATCTGGTAGTGTTTTGCGAGGTGGCCGAACTCGCGGATCGCGGTGACGACATCGCCCTGCATGACCTGCCGGTGATACAAGTCGAACTGCAGTCCGACGTTAGGCGCGCCGACCTCGTGGATGATCGAGCGTGCGTCTTCGGTCAGGTTGAGGAAGTAGCCGGGGATATCCCGCGTGTTGATCGGCTCGATGATGATGTCGATGCCGTGCGGCGCGCACATTTTAGCGGCCGTCTTCAGATTTGCGACGTAGGTTTTGCGCTCGGCGCCGTGATGGCGCAGTCCGGCCATCGCAAACAGCCGCTTGCACCCCAGCGTCTGCGCATAGTCGAGCGCGCCGGCCACGGCCTTTTCGAACTCCGCTTCGCGACCCGGCAACGCGCTCATGCCGCGCTCGCCTTTGCTCCAGTCGCCGTGAGCCATGTTGAACAACGCCTGCGTCAGCCCATGCGTCTGCAGACGGGCCGCGATTTCGGCCTTCGGCGCATCGAACGGGTTGAGGAACTCGACGCCTTTGAAACCCGCCTTCGCCGCCGCCTCGAATCGATCCAGAAACGAAAGTTCAGTGAACAGAAACGACAGGTTGGCCGCGAACCGTGGCATGAAGAATTCCTCGAGTATTCCATAGATAAAGTGTGGGCGGCATTTTTTTGGCAGAGTGCCGGACAAATCCACCGCGAACCGCCGGGTGCCGTGCGACGCTTGTAATCTGCCCTGATCCACCCATCTGGATCAAGTTGCTACTATCCGTGTCATGCCGTGGCCGCAAACACCAGAGATAGCGGCCCTGAAATTCAGTTCGGAAATCGGAAGAGTTCGGCATGATGCTTTCAGCCAGATCGACCCGCCGCCTGCCGCTCGTTTTGTCGATCGCACTGCGGGAGCTGCGCGCCGGCGGCAACGGATTTGCGGTGTTCGTCGCGTGCATCGCTTTGGGCGTCGCCGTGATCACCGGGGTTGGTGCGCTCGGCGACGCCATCCGCACCAGTTTCGAAAAGCAGGGCGCAGCGCTGCTCGGTGGCGATGTGACCCTCGCTCGCCCGCATGCCCGTGCGACTGAACCGGAACGCGCCTGGCTGGCCGACAAGGGCACGGTGAGTGAAAGCGCCAACGTGCGCGCCATGGCCCGACGGCCTGACGGGACCGAACAGGCGCTGGTCGAGATCAAGGGGGTCGATGCGGCCTATCCGCTGGTCGGCGCGGTGCAGTTGTCGGATGGTCTGACGTTGGGCGAGGCGTTGTTCAAGGGCGACGGCGTCGCGCTCGAGCCAATCCTGCTGGATCGTCTCAATCTCAAGATCGGCGACAAGGTCCAGTTGGGCCGCACCGAGCACACCATCCGCGCCACCATCCTCGCCGAGCCCGACAAGATTGCCGATCGAATGACCGTCGGCCCGCGCATCCTGATTGCCGCGAAAAATCTGCCGGCCACCGGCTTCGTCGATCCCGGAAGTCTGGTGACGTGGCGCTATGCCCTGGCGCTGAAAGCTCCCGCGACTGCTGCCGGGGCGACTGAATTGACGTCGTTCCGCGCTGCCGCTGCTGCAGCGCTGCCGGAAAGTGGCTTCACCGTCCGGGACCGTCGCGATCCCTCGCCGCAGGTCACCAAGACGCTCGATCGATTGCGGCAGTTTCTGACCTTGCTGGGGCTGACGGCTTTATTGGTCGGCGGCGTTGGCGTGGCCAATGCGGTGGAGACCTACATCGACCGCCGCCGCGCGGTGATCGCCACGATGAAAAGCCTCGGTGCCACCGCACGTGTCATTTTCAATATCCATCTGGCACAGGTGATGTTGTTTGCAGCGCTCGGAACCGCCATCGGCCTGGCAGTCGGTGCCGTCGTCCCGGGTGTGCTTTCCACCGTCTACGCCGATATCATGCCGATCAAGACCGACATTGGCGTCAGTGTCGGCAGCCTTCTGCTGGCGGCCGCTTACGGGCTGCTGGTGGCACTGGTGTTCACGCTGTGGCCGCTCGGACGCGCCGAGATGATCCGCCCCGCCGTGTTGTTTCGTGACGAGGTCGCATCGGAAGGCGGGTTGCCGCCACGCCGCATTCTCGTCGCAACCGCCGGTGCGATCGCCGTGCTGTTCGGCTTGGCGATATTCGGCGCGGAAGCCAAGATGCTAGCCGTGTACTACTGCCTCGCGGTCGTCGCGGCGCTGGCGATCTTCGCCGGTCTCGGCACCGCGCTCGGCTGGGCTGCCAGACGCATTCCGCGTCCGCGACGGCCGGAGCTGGCGCTGGCATTAGGTGACATCGGCGCACCCGGTGGCTTGACACGTTCAGTCGTGCTGTCGCTGGGCACCGGGCTGTCGTTGCTGGTGGCGGTGGCACTGGTCGACCGCTCCATCGTCGGCGAACTCGAGGGCCGGGTGCCCGCCACCAGCCCCAACTACTTCGTGCTCGACATCTCCAAGTCGGAGCTGCCGGACTTCACCGCTCTCGTCCAGAAAATCGCGCCGGCGACGGAGGTGCACACCGCTCCCATGCTGCGCGGTCGGATCATCAAGATCGGCGATATCGCTTCCGACAAGGTCAAAGCGAAACCCGAGCAAGCCTGGGTCCTGAACGGCGACCGTGGGCTGACCTATTCCGACACCGTCCCCGAAGGTTCGACGGTCACCGAGGGCCAATGGTGGGCGGCCGACTATTCCGGTCCGCCTCTGGTCTCCGTCGAGGGTGAGATCGCCAAGGGGCTGGGCTTGAAGATCGGCGACACTATCACCGTCAACGTGCTCGGCCGGAACGTCGAGGCTCGCATCGCCAATCTGCGCGACGTGAAGTGGGAGAGCCTGGCGCTCAATTTCGTGCTGGTGTTCACGCCCAACACGTTGGCCGGCGCGCCGCACAAGGTGCTCGCCACGCTCACACTGCCCAAGGATGCGCCGCTGGCAATCGAGGCTAGCCTTGCGCGCGAAATCGGCAAGGCCTTCCCTGCGACCACGTCCATTCGCGTCAAAGACGCCATCAATCAGTTCACCGCCGTCTTTTTGCGGATCATGACCGCCATCCGTGTCGCCGGCAGCATTACGCTCGCCGCCGGTGCGCTGGTACTGGCGGGAGCCTTGGCCACGGCGCAGCGCCGCCGCATCAAACAGGCGGTCATCCTCAAGACGCTCGGGGCCACGCGCCGCCGCATTCTGACGACCCACTTTGTCGAATATGGCATTCTCGCGGTCTGCTCGGCGCTGATCGCCACTCTGGTGGGGACGTTGTGCGCCTGGATCGTGGTGACGAGGGTCATGAAGCTCGAGTTCACGTTCGGCTCGATGGCGATCATTCAAGCGCTGGGCGTGGCACTTGCCTTGGTCGGGCTGTTCGGCGGCCTCGGCACATGGCGCGTGCTGACGGCGCGGTCCGTGCCTTTTCTGCGCGGGACCTGAAATGGGCCTTGAAACGTGTGCAGCCCTTCACCAGTTACTAGGCACGCGGGTGCGGGGGTCTTGAAATTTGTGAGCGAACACGGTCTAGTGGGCGCAGCGGTTCAGGTTCACGAAATCCGCCATGAGACAACCACGGGATGAAAATCGATGGCTCAGTTTGACCAACAGTACGCACGGCCAGGCTACGCTGCTGGCACGACAGGGACGTTCGATGCGGCACTGCGGAGCTATATGCTCAGCGTTTACAACTACATGGCTGGCGGCGTCGCACTGACGGGCCTTGTCGCCTACGCGATGAACCAGGCTGCGGTTTCCGACACGCCGACCGCTGCCCGCATGGGCAAACACTTTCTCACGCCATTCGGACAGGCCGTTTACGGGTCACCACTTATGTGGGTGTTGGTTCTCGCACCGCTCGCATTCGTGTTCTTCCTCTCCTTCCGCGTCTACAAAATGAGCGTCGGCGCGACGCAGTTGAGCTTCTGGCTTTTTTCGGCGGTCATGGGCGCATCGATGTCCACCATTCTGCTCCGCTACACCGGACAGTCTGTGGCGCAGGTGTTCTTCGTCACCGCTGCGGCGTTCGGGGCTCTGAGCGTCTTCGGTTATGTCACCAAGCGTGATCTGTCGGGCATGGGGTCGTTTCTGATCATGGGCGTGGTTGGTTTGATCCTTGCGGGTCTGGTCAACATTTTCATGCAGTCATCGGCACTGCAGTTCGCCATCTCGGCGCTCGGATTGTTGATCTTCTCGGGCCTCACCGCCTATGATACGCAGCAGATCAAGGATAACTTCTACGCCGTTGCCCACGACAGTTCCGTGATGACTAAATCGGCCATCATGGGTGCACTCAACCTCTACCTGGACTTCATCAACATGTTCCAGTCGCTGCTCGGCCTTGTCGGCAACCGCGATTGATCTGATGCGCCTTCCGGTTCGCCGGTGCGCTGTGGGGCCCTGCTCGATGGAGCGGGGCCTTTTGCGTCAGTAGGTATGACCATGCCGTCTTGACCCGATCGCGGGCATGGGCGAGGTGTTGCGCTGGCCGCCCGGGTACCGCCTTCCATCTCGTCGAGCCTCGCCTACCTTCGTTTCCCGTTGTATTTCAGGATCATTTCGAATGTTGCGTTCGAACGTCTTTGCCTTAGCCGCTGCGCTGTCTTTGGTGTTTGCTGCGGCATCCGAGGTCCGAGCCCAAGACTCGAGTGCACCCAAGTTCCTGCCTAAACCTGCGAACTGTCAGAACACCTCCGGCCCGTTCGATCGCTGGTTGGCTGGTGTCCGCCAGGAAGCTCAAAAGCGCGGCGTGCGTCCGCAGACGCTGGCCCTTGCACTCGACGGACTGACCGAAGATCGCGACATCATCCGCATCGATCGCGGCCAGAGCTTCTTTTCGCAGAGCTTCCTCGAGTTTCAGGCGAAACTGGCCACGTCTGGCCGGGTCGTCTCCGGCAAGGAAAAGCTGCGCCAGCACGCGGCGGTCTTTGAGCGCGAGGAACTGCAGTACGGCGTGCCTGCGGCCGTTATCACCGCCTTCTGGGCACTTGAAAGCGACTTCGGCTCGGGCATGGGCAAGCGCCCGGTCATGCGGTCGTTGGCGACGCTCGCCTGGGACTGCCGGCGCGGCGAGATGTTTCGTGAGGAATTGCTGGCGGCGCTGCAGATTATCGATCGCGGCGATCTCGTCGCGTCCGAAATGATCAGCTCATGGGCCGGCGAACTCGGCCAGACGCAGATGTTGCCGACGCTCTATCTCAAGTATGCCGTCGACTACGACGGCGACGGCAAACGCAACTTGTTCAAAAGCGCGCCCGACATCATCGGGTCCACCGGCAATTTCATCAAATCACTGGGATGGACGGCAGGTCAACCGTGGCTGGTCGAAGTGCGCGTGCCCGCAAAATTCACCTGGGAAAAAGCAGGCTTGGATCAGAAGCAGCCGACGTCGGCGTGGTCGCAACAGGGCCTCATGCTTGCCAATGGCCAACCCCTCGCGGTCGACAAACTCGAGGCGTCGCTGGTGCTGCTGCAAGGCAAGGGCGGACCGGCGTTCCTGGCCTATCCAAACTTCAAGGTGTTCACCGAGTGGAACCAGTCGCTGAATTACGCCGTCACCGCCGCCTATCTCGCGACGCGGCTGCAGGGCGCGCCCGCCCTCAGCCGTGGTCCAGCGCCAGCCACGCCGTTGCCACCAGAGGCGATCAAGGAGCTTCAGACAGCCCTGTTGCGCGCCGGTCATCCCGTGGGCGAGCCGGACGGGAAACTAGGTTATGCAACCAGGGCGGCGATCCGGCAGGCGCAGCTTTCGGTAGGGCTGCCCGCCGACAGCTACCCCTCTCTCGACTTGCTCGACAAGCTCCGCGCGAAGCGTTAACGCACTGAATTGTCTCGTTTTGCGACACTTTTCTGGTGCATTTTACCAGTTGTCAACCACGCTTCGTCTGCCTATCTTCGCTCTCGCGCGCTGCGTATCGGCCGCCGAGGGAGTTTGCGTATGGGTTGGAATATCGAACGGCGCGTGACAGGCCTGATTTTCCTGGCATTCCTCGCGTCCGCTGCGGTGGCCATGGCAGCCGCCTACATCATCCTTGCGCGCATGATCGTCGATGCGGGTGCTGGCGAGGCGGGTCCGATTGCCGTCATTGCGGGCGGCGCGCTGGTCGGGGCGCTCACGGCTTACGTCATACACGAGGTCGGCAACGTCCTGCCTGCCGTAATGGCCCGCCTGCACCGCGGCTAGCGTGGGACACACTGATCCCGGGTCGTTTCATCGAAGCTGTGCGGAGGCAAGATTTTCTTCCGGCGTAGACCTGCATCGAACTGCGTGGCGCGCGTTGATCCGGCCACGTCCACCTGCACCCTGGGTGCACGTAGCCGACCGGCGTCGGGCGGTAGCCCGCCCCGGCCGGAGCGCGACCAGCGCGGGAGGCCAAAACATTGACGCGTGGGAATGATCTTCCTAGGGTGCGCGCCCGTGGCTGCCGCTGCATCTTCTATGGACTGAAACCCCTATGTCGACTGCTCCAGATGCTAGTCTCCTGGCCGCGCTGGCCGATGCCCGGGCGTGGCCGTTCGAAGAGGCGAGGCGGCTTATTGCCCGCCTCGACCGGATGCCCGGCGGCAAGGACAAGACGGTCATTTTCGAAACCGGCTACGGTCCGAGTGGATTGCCGCATATCGGCACGTTCGGCGAAGTGGCTCGCACCAGCATGGTCCGGCACGCGTTCGAAGCGTTGACCGAGGGCAAGCGCAAGACGCGGCTCATTTGTTTCTCGGACGACATGGACGGCCTGCGCAAAGTACCCGACAACGTGCCCAACAAGGACATGCTGCGCGCCTATCTCGATATGCCGCTGAGCCGCGTGCCGGACCCGTTCACGCGTGCGCCGGATGCGTCGTCGGCATCTGGAGGCGCAGACAAAAATGCGTACCAGAGCTTTGCTGCCCACAACAACGCGCGGCTGCGGCGCTTTCTCGATCAGTTCGGCTTCGAGTACGAATTTTTCTCGGCCACCGAGCGCTATGCATCCGGTGACATGGACGCCACGTTGCTGCGTATGCTGGACGTCTACGACAAGGTGATGGCGATCATTCTGCCGACGTTGGGACCGGACCGGCAGGCGACCTACTCGCCGTTTCTGCCGGTGTCGCCGACATCAGGCAAGGTGCTGCAGGTGCCGATGATCGCGCGAGACGCCAAGGCAGGCACGATCACCTATGTCGATCCCGATACCGGCAAGCAGGTCGAAACCAGGGTCACGGGCGGCGCGGTCAAATGCCAATGGAAGGCCGACTGGGCGATGCGATGGACCGCGCTCGGCGTCGATTATGAAATGGCTGGCAAGGACCTGATCGACAGCGTCACGCTCTCGTCGCAGATCTGCAAGGTGCTGGGCGGTACGCCGCCGGAGGGCTTCAATTACGAACTGTTCCTCGACGAAAAAGGGCAGAAGATTTCCAAGTCCAAAGGCAATGGCCTCACCATCGAGGACTGGCTGAAATATGCCTCGCCCGAGAGCCTGTCGCTGTTCATGTACCAGAAGCCGAAGAGCGCCAAGAAGCTGTTCTTCGACGTGATCCCGCGTGCGGCCGACGAATACCTGCAGTTCATCGCCGCCTATCCGACACAGGAAGCCAAGCAGAAACTCGACAATCCGACTTGGCATATCCACAGCGGTTTGCCACCGCATGCGGAATTGCCGATCACGTTCGGTTTGTTGCTCAATCTGGTGGGCGTGTCGAACACCGAGGACAAAGCGGTGCTGTGGGGCTTCATCCGCCGCTACGCCGCCGACGCCACGCCGGCCAAGTTCCCGATCATGGATCATCTCGCCGGCTACGCGATCAACTACTATCGCGACTTCATCAAGCCGACCAAGATCTACCGCGCAGCGACTGCGGACGAAGCGATCGCGCTCGGGGCGCTCGACGCGATGCTCGGCGCCGCACCGTCAGGAGCCACCGGTTCGGCGCTTCAGGATATGGTCTACGCCGCAGGCAAAGAGAACGGCTATACCAAGGAGACGTTGCGCGCCTGGTTCCAGGCCATCTATGAAGTGCTCCTCGGTCAAAGCCAGGGCCCTCGCTTCGGCAGCTTCATCGAACTCTACGGCGTGCCCGAAACCCGCGCCTTGATCGCACGTGGATTGAAGGGTGACCTCGTGGCCTAGGGCCACGGCCCCCCCCGCTACTGCACCGCGCACGGGATGACAGCCGTTTCATCGTCATGTTAGCCTTCAGTCATCGACATCTCAGCAGAGGCCAGCAAGGCCTCCGGTCGATGAGGGAGGGTTATGCATGCGTTCATTCCTGGTGGCGGCTGTCGTGGCCGCTTCGATCGTTGCCAGCACTTGCGCAAGCCTCGCGCAGACGCCGCCGAAGGCCAACGGTGAAACGATCAATATCCAGAACTACGCCGGCACCACCGGCAACATGCACGCCATCGTCGCCGAAGCGAAAGGCTTCTGCGACAAGTACAACTTCAAATGCGCCACGAAGGTTATCAATTCCACGTCGGTCGGCCTCCAGGCACTCATCGGCAAGTCCATCGACGTGACGCAGGGCGGAGCTGATTTGACCGCAGCCGCGGTCGCGGCAGGCGCAGATGTCACTGTCGTCGGTACCAGTCTGGCGGCCAGCGTTCTGTCGGTGAGCGCACGCAACGACGTGCCGCTGCCGAACAAGGCCAAGGGCTATCCCGAGATCATGAAGGATATGAAGGGCCTCAAGGTCGGCGTCAGTGCGCGCGGCACGTCGAGCGAGTGGCTGTTCAACACGATGCTGGCCGATGGCGGTCTCAAACCGTCCGACGTCACCTATGTCGCCGTCGGTGGCCCCGCCACGACTTATACCGCGCTCGTTATCGGCAAGCAGGTCGACGTCGTCGTCATGTTCCAGCCGTTGACCCAGCTCTGCCGCTTCAACAAGACCTGCGATACGATCGTCGATCTGACGCAGGGCGAAGGTCCCGCCAAGGTCAAGGCACAGAACGGCGCATCGGTGATCTTCGCGATGCGCGGAGAGATGGTCAAGACCAACCCGCAGGTCGTCGCCGCACTTCAGGCGGCTTTCCGCGATGCAGCCGTCTGGTTCAACGACCCCGCCAACTTCGAGGAGCTGGTGAAGATCTACACGCCACTGATCAGCTTCGGTGATCTGGCCGGAGCCGACCAGTTGCGCCGCGAGTGGATCAAAAGCGTCCTGTTCGCCTATAGCAAGGACCTGGCGGTCAGCCGGCCAGCACTTAAAGCCGTCATCGACTACAACTCGGAAGCCGGCCTCATCGAGAAACCGGTCACGGTCGAGCAGATGGTCACCAGTGCGACGCCCTGAGGCGAGGTCACATCTGCGCGGATCGAGGAGGCGGGATGATTGCCGCCTCCTCTTTCTTGGGAGAGGCGAGTGACCGCCGGATGGTCAGGGGAAGTAAGATCCGGAATGAGCGGACGATCTCTACGCCTCGGAAACTGACGGTCGTCAATGTTGGGCGGGGCTGTCTGCGACCGAGACCTCAAGCACGGTGGTGGTGCAGTCGCTTCGCCAAATCCTTGATGTGGGAAATGTGTTGCGCAATCCAGCAATTGTGTTCATTCAGATCTTTAATGCGCTTTTTTAAAGCTAGTTTTTTAAGTTCGCGGACGTCGGCCAACATAGCTCCGCCTGCCACGGACTCAATGTCACAGAGGATACGATTGTAGTCCCGAGTTCCTTTGGTTTTGTGCAGTTTTCCACATGCATCAAGGATTACCTCGCCGCGA
>JANYHG010000100.1 GCA_025359165.1 Hyphomicrobiaceae bacterium
GGTGCCGTGCGTGACCTCGCACCATCGGACCGGCTTTGTCTTCGGAACAGATGCCTCAGCTTCCAGGCTTGCGCCTTTCACCTCCGCACAGCGCTTTCGGAGTTCTTCCCCTTGTACGCCGCTGCTTATATCTCGCGATCCTCGCGCCGTTCCGACACTGCTCCCGGCCGGGGGTCGTGAACGCTCACAAGCCGCCCCCTGATGACCATGGGATGCAAAAACGGATACCACAGCTTGTCACGGCATGCACGCGCAAGCTGCTGAAATGGCTAATTTCACGCGGCGCAACCAGCACGCCCCTACGATGCGCTCAAGGTTCGAGAGACGCGACGTAAGCTGCAATCGAGATCATGTCGTCGATCGATAGTCTTTCGACCGTCGGGGTCATCAGGGCGCTGGTACTTCCGGTGCGCATACCGTGCTGAAAATCATAGAGCTGGCGCATGAGGTAGGTTGGAGACCGACCGGCGATCTGTGGAATGGGTCCAATCCCTCGCAGGTCTGGCCCGTGGCATAGCGCACATTGTACTGAACGGCCGCCGCCGGTTTTGGCCAGCGTCTCGCCCTTGGCGACGCTTCCCGGCGGTACGTAGGCGGTGAACTGCGACCGTGGATCGCGAAGCTCGAATTGCTCGACGTCGTCCGGCATTTCGACAATGCGCTGACCGAGGGGCTCGGTACCACCTTCCGGCCGCTTCACGAAAAACAGCCGAGCGATATACGTTGTTGGAACCGTATCGCTTTCGACGACCCTGATGATGCGCTTCGGCTTCAGCGCCGCAAAGTATTCTGCCGCTGCCTGCACCTCCGCGTCCGTCATCGCTTTGGCCGCCGCAGCCATCAGCAGGACAGCGCTCCGCTGCGGGCCGGAAAACTTTCTCGCTCCGCTCTTGAAGTCTGCCATCTGCTGCTTGAAGTAGTCGACGTTCAGTCCGGCGAGGTTGGCGTTTTCGGGGCCGCCAGTTCCGACAGCACGATGGCACGAGGCGCACGCGCGAACGTCCGGCTTGCGACCGGATTTGACCACGTCGGGCATCGGCCCATGTTCGTCGGGGAACCAGTCCGGCGCGAAGAACAAATCACGTGCCTGTTTCCAGCTGAATGCAGCGGCGCTGCCCGGAATACGCTGTGGCACATCATCGGGTGGCGGTGCGACGAAATCGGGTGCCCAGGGGTATGCCCAAGGTGGGAACGCGTCTTGTTGTGCTGTTGTAGCGGGCGGACTGCTCACCGCCGATTGCGCGTAAGCCCACTCGACGCGATCGACACTCACCAGAAATAAAATGCACCAGCACTGAGCCAACCTTGAAATGACGCGCATGAATTTCCTCGAATGAATAGTCCAAGTATTAACTCTGAGAGCACTCGGCAAAAAGCCGTTGGTGATCTCGTAGTCGTCTCAATCTGCGGTCACGAAACACTTTCTACTCCGCCAGCGGACAGTCGCAAACCGAATTCGCCGCATGTCCCATACCACACTCAACTTCGCTTTGCCACAGTGCCCGAGCATCGACCTGCCGTGCAAATGTGCAGGCAGCACAACGAAACGCTTGCGAGGGCGGGCTTCGGGCGGTCAGTATCGGCCAGCTTCACCCTGATCCCGGACACGCGCGCATGGCTCATGATCTCATTCTCAAAGGTGGCCACGTCATCGATCCGTCGCAGCGCATCGACGGCGTGATGGACGTGGCGTTCAAGGACGGCAAGGTCTCCGCGATCGGCAAAGCGATCAAACCTGAACCCGGCACCGAGGTGCGCGATGTGAAAGGCGCCATCGTCTCGCCGGGACTGATCGATCTGCATACCCACGTGTACTGGGGCGGGACGTCGCTGGGCATTGATGCGGAAGAGTTCTGCCGTACTTCCGGCGTGACGACGGCGGTCGATACGGGAAGTGCCGGGCCGGGTAACTTTCTCGGCTTTCGCAAGCACGTGATCGAAAAAAGCGAAGTGCGTATCCTGGCTTATCTGCACGTCTCGTTCGCCGGCATCTTCGCGTTTTCGCCGACCGTCATGGTCGGCGAAAGCGAGGAGCCGCGCCTGCTCGCACCTGCAGAATGTGCCGAAGTCGCCGAGCAGCATCGCGATCTGCTTGTTGGCATCAAGGTGCGCGTCGGGCGGCACGCGTCGGGCACGCACGGTTGGGCCGCGCTCAAGATGGCGCTCGAAGTGGCGGACAAAGTCGCCATGCCGCTGATGGTGCATATCGACCATCCGCCACCCAGCTATGAGGACGTGATCTCGATCATGCGGCCGGG
>JANYHG010000113.1 GCA_025359165.1 Hyphomicrobiaceae bacterium
GGGGCGGGACGTGATACCGGGCGATCGGGGTGTGATGCTTGGCATCACGTCCCAATTTGCCGCCGGGGGATCGCTCGAACCGCGACGTTGATCACACGTCACGTTGTTGGGGGCACAAGTCCGCCAGTTCGAGCCAGGTGCCGTGCGTGACCTCGCACCATCGGACCGGCTTTATCTTCGGAACGGTTGCTTCCACTTCAGGCTCGCACCCGAAACTTCCACCCCGGCGCTTTCGGATTTCTCCTTAATACGCCGCTGCCCGGATCTTGCGATCCAAGCACCGTTCCGACACGGCTCCCGGTCGGGGGTCGTGAACGCTCACAAGCCGCCCCCTGACGACCATGGGATGCAGAAGCGAATAGCACAACTCACCGCACCCTGCACGGGTAAGCTGCGGAAATGGCTAACAGATGGGACGCAGGTGCCGTCAACTGCGGACATGTTTTTCCAGCATCGAACCCGTGCGTCACCCCCCACCAGCCGCCCCACCCACCCTCAAAACAGCTTCATTCCCGGCGGGATCGGCAGGCCGGCGGTGGCCTCGGCCATCTTCGCCTGCATGGCGGTTTCGACTTTGCCCTTCGCATCGGCGCAGGCCGCCACGATCAGATCCTCGAGCATGTCGGCGTCGTCAGGCTTGAGCAGCGACGGATTGATCTTGATGCCCTTGAGATCACCTTTGCCGCTCAGGGTCGCCTTCACCAGTCCGCCGCCCGACTGCCCACCGATTTCCATTTCGGCCAATTCCGTTTGCATCTGCTGCATTTTGCCTTGCAGCTCCTGCGCCTTCTTCATCATGCCCATGATGTCTTTCATGTCGCTCTCGTCCCTGTTTTCGCTCGAAGTGGAATTCGCGAAGTCGCCAGTACGGCTTGAACTCACCCACTCGCTGTTTCGTCCGATTTTTTACGCGGCGGTGTCGGCTTGACGCTGGTGATCTTGGCCCCCGGAAACGCTTTCAGGACTTCGTCGACCGCCGGATGCTGCATCAGACTGTCGAGTTCTGCTGCGGCCAATTCGCGTTGCACCAACCCGAGAGGTTTTTCGCCGGGACGCGGCGAAAGCGCCACCATCCAGCGCTGACCGGTCCAGGCCTGCAGTTTCTCGCGCAGATGATTGCCGAGTTCTTTCGGCGCTTTCGGCAACAGATGAATGTCGATCGCGCCCTGGCTCGCATCGAAGCGCACCAGACTGACGTTTTCTTCGAGGTTGATCTTCAGCAGTCCATCCCGCTTGCGGCCCACGAAGTCGACGAGATCGACGAAACTGGTCAGTCGCACCGGTGCCGCCCCGGCCACGCCATGTGCGGCGAGTCCATGTGCGGCGGGTCCGATGTCGGCTTCGGCCTCGGCCCTGTCCTCATCGTAAAATTCAGCGTCCGCTGCCGGATCGGCGGCCGTCGCATCGGCACCATAGTCGTCCAGAGACGCGACCGGCGGGGGTTGAGAGCCTGCCGTGGTCGCATCGGCAGGCTCGGCCGAGGCGGCCTCTTCCCAGGGCGGCGGCGCAGCTTTCGACTGTGGGGCAGACGCCGCGCCCGACGCGCGCGGTTGAGATGCCGCCGGTGCGGCATTGACCGGCACCCGCGATGGAGCCGCCCCAGCTGGCGCACCGACGCCGCCCTTCACCACGGCAGAGTTTCCATTGCCCAGCGCGCGGATGATCTCGTCGGGTGCCGGTAGGTCGGCTGTATAGGCGAGGCGGATCAGCACCATCTCGGCCGCCGCCAGCGGCTGCCCCGATTTCTGCGTTTCCTCGAGCCCCTTGAGCAGCATCTGCCAAGCGCGCGACAGCAGCGCGATCGACAGCTGCCCCGACAACGCCATGGCGCGCGTGCGTTCGTCCGGCGACAGATCTTCGCCGGCACCGGTCGCGCCCGCGATTTTTGCCCGTGTCACCTGATGCACCGCCTCGCCGAGATCGGCCAGCACTTGCGCCGGCTCGGCACCGTCGTGGTGCAGGCTGTGCAGCCCGTTCAGCGCCTCCGCCGTGCGGCCCGCAACGACGTGCTCCATCAGGTCGAAAATACGTCCGCGATCGGCTAGGCCCAGCATCGCGCGGACATCGGGCGCGGTCACGTGCCCGGAGCCCATGGCAATGGCCTGGTCGAGAATTGACAAACCGTCGCGCACCGAGCCCTCGGCCGCGCGCGCGATCAGCGTAAGTGCATCGTCGTCTGCGGCGGCACCTTCCGCCGTCACGATTTTCTTGAAATGCGAACTCAAGACCGCACCCTCGACGCGGCGCAGATCGAAGCGCTGGCAACGCGACAGCACCGTAACAGGCACCTTGCGGATCTCGGTCGTCGCGAACACGAACTTGACATGCTCCGGCGGCTCTTCGAGCGTCTTCAGCAACGCGTTGAACGCGTTCTTCGAAAGCATGTGGACTTCGTCGATGATGAACACTTTGATGCGCGCGACCAGCGGCTTGTAGCGCGCGCTCTCGATGATCTCGCGAACGTCGTCGACGCCGGTATTGGACGCCGCGTCCATTTCGATCACGTCGGGATGCCGGCTTTCCATGATGTCGGCGCAGTGACGGCCGAGGACCGGCATATCGATGGTCGGCCTGTCCACTTTCGGACCGCCATCGGCTCCGTCACGCTCGTAGTTGAAAGCGCGCGCCAGAATACGTGCCGTCGTCGTCTTGCCGGTGCCCCGCACCCCCGTCAGCATGTAGGCCTGCGCGATACGACCGCTGGCGAATGCGTTCCGCAGCGTCTGCACGAGCGCGCCCTGTCCGATCAAATCGTCGAACGTGCGCGGCCGGTACTTCCGCGCCAGCACGACGTAAGGCTTGGCGGGCGCGACTGCGTCGATGCCGGGTTGCGTTGTCGGTGCGTTAGCCATGATGGTTCATTAAGCAGGATTTTGCGATGGTGCCAACATCAATGCCCGAATCCAGCCGCTCACGACCGGGAACCGCTATGATACGTACGCGTTGCTCTGGTCGACGAAGCAACCGAGGGAACTCACATGGCAGCCTTTCGCAAGCTCCCGCATTTTTCGCCGCTGATCGCCGGTCTCGTTGCTTCGCTCTTCGCTGCTTCGATCTTCGCTGCTTCGATCTTCGCTGCTTCGATCTTCGCTGCTTCGCTCTTCGATGCATCGTCCGTTGTCGCCGGCGAATATCGCCACGCCCGCAGTCACGCACATCATCATCGCGATCGGTATGACGATTACAATTATTTCCGGCAGTCATACGTACATGGGCAGCGCCACATCGTAGTTGCCAACCACCATCAGCGACCCGGCAA
Organism: Hyphomicrobiaceae bacterium; assembly: GCA_025359165.1. Taxonomy (GTDB): domain Bacteria; phylum Pseudomonadota; class Alphaproteobacteria; order Rhizobiales; family Hyphomicrobiaceae; genus JABFRJ01. The sequence continues at coordinate 3,260 of JANYHG010000113.1, forward strand.
GCCACGCAGCGTTTTCGTCGATCCGGTGGGGTACGATTATCCGGCGATCAAATATCGCACGCAGGCTTCGGGCTATCAGCAGTTACCAGAACCGCCCACGACACGGACCCCGGCAGCCAGACGTGTGGCGCCTGTCGCACCTACAGCACCGGTCGCCCCCATAGCACCGGTCGCACCGCAATAGCGGCAAGCATTTTGTGGAATAAGTTTGTGGAATAAGAGAGGCTGGCACGACCCGGCTCTGGCTCGTTGTGGCTGCTTCCTTCCGGACCTGACCAGATTGGCGAGGGATCCGTCCGCACCAACCTCCCAAGGAGCGTATGTATAGACGCCGATCGCGTTCCGCAACCCGTGCGCCGCAGCAGCTATACCGCATGTGCACAGGTGCGCCGTTGCACCCGCGCCTCGCCTATGGTCTTTAGGCCTGAGTGATTTGCAGTCTTAGATCAATTTGCGCCGTGGTTAGAGGCCCGGCGCTGGCGGCGTCCCGCGCCGTTCTCCGGCAACGAGGTCTTCATGACACCTACCATCGGCACCAGCACTGTCCTCGATCGCCAGGGATTGAAACGGTCGGACGAGGACTTTCTGGCTAAGCTGCTCGCGCGCCCCGACGCCCGATTGATGGTGCTGGCCGATCAGAAACCCGTCATTTTGTCGAACAAGGACCGTACCGAAGCCTCGATCCGCTGGCTGTCGCAGGACGAGCTCAAAATGGCCGGCTTGCCGTTCGTCGCCGAGGAACTGCTGTTCTTAGGCACCGAGCGGGTCGGCGGCGCGGGCCGGTTCGCGCTCGGCGTGACAGAGCACCGCACCAGCCATGCCCCAGGCGCTCTCGACATGCTGCGCCCGGTCGTCGATCTGCGGACGCTGGCCATGCACGGCGTCATGAGCCCGGAAGATCTGTCTCTGGTAGGTCAAGCCAAGGCGTTGGTGCACTGGCACGAGAACGCGCGCTGCTGCGGGCGTTGCGGCGGCACGACGCTGATCAAAGATGGCGGCTGGAAACGCAAGTGCTGGGCGTGCGGGCTGGAGCATTTTCCGCGCACCGATCCTGTCGTCATCATGCTGGTGATCGACAAGGCGAGCGGACGCTGCCTGTTGGGTCACGAATCGCGCTTCGCCAAACAACCGAAAATGTATTCGACGCTCGCCGGCTTCATCGAGTACGGCGAGGATATCGAACATGCCGTGCAGCGCGAAGTGCACGAGGAAGCCGGGATCGAGGTCGGCGAGGTGAAATTCCATTCCACGCAGCCATGGCCCTTCCCGTATTCGCTGATGATCGGCTGCATCGGCTACGCCAAAACCACCGACATCAGAATCAATCCCGACGAGATCGAGGAAGCGCGCTGGTTCACCCGTGACGAGATCGCCCAGATGGCGGCCGGCAAACATCCGCAGGGCTGGTGGATACCGGGCAAGCAGGCCATCGCCTGCGCACTGCTCGACAGCTTCGTGAAGGGCGAAGTCTGAGCATGCGCGGATGCGGGTGGGCATCCGAAGCGCCATCAAAAGAGCCCGCACCGGCCCGAACCCTGAACGCCACGGGAATGCCGCAAGCAGTTGCATCTGCCGGACACTTGCGTCTGCAATCTGCCGGACACTTGCGTCTGCAATCTGCCGGAAACTTGCGTTCGCAATCTACCGGAAACTTGCGTTCGCAATCTACCGGAAACTTGCGTTTGCAATCTACCGGAAACTTGCGAAGCCGTAGCCGACCGGCGTCGGGCGGTAGCCCGCCCCGGCCGGAGCGCTCTTTCGCGCGTGAGGCCCAAAAAAACGCAACTCCGCTCTGCAGTGTTTCCGCGTTGAAGACTTGCGCCGCATCGAGAACCTCGATACTGACACGACTTTAATGACATCCTCCACACCCAGCGCGATCTTCGCGCGCCGCCATCTGCTGACCTGCGAGGGGCTGACGGCCGGCGAAATCACGGCGTTGCTCGACATCGCCGATAAAGCCGCCGATCAAAATCGGCAGGTTCGAAAGAAGCGCGACGTCCTTCAGGGCCGCACGCTGATCAACTTGTTTTTCGAAGCCTCGACCCGCACGCAGAGTTCGTTCGAATTGGCCGGCAAGCGTCTCGGCGCCGACGTGATGAACATGAACGTGGCGACCTCGTCCGTCGCCAAAGGCGAGACGTTGATCGATACCGCGATGACGCTGAATGCCATGCGGCCGGATATTCTGGTGGTGCGGCATCACGCGGCCGGTGCTGTCGAACTGCTGGCCCAAAAAGTCGACTGCTCCGTCATCAACGCTGGCGACGGTGCCCATCAGCACCCCACCCAGGCCTTGCTCGACGCATTGACGATCCGGCGTGCCAAGGGGCGCATCGCGGGTTTGACCGTCGCCATCTGCGGCGATGTCCTGCACAGCCGCGTCGCCCGCTCGAACATCGACGTGCTCAACACCATGGGCGCGCGCGTCCGCATCATCGCGCCCTCGACGCTGCTGCCCGCCGCTGCCGATCGTCTCGGCGGCGAGGTTTTTACCGACATGGCTAAAGGCCTCGAAGACTGCGACATCGTCATGATGCTACGGTTGCAGCGTGAGCGGATGTCGGGTTCCTTCGTCCCCTCGACGCGCGAATATTATCATTTCTTCGGTCTTGATCACGAGAAATTGGCGCGCGCCAAGCCAGATGCGCTGATCATGCATCCAGGGCCCATGAATCGCGGTGTTGAAATCGCCTCGACCATCGCCGATCACGCCCGCAGCGTCATTCGCGAGCAGGTCGAAATGGGCGTCGCCGTGCGCATGGCGGTCTTGGAAGCGCTGTCGAGACAATTAAGGAACGATTGACGAACAAAAAGAGATCGTGCACCCTCGTGTTGCAGAGGCCGCTTTTTTTGGGAGTGCACATGTTGAAGCCGCTGGAGCTAAGGGTGAGCGACATGGAAGATCTCATCGCAGACATTCCGCATCTCGTGAACCTGCGTCTCGAAGGTGTGATGTCGTCGCTGCACGAGACCAACAGCCGGATCGCGTTGATCGATCGTCAGTTTTCAGCAATGAAGACTGACGTGTCATCAATGAAGACTGACACCGCTGGCATGAAGTCCGATATCGCAGGTTTGAAATCCGACATCGCCAAGATTGACGTGGGACTGTCTCAAATCCTCTCCCGTCTACCTCAAGCCTGAAACTGCGGCGTGGCGGCAGTTCCGGCGCGTCGTTCAAAGAGATATCCATGCGCAAACCAGCCTCGCCTGCTGCCAACGCCGTCGTGTTCATCAATGCGCGGCTCATCGATCCGGCCTCTGGCCGCGACGAACCGGGCGGCTTGCTGGTTCGCGACGGGGTAATCGCCGATCTCGGGCCGCATCTCAGGCGTAACGCTCCTGACGGCGTCACTGTCGTCGACTGCCGCAACCACGTGCTGTGCCCCGGGCTGATCGATGCCCGCGTCTTCACCGGCGAACCCGGTCAGGAACATCGCGAAACCCTCAAGACCGCCAGCAACGCCGCCGCCGCAGGCGGTGTGACCACCATCGTCGTGATGCCCGATACGACGCCGGTCATCGATCAGGTCGCTCTGGTCGATTTCATTCAGCGGCGTGCGCGCGACAATGCCGCCGTCAACGTCCACGTCATGGCCGCGATGACCCGGGAACTCAAAGGCGAGGAAATGACCGAGATCGGTCTGCTGCAGCGGGCCGGCGCGGTAGCCTTCACGGACGGTCAGTCGACCATCTCCAACGCGCGCACGATGCGCCAGGTGCTGAACTACGCCAAGGACTTCGGCGCACTGATCGTGCATCACACGGAAGATGTCCACCTGACCGGAACCGGCGTGATGAACTCGGGCGAAGTCTCCACACGTCTCGGCCTTCCGGGCGTGCACAAGTTCGCCGAAACCATCGTCATCGAGCGCGACGTGCGGCTGGTCGAAATGACCGGCGGACGCTATCACGCGGCCAACATCACCTGCGTCGAAAGCCTCGAAACCATTCGCACCGCCAAGGCCAAAGGCCTTCCTGTCACATGCGGCGTCTCGATCAATCACCTCACGCTCAATGAAAACGACATCGGGCCCTACCGCACGTTCCTCAAATTGCGTCCGCCCCTGCGTTCGGAAAGCGATCGCATGGCGATGGTCGAGGGGTTGACTGCGGGCGACATCGACATTGTCGTGTCCTGCCATAATCCGCAGGACGTCGACGTCAAGCGGCGCCCCTTCGCCGAAGCCGCCGATGGCGCTATCGGACTTGAAACGCTGCTCGCCGCCGCCCTCAGGCTGTTTCACGCAGATCAGATCGGTCTACTACCTCTGCTGCGTGCCATGACGATCAATCCAGCGAAATTGCTGGGACTGCCGGGCGGCAAACTCGAAATAGGCGCGCCGGCCGATCTCATCGTTGTCGATCTCGGTCAGCCGTGGGTGGTCGACAAGGCTCGGCTACGCTCGCGCTCCAAGAATTCGCCGTTCGACGAAAGCAAGATGCAGGGCCGTGTGCTCAGAACCTTGGTTGCGGGCGAGACCGTCTATCAATACGATGACGACGCGCGGTGAATGACATCGGCCTGTCGTTGCGAGTGGACGGACAACGACGTGGGTGCGCATGCGAGTTGGGGGCGGGCACATGCAAGGACTTGCGTTACCGATGGTAGCGGGCGCAGCGATGCCCTCGGACAGTGCTTTTGCGACGCTGATCCTGGTCCTTGGCCCACTGCTACTCGGCTATCTTTTCGGCTCGATCCCTTTTGGCCTGCTGCTGACCAAAGCTGCCGGCCTTGGCGACATTAGGCGTATCGGCTCGGGCAACATCGGCGCGACCAATGTTCTGCGCACCGGCAACAAGGGCCTGGCGGCGGCCACGCTCCTTTTGGACGCTCTTAAGGCGACCGTTGCCGTGCTGGCGGTCCACTGGCTGCTGAAACGGTATTGGCAGTTTCCTGTCGACTATATGATCGGTACCGAGCCCAGTCTGGCGATATCGGGTTATTCGGATGCTCACCGCGCTTACGTCCTCGCCGCCATGGCTGGTTTTGGTGCCTTTCTCGGACATCTCTATCCGCTTTGGCTCGGGTTCAAAGGCGGCAAGGGCGTCGCGACTTATATCGGCGCAGCGGTCGGCATTTATTGGCCGGCGGCGCTCATGTATTGTGGCATCTGGATCTTGACGGTGCTGCTGGCGCGCACCTCGTCGCTGGCAGCGCTGACGGCCTGCGCTGTTGCGCCGCTCTACCCGTTGATCCTCGGCGATTGGTTTGTCGGTGGCCTTCTGATGATCATGTCGATTTTTGTTTTCCTCAAACACGGCGCTAATATTGCGCGCCTCAGAGCCGGAACGGAACCGAAGATTGGCGCGAAAGGCTGAACCGACGCAGCTTCCGCTCCATTTGACGCCGGCGCCCCTGCCGCAGGCCGCGCTCGACGACGCGCAGCGGTTGGCGTGCCTGCGCCTGATCCGCTCCGAAAATATCGGCCCGGTGACGTTTCGCGAGTTGATCAACCGCTTCGGCGGCGCGGGCCGCGCGCTCGAGGCCCTCCCCGAACTGTCGCGACGCGGTGGGCGTGGCAAGCCCTTGCGCATTTGTCCCGTCGATGTCGCCGAAGCCGAACTGGAGGCTGCCGAAAGGATCGGTGCCCGGCCACTATTCACCATCGAGCCGGACTACCCTCCGCTGCTCGCGCATCTGGAAATGCCCCCGCCCTTGATTTATGCCAAAGGGCGGCTGGCGCTGCTGACCGCACCCTGCATCGCCATCGTCGGCTCACGCGATGCGTCGGCGGCCGGACGCACGCTCACGCGCACCCTCGCCCGCGAACTCGGCGCTGCAGACTTTGTGATCGTCTCCGGCCTGGCCCGCGGCATCGACGCCGAAGCGCATTTGGCCTCGCTCGAAACCGGCACGATCGCCGTCCTCGCCGGCGGCGTCGACATCGTCTATCCGCCCGAACACACAGCGCTCCATGAGCAGATCGGCGACGTCGGCTGCCTCGTTGCCGAAATGCCGCCGGGATTTATCCCCCGTGGCCAAGACTTTCCGCGCCGCAATCGTATTATCTCGGGCATCGCCAACGCGGTTGTCGTCATCGAGGCCGCCAAACGGTCGGGAACTTTGATCACCGCGCGCATGGCGGCCGAGCAAGGGCGCGAAGTATTCGCTGTCCCTGGCCACCCCCTCGACCCACGCGCCGAAGGCACCAACCACCTTCTTAAAACCGGCGCGACCTTGGTCACCTCAGCAGCCGACATTCTCCAAGTGCTTGGTCCGTCGCTTGCCCCGCGCTTCAGCTTCCGCGAGCCCTATGTAAGCGCCGACGCGTTCATGACCGACGATCCCTACCACCTGAGGGTGCAAGCAAATCAGGCGGAGACGAAGCCGGAAACTTCATCTCCGCCATATAACGCGGACAGTGAGCGGGCGCGTGTGCTCGCCGTGCTCGGGCCCTCGCCCGTCAATATCGACGAGCTGGTGCGGGTAACAGGCCTATCCGTACGCGTTATTCAAGCGGCCATACTCGAACTGTCCCTGGCAGGACGCATCGAAAGGCATGGCCATAATCTGGTGTCGCTGATCAGTGCGCCGGACGGCGCTCGAAATTGAACTACTGCTGATTGCGTTTGATGGCGCGATGTGCGCAACCCAGAAGGTCAGCCACACCTTCCATGCGCTTCAATACCGCCAGCTCCTCGAGCTCTAGCACCATGTCCGCCATGTAATTCAACAGATCACGATCAGAGATATTTCCGACGCCGCCGGGATTGCTTGAACCGCAATTAAAACCTAAGGTGGAAACATTAGCGCGACCACTATCTTGCATTTTCGCTCCCCGGCGCTTTTCACATTCGGTCCGTGACCATCCTTAACGCGAAGATCTGTTTGTTGCAACTAAGAATTGCATTTATACATAAAACAACCGCAATGCTGATCTGCATTTGTTGCATGACGCCGTTCGCCGTCAATTTGACAGGGAACGCGGCTTCAACCATGGTCCGCCCAATTTCCCGACTGCGCCATGCTGGAGTTGCCTTGGTTAACACGAGGCGGCCATCGCATCGGTGCCCATCAACACAAGGACGCGCAGGCCCGCCGCTTCGTCGCAGTGGATCCGGCACGAATGGCTCGACATGAATGTTTTGATCGTGGAGTCGGCGGCTAAAGCCAAGACAATCAACAAATATCTGGGCGACGGCTACCACGTCATCGCCTCCTACGGCCATGTCCGCGATCTGCCGTCGAAAGATGGCTCCGTCGAGCCCGACAACGACTTCGCGATGCACTGGTCGCAGGACGACGATCGCTCGCGCAAGGTGATGAAAGAGATCACCGACGCGGTCAAAAAAGCCAGCAAGCTCATTCTCGCGACCGACCCTGATCGCGAGGGTGAAGCAATTTCCTGGCATCTGCTTGAAGTGCTAAGTCAACGCAAAGCGATCAAGGCCGGCATGCCGGTCGAACGCGTCACATTCAACGCCATCACCAAGCAGGCCGTGATGGAGGCGATCGCCAATCCGCGCCAGATCGACGGGCCGCTCGTCGACGCCTATCTCGCACGGCGCGCGCTCGATTATCTGGTCGGCTTTACGTTGTCGCCCGTGCTTTGGCGCAAGCTGCCGGGAGCGCGTTCGGCCGGCCGCGTGCAGTCGGTGGCGCTGCGGCTGATCTGCGACCGCGAAGCCGAGATCGAAGCCTTCAAGACCGACGAGTACTGGAGTATCGAAGCACTCCTCAAAACCGCCAGGAACGAGGATGTACGCGCACGGCTGACGGCGGTCGCCGGCAAGCGTCTGGCCAAGCTCGACATCAAGGACGAAGCCTCCGCGACCGCGATCAAAACCGCTGTCGAGGGCGGCGAATTCCGTATTGCGTCCGTCGACAAGAAGGCCGCCAAGCGCAATCCCTACGCGCCGTTCATGACCTCGACGCTGCAGATGGATGCCTCGCGCAAGCTCGGATTTTCGTCCAAGCAGACCATGAACATCGCCCAGCGCCTCTATGAAGGCATCGATATCGGGGGCGAAACAACCGGCCTCATCACTTACATGCGTACCGACGGCGTCGACATCGTGCCGGAGGCCGTGGTCCACATCCGCGATCTGATCCGCGCCGAGTACGGTGATAAATACACGCCCTTCGCCCGTGAATATAAAACCAAGGCCAAGAACGCGCAGGAAGCCCACGAAGCCATTCGTCCGACCGATCCAACACGCACGCCGGACAGCCTGAAGCGCGCTTTGGACAAGGATCAGCTCGCCCTCTACGATCTGATCTGGAAACGTACCATCGCCAGCCAGATGGCCTCCGCCGAACTCGAGCAGACGGCGGCCGAAATCGAGGTCAAAGGCCGCGACGGCAAGGCTTACGGCTTTCGCGCCAACGGTTCGGTCATTGCATTCGATGGCTTCCTCCGGGTCTATGAAGAAGGCCGCGATGCCCGCGTGCGCGTCATCGACAAAGGCAAGGACGACGCCGAAGACGATGCCGACGACAGCCGCCGTCTCCCCCCGCTGGCCGTCGCCGACAAGCTGGCACCAAAGCAGATCGACGCCGATCAGCATTTCACCCAACCGCCCCCCCGCTTCCAGGAAGGCAGCCTGATCAAGCGCATGGAAGAGCTCGGCATCGGGCGTCCGTCGACCTACACCTCGACGATGGCGGTGCTGATCGAACGCGACTACATGCGCATGGATAAGAAGCAGCTTGTCCCCGAGGATAAAGGACGCCTCGTCACCGCGTTTCTCGAAAGCTTCTTCAAGCGCTATGTCGAATACGATTTCACGGCCGATCTGGAAGAGAAACTCGACCTCATCTCCGACGGCACGCTGAAGTGGAAGAACGTACTGCGCGACTTCTGGCGCGACTTCATCGGTTCGGTCGAGGAGATCAAGGAACTGCGCATCACGCAGGTTCTCGATGCGCTGAACGACCTGCTCGGGCCGCACATCTTTCCCGCCAAGGCGGACGGCGGCAATCCCCGGCTCTGCCCGAAGTGCGGCCAGGGTCAACTCAGCCTCAAGATCTCTCCCAAGAACGGCGCGTTCATCGGCTGCGGCCGTTACCCCGACTGCAATTTCACCCGCCAGCTCGCGCAAACCGGTGAAGCGGGCGAGGCCGCCGCACTCGACGGCACCGTTTTGGGCGTAGATCCCGACAGCGGCAAGGAAGTGACGTTGCGCAACGGCCGCTTCGGCGCATACGTGCAGTTGGGCGAAGCCGAAGTCGCGCCCGAACAAGATGAGCCCAAAGCCAAATCCAAAGCCAAGAAGCCGCCGAAACCGAAAATGATCCAGCCTAAGCGGTCGTCGCTGCCACGCGGCTGGGAGCCGGCGTCGATGGATCTGGAACGCGCGTTGAAGCTGCTCAATTTACCCCGCCTGATCGGCGACCATCCCGAAACCAAGACGCCGATCACGGCGGCGCTCGGCCGCTTCGGGCCCTATGTCAAACACGACGGAACGTACGCCAGCGTCGAGAGCATCGAAGAAGTATTCGACATCGGCATCAACCGCGCTGTGACCGTGCTAGCCGAAAAGCGTGCAGGCGGCGGCAAGGGCCGCTTCCAGCGCGCCAAACCGACCGTCCTCGCGTCTTTGGGCGAGCATCCGGCGGCCGGCGGCAACGTCGAAGTGCTCGAAGGCAAATACGGTGCCTACGTCAGCCACAACGGCGTCAATGCCACCGTCACGAAAGGGATAGAGCCTGCCAAGCTGACCATGGAGGAGGCCATGCGCCTGCTCGACGAGCGCATCGCCAAGGGCGGCGGGCCGAAAGCCAAGAAGGGCGGCAAGAAAGTGCCTGTGAAAAAACCGGATGATGGCGACAGCGTCCGACCGGCCGCGAAGAAAGTCGCCGCCAAGAAGGCCCCCGCGAAAAAGAAAGCCGCACCTGCCAAAGCGAAAGCCGCAGCCGAGTAAATCTAATTTCGTCTCGCACATGCGAAGCCACATGTGCGGATACACGAGATTGTGGTCGCCGACGCCTTGTCGGCGCACCGTCTATCATGGCACAGATAAGGCGGAACCGCAGTCGGTCTAAGCCTGAGTTTATAATCCGGCAGATCGGCTGTGGATCGTACGAGCCAGTACGGGCAGGATAGCAGGGCGGGCAAGATCGACGTGACGCTGATCGAGACAGATCGCGCAAGCGTGTCGAGCATTGAGAGCAGCTTGTCTGAAGAAGACGAACTGCGCGCCTCTTTCTATCGCATGCTCGCCGTTGTCCTGTCGGCACCGCCATCCTCGGCCCTCCTCGCTGCGTGCGCCAGCCTTCAAGCTGGCGACAGCCCTTTCGGCAAAGCGGTCGCAACACTGGCCGTAGCCGCGCGCCTCTCCGACCCTGCCGCGCTCGCCACCGAATATCACACGCTTTTCGTCGGGCTCGGCCGCGGCGAACTGGTGCCCTACGGCTCCTATTATCTGACTGGCTTTCTACAGGAAAAACCGCTCGCGAAGCTCCGCCAAGACATGGCCCGGTTGGGCGTTCGACAAGCCGCCGATAATCCCGATCCGGAAGACCACATCGCTGCCGTGCTGGATACGATGGCCGGCCTGATCGACGGCCGTTTCGGCGCGCCGCTGTGCCTGCACGACCAGAAGCAGTTCTTCACCCAACACATCGCCGCGTGGGCACCGATCTTTTTCCAGGATCTCGAACGCGTTGCGCATTCTTCTTTCTACGCCGCCGCCGGATCGCTGGGACGCGCGTTTTTGAGTTTGGAGACCGACGCGTTCGCGATGGAACCTTGAGATCGTAGAGTTTTGAATAGCGCCTGCCGATAGAAGTTTGTGATTTCAGACTTCCTTTTACTTTCCTTTGTTGACCTATTTTCCTGACAATTCGACCGCTGATCATGGGCCCTCGTCGGCCCACATGGAGACGACGCATGCGTGACTTCAAAGCAAACGTGCTCAAAGACGATCCCGCGGCTGCCGTGGCTGATCGCCGTGGTTTCCTGAAATTTGCCGGCGCGGGCGTCGTCACGGGCAGCGCCACAGTTCTCGGCGCAGCGACCGTCGTCGCCAAACCTGCGGAAACCACGACGTCGGAAGCCGGCTATCGTGAGACCGACCACATCCGCCGCTACTACGACAGCGCACGCTGAAGCCGAAACGCTCGCCGGCCGGTTCACGTCGCCACGTGTAGCCGCTCGCCACGATGACGCGCCAGATCAAGAATACGCGCCAGATTAATGGCCAAGACTTTCAGGGAGTGCGCAATGCTCAAGAAAAAAACAGGTGGCCAAAATTCAGGCGGTCACGTCAAGGCGGCACGCGGTGCGGCTGTCGTCCCCACTGCCACGCCGAACACCGTCGATCGGCGCGGGTTTCTGCGCACGTCCGGTCTCGCCGTCGGTGGCGTCTCGGCGGTTGCGGCCTTCGGTGTCGGGCGCGTCGAGAAAGCCGAGGCGGCGGGCGCTGCTGCCGGTGCCGCCAAGATCGAGATCAAAAAATCGGTCTGCACGCATTGCTCCGTCGGCTGCACCGTGACGGCTGAAGTCGAGAATGGCGTATGGACGCGTCAGCAGCCGAGCTTCGACAGCCCCTTCAACCTCGGTGCCCACTGCGCCAAGGGTGCCGCGATCCGCGAGCATGCCCACGGCGAACGTCGCCTCAAATACCCCATGAAAATGGTGGGTGGTAAGTGGGAGCGGATCAGCTGGGATCAGGCGATCGAGGAAGTCGGCACGAAGCTGCTCGCCATCAAGGAAAAATCAGGTCCGGACTCCGTCTATTGGCTCGGCTCCGCCAAGCACTCCAACGAGCAGTGCTATCTTTTCCGTAAATTCGCCTCCATGTGGGGGACCAACAACGTCGATCATCAGGCGCGCATCTGCCACTCGACCACGGTTGCCGGCGTTGCCAACACATGGGGCTACGGCGCCATGACCAACTCGTACAACGACATCATGAATTCGAAGGCCATCTTCATTATCGGCGGCAATCCCGCCGAGGCGCATCCTGTTTCCCTGCAGCATCTGCTGAAAGCCAAGGAACAGAACAATGCGCCGATGATCGTCTGCGATCCGCGCTTCACACGCACCGCCGCCCACGCCACCGAATACGTGCGTATGCGCCCCGGCACCGACATCGCCCTGATCTGGGGCATCGTCTGGCATCTGTTCGAGAATGGATGGGAAGACAAGAAGTTCGTCGACGACCGCGTCTGGGGCATGGACTTCGTCCGCGACGAAGTGAAGAAATGGACGCCGGAAGAAGTCGAGAAAGTCACCGGCGTTCCGGGCGCGCAGCTCTATCGCGTCGCCAAAACGCTCCACACCCACAAGCCCGGCACCGTGATCTGGTGCATGGGTGGCACGCAGCATACCGTCGGTAACGCCAACGTACGCGCCTACTGCATCATGCAGCTCGTGCTCGGAAACATGGGCGTCGCCGGTGGCGGCACCAACATCTTCCGCGGCCACGACAACGTTCAAGGCGCAACCGATCTCGGCGTCACCTGCGACAGCCTGCCCGGCTACTACGGCCTGGTCGAAGCCGCGTGGCGTCATTGGGCCCGCGTCTGGGATCTTCCTTACGACGACGTCGCCAAAAACTTCAAAGACAAGAAGCTGATGGAATCGGCGGGTATGCCCGTCAGCCGTTGGATCGACGGCGTGATGGAAGACAAAGCCAACATCGATCAGCCCGACAACATCAAGGCGATGGTGTTCTGGGGCCATGCGCCCAACTCGCAGACGCGCGGGCCGGAGATGAAGAAGGCGTTCGAAAAGCTGGAAATGCTCGTCATCGTCGATCCGTACCCGACCGTGTCGGCAATCATGCACGACCGCACCGACAACGTGTATCTGTTGCCGGCCGCGACGCAGCTCGAAACGTCCGGCTCGGTCACGGCATCGAACCGCTCACTGCAGTGGCGCGAAAAGATCTTCACGTTCTTCGAAGCGCTGCCCGATCACACCATCATGTATAAATTCGCGAAAAAGTTCGGCTTCGCCGACGCGATGTTCAAGAACATCAAGGTCGAGAAAGACGAACCCGTCGTCGAAGATGTGACCCGCGAATTCAATCGCGGCATGTGGAGCATCGGCTACACCGGCCAGTCCCCCGAGCGCATGAAGAAGCACATGGCCAACCAGCACACCTTCGATCGGGTGACGCTGAAGGCCAACGGCGGTCCGTGCGACGGCGACACCTATGGGCTGCCTTGGCCCTGCTGGGGCACGGCTGACATGAAGATGGGCAACGGCAAGGTCGGCCATCCCGGCACCGCCAACCTGTACGATACCTCGAAGCCGGTGTCCGAAGGCGGGCTCAACTTCCGCGTCAACTGGGGCGTCACCGTCAAGGGCGTCGACAACGACAAGTGGGCGAAGGGTGATCCCGCCAAGGATACCCTGCTCGCAACCAACAGCTACCCCGTCGGCAACGAACTCAAGGACGGCCATCCCCCCGTCACGATGGGCATGCTGAAAAAGCTCGGCTGGGACAAGGATCTGACGGCGGCAGAGTTGGAGTCGATCACCAAAGTCGGCGGCAACGCCATCGACGCCGTCGCCTGGACCAACGATCTCTCGGGCGGCATTCAGCGCGTCGCCATTCTGCACGGCCTTGCGCCGTTCGGGAACGGTCGCGCCCGCGCCGTAGTCTGGAACTTCCCCGACGGCGTGCCGATGCATCGCGAACCACTTTATTCGCCCTCGGCCGAACTGGTGGCGAAATACCCGACCCACACCGATCGCAAGCTGATGCGCTTGCCCGTGCTCTACGCGAAGATCCAGAACGCGGCGATCGCCAACAACGTGCCCAAGGACTACCCGATCGTGCTCACCTCCGGTCGCCTCGTGGAATACGAAGGCGGCGGCGACGAGACCCGCTCCAACCCGTGGCTCGCCGAGTTGCAACAGACAATGTTCGTCGAGATCAACCCGTCAGACGCCAATGATCGCGGCATCAAGGACGGCCAGCTTGTCTGGGTCGAGGGTCCCGAAAAGGGCAAGGTCAAAGTTCAGGCACAGGTGACCGAGCGCGTCGGCAAAGGCGTGGCGTTCATGCCGTTCCATTTCGGCGGCCATTTCCAGGGCAAGGACTTGCGCGACAAATATCCCGCAGGCACGGATCCGTACGTGCTCGGAGAGTCGACGAACGTAGCCCAGACCTACGGCTACGACAGCGTGACGCAAATGCAAGAAACCAAGACCACGCTGTGCAAGATCACGCTGGCTTAAGGGAGGAGTGACATCCATGGCACGAATGAAATTCCTCTGCGACGCCGAGCGCTGCATCGAGTGCAACGCCTGCGTCACCGCCTGCAAGAACGAAAACGAAGTGCCGTGGGGCATCAACCGCCGTCGCGTCGTCACGATCAACGACGGCAAACCCGGCGAGCGCTCGATCTCGGTGGCATGCATGCATTGTTCGGATGCGCCGTGCATGGCTGTCTGCCCGGTCGATTGCTTCTATCAGACCGAGCAGGGCGTCGTTCTGCACAACAAGGATCTGTGCATCGGTTGCGGCTATTGCTTCTACGCCTGTCCGTTTGGTGCGCCGCAATACCCGCAGGCCACCAACTTCGGCAGCCGTGGCAAGATGGACAAGTGCACGTTCTGCGCGGGCGGTCCTGAAAAGGACGCCGAAGTGCAGTTCAAGAAGTACGGTCGCAATCGCCTTGCGGAAGGCAAACTTCCGCTCTGCGCGGAAATGTGCTCGACCAAGGCTCTGCTCGCCGGTGACGGCGACGTGGTCTCGACCATCTACCGCGAACGCGTCGTGACCCGAGGTTTTGGTTCGGGTGCTTGGGGCTGGGGCAAAGCCTACCCCGGCCAAAGCGGTTGATGACGTCGCTTGCTGCAGCATCGATAGCGATGTCTGAAAAATCGCATAGCCGGTTCACGCCGCGACCCTCGTAAGTCGCGGCCTGAACCGGGGTGACGAATTAAAAATGCGGACGTGCGGTGGCCTCGATGATCAGAACTCTCCTAACTGCAACCTTGCTCGTGCTGCTCGGCATCACCACCAGCTTGGCGCAATCATCCGTCCGGCCGCCGGCCAACGCCGTCACGAACGCGACGCCGGGTGCCCCTGGTGCCGGAGGCCCCGTCAACGAAGATGCACAGTTCTGGAAACAGGTGCGCGGCGGGGTCGAAGGCACCGTGTCGATCCCCGACAAGAAGGCCGGCGTGCTCGTGCAATCCAGCGGCGAAGCATGGCGCGAATTCCGTAATGGCCCGCTGCCACGCTACGGCGCCTACGGCATGATCGGCATGTTGGTTTTGCTGGCGGCATTCTATTTTATTCGCGGCCGCATCCGCCTCGATCACGGCTGGGCCGGACGCACCATCGAGCGGTTCGGCGAACTCGATCGCATGGCGCACTGGCTGATGGCTGTTTCTTTCATCATCCTCGGCTTGACCGGCCTCAACACGCTCTATGGCCGCAGCGTGCTCCTCCCTGTCATTGGCAAGGAAACGTTCGCTGCCCTGTCCGCCACCGGCAAGACACTGCACAATTACGTCGCGTTCGCCTTCATGCTGGGCTTGGCCTTGTCGTTCGTGCTGTGGATCAAAGACAACATTCCCGGTCCACGCGATGTCGTCTGGCTGCTGAAGGGCGGCGGTATGTTCATGAAGGGCTCGCATCCTCCGGCCTGGAAATTCAATGCGGGCCAGAAAATTCTGTTCTGGACGATCATGTTGGCGGGCTTGTCGATCAGCCTCAGCGGCATTGAACTGATGTTCCCGTTCCAGTTCGCGCTGTTCGCAAAGACATTCGGCGTCCTCGGCGGCTTGGGCTTCGGAGTGCCCGCCACGGTCTCCACCATTCAAGAAATGCAGTTTGCCAGCGCTTGGCACTCGATCATGGCCCTTGTGCTCGTGTGCGTGATCTTTGCGCACATCTACATCGGTACGCTCGGCATGGAGGGTGCCTTTGACGCCATGGCGACGGGTCGCGTCGACGAGAACTGGGCCAAGGAGCATCACTCGCTCTGGGCGGAGCGCGCTATAGCCAAGCGCGACGCCGGGACTACAAAAACTGCGCCCGGCAGTAACGGCCTGCAGCCAGCGGAGTAACCCGGCATCGAGCCAAGTTCGACAAGGTTCGACGTCATGGCCCGGCATCGCGCACGTTCCATTGCCGCAGGCCTTGCGGCTTACCCTTCAGCGCCGTGGCCCGCTGTCGCAAAACCTCGCCTCCTAGTGGCGTTGACAATGTGCGTCGTTACCATCGCTGCGACAGTGCCTGCTGACGCACAGACGAACGCCCGCCCATCCACCGCCGAACGCCGGGTGCAAGCCGGCAATCTCGTCGGCCACGGCGGCCCCGTCAAAACCATACGCATCGATCCCGCAACGGGTCGCATCCTCACCGGTGCCTTCGACTACGCCATGACCGCGTGGTGGGACGAGGCCGGCACCATCCGCTCGCGTCGCATGGACGATCACAAAGGCGCTGTGAATGCGGTCGCGTTCGGCGGCGCCACCAACGCCGTTGCGTCTGCGACGAGAGCGACACCTTCGGACGAAATCACCGCACTCGCCGCTGGCGACGATTTTGCCGTCACGGTGTGGTCGTTGCCCAAGGGCGAGAAGCGTCACGTATTTACCGGCCACACAGGCAAGATCGTGGGTCTTGCCGTATCGCCAGACGGCACAACCGCCGCATCCGCGAGTTGGGACCGCACCGCCCGCCTCTGGGATCTCGCCAGATTGCGACCCGGCCCGCTCCTCGAAGGCCACACCGGCCCTGTCAACGCAGTGGCGTTTGCGCAAGACGGCACCCGTGTCTTCACCGCCAGCGCCGACGGTCACATTCGCGCATTCGACGCGGCGACCGGCATTCTCGACCGCGCCATCCTCAGCCATGGCTGGGGCATCAACGTGCTGGAACGCATGCCGGGAACCGATCGCCTGCTGTTCGGAGCCGTGAACGGCAGCGTCGCAATCATCGACAGCACGACAGGCGCGATCGTATCCGAGTTGCCGGCCCACGCCCGGCCTGTGCTGGCCGTCGCGGCGCTGGCGAAACCCGGTCTTGTCGCGACCGCCGCCGGCGACGGCGTCATCCGCGTCATGCGCGCCGACGATGGAGCCGTGATCGCTGACTACAAGAACCCCTTCGGCCCGGTGTGGGCCCTGGCGTTCGCCGCCGACGGTCAGGCCCTCTATTATGGCGGCCTCGACGACTTCGTCACACTCTGGCGCTTCACACCGCAAACATCCGTAGGCCCGGATCATTCACCAGAGCAGCGCCGGTTCCAGCTCAAAGCCGCATCCAACGACGAACTCGCGCAGGGCGAACAGCAGTTTGCGCGCAAGTGCAGCGTCTGCCATACGCTAACGCCCGACGGCGGAAATCGCGCAGGCCCATCTTTGCATCGGCTTTTCGGACGCCGTATCGCGACGCTGGCAGGCTATCCGTTCTCCGAACCGCTGCGGCAGATGAGCTTGGTCTGGACGGAAGAAACGGTGTCGAAGCTGTTCGAGGTAGGGCCTGAAGTTTTGACCCCGGGCTCGAAAATGCCCTTGCAGCAGATGACCGACAAAGCGCAACGTGACGCGCTGATCGCTTACCTCAAATTGGCGACGCTCGCACCTCCGACGGACAATATGACATCGGATAAAATGACTTCGGAAAAGGCGCTGACGGATAAAGCGCCGACCAACGCAACGGGGACGGGACGATGAAAGCATTTCTCTTGGGTATCGGCGCGTTGATCGTCGTCAGCTTCGCGAGTGCGGCGGTGTTGTCGGCGGTATCGCAATCATCGCAGACCGCCTACTCCGAAAAGGCCAGCGTTCGCCAATAGATGGCACCTGCGTCCGGTCGCCGCGACCTGTCGCGTAACGCGCCGCCATCCTCGATCCTGTCGTGATCCATCTTGAACCTTGACGTTTGTGGCGAACCAGCCATATCGAGCGGTGCACCTTTTCAACGATCGAGTGAGGGATCATGGCAGACTCCGGAGAGCAATTGCCGGCACGCGAGGCGATGGAATTCGACGTCGTCATCGTCGGCGCAGGTCCGGCAGGCCTCGCGACCGCCATCCGCCTGAAACAGCAGGCCCTCGCCAAGGGACAGGAAGTCTCCGTCGTCGTGCTCGAAAAGGGTTCTGAAGTCGGCGCGCATATTCTATCCGGCGCGGTCATCGATCCGATCGGGCTCGACATGCTGATCCCAGATTGGCGAACCAAGGGTTGCCCGCTCGACACCAAAGTCACCGATGACAGGTTCTATTATTTGGGCCCCGCAGGCAAAATCCGGTTACCGAATTTCGCACTGCCCCCGCTGATGAACAATCACGGCAACTACGTCGGTAGCCTCGGAGCCGTCTGCAGATGGCTCGGCGAGCAGGCCGCCGAACTTGGCGTGGAAATCTATCCAGGCTTTGCCGCCGCTGAAGTTCTTTACGACGACAAGGGTGCGGTTGTCGGCGTCGCCACCGGCGATATGGGCATTGGCAAAGACGGCAAACCGACCGGCAATTTCACTCGCGGCATGGAACTGCGCGGTAAATACACGATCATCGGCGAGGGCGTACGCGGCTCGCTGGCCAAGCAGCTGATCAAAAAATACGAACTCGACGCGAATTGCCAACCGCAGAAATTCGGCATCGGCATCAAGGAGCTTTGGGAAGTCAAACCCGAGAACCACAAACCCGGCTTGACCCAGCACACGTTCGGATGGCCGCTGGATAATAAAACCGGTGGCGGCTCGTTTCTGTATCACTACGGAACCAACCTCGTGTCGGTCGGCTTCGTCGTCCATCTCAACTACGAGAACCCATACCTCTCGCCCTACGACGAATTCCAGCGCTTCAAAACCAACGACCTGGTGCGACCGACCCTCGAAGGCGGAAAACGTATCGCTTACGGCGCGCGGGCCATCACCGAGGGCGGGTGGCAGTCGATCCCGAAGCTGGTATTCCCGGGTGGCGCGCTGGTCGGCTGTTCAGCCGGCTTCGTCAACGTGCCGCGCATCAAGGGCAGTCATAACGCCATCCTTTCGGGCATTCACGCGGCGGATGCGCTCGTCGACGCACTCGCGGCCGGGCGCGCCTACGACCGACTGGAAGATTACGAGACTGCGGTACGGTCCGGTCCCATCGCCACCGATCTCAAGCGCGTGCGCAATGCCAAACCGTTCTGGTCGCGCTTCGGCACCGGCCTCGGCATTCCGCTCGGCGGGCTCGACATGTGGCTCAATACGATCATTCCGGGGCGCGGATTGGGCTTCACGCTCAAACATGGCAAACCCGATTACGCCGCGACCAGACCGGCGGCAGAGTTTGCGCCGATCGCCTATGCGAAGCCAGACGGCATTCTGACCTTCGACAAGCTGACCAACGTCGCCTTTTCGGCGACGAACCACGAGGAAGATCAGCCCCCGCATCTCAAAGTCGGGGATATGGCACTGGAAGTGCGCAGCGAACTCGGTGTCTTCGCCGGCCCGTCGAACCGCTATTGCCCGGCAGGCGTCTACGAATGGGTCGACGACGGCGCCAACAAAAAACGACTACAGATCAACGCTCAAAACTGCGTACACTGTAAAACTTGCGACATCAAAGACCCCAACCAGAACATCACCTGGACAGTGCCGGAAGGAAGCGGCGGGCCAAATTACCCCGGTATGTAACAGCGGTCGTCATTTGCGTCACGTCAGCGACGCAGCTGTGTCGATGCCCGAGCCTCGATGGCGTCCGATGTTACGACTGCTTCCGATTTTGGCATCCGTACTGACGTTTGCGTAGACGGCGCGGACAGGATTGCGGTTGGCGGCAGTGGCGTAACGATAGACGCCTGTCCCGGATCGCTGCTCGAAGACACCGCGTCGACACGGACGGCGCGATCGCGCGCCGGTCTCAGCGTGGTTTGTTTCGGCTTGGCAGGTCCTGCGGGGTTTGGCGCATCGAGCGACGCTGGATTTTTAATAGCAGGCGGCACCGGCACTTCGGCTGGGGGCGTGCTCGGACCCGGCCCACCGTAGACAGGCCGGCGAATGTTCGGCAACGGCTCGCTCGATTGGTTGGTACGCTGCACCAGGGCGGGATAACCTTTGCCCACGGGATCCACAAAAATTCCTCGCGGACGGTCGCGAGCCGGGTTGTGAATGACATGATAGGGCAAGTCGCTCCGCGAAGCGCAGCCCGCCAGCAGGTTGCCTGAAACGAGTGCCGTAACCATCAGAGCCCGAGCACGGTAGATTGCGGTGCGCTGAATCAAGGTCATGACAAACTCACTCGTCTCGTTGGGCGCTGAACGCACCTACCCTCACGTCGACCTAACCTGCCCCCAACTGCTTAATTTTTGCGTAAGATCTGTCTCGT
This sequence comes from Hyphomicrobiaceae bacterium, assembly GCA_025359165.1. Classification (GTDB taxonomy): domain Bacteria; phylum Pseudomonadota; class Alphaproteobacteria; order Rhizobiales; family Hyphomicrobiaceae; genus JABFRJ01. Next base: position 23,496 of record JANYHG010000113.1, read on the forward strand.
TTGCCGATCTCGCGCACTCTCGCCCGCCCCGACATAGGCCGAGCGACCCGTGACGCGCCCGTTCGCCTCGAAAAGTCGTGAGATTGCAGCCGCAATTCGGGCCTACTATGCAGATAGTGCAGGATCGTATGCTCGGGTGTGCACCGATGGCCGCGATGTCACGGGTGTTCGATGGTGCGCTACCACCAAGGCGGGGGTTTACATGCCAGTTTCCCTATTTGGACCGCTGATAAATTGAGCGCGTTGTTCAAAACTCGGCGATCTCGACAGCAGTCTTTGACATCGCGTTCGGCGAGGTTCTTTGCTAACCTCTTGCCAGAATAAGAATCAGCCGCATTTGCCCGCGTTCCAACCGTTCCCGAGGTCGCATGTTTCGCCTTCCCTCCAAGATCGCCGGCCCCGTGCAAACCGCCGCCCGCACATCGGTCGCAGCGCTAAGCATCCTGTTGTGCGGATCGATATCCAAACCTTTGCACGCCGCGACAGGCATGAGCGACGCGCCCCCGGCCGCGAGTAGTCAGCTCGGTGGCTATCTTGCCGGACGGCTGGCGCGCGGCTTGAGCGACACGCAGGCTGCCGCAAGTTATTACAGCATGGCTCTCGCGAAAGACGCTGAGAACGAAGCGCTGATCGCGCAGACCTTCGACATGGAAGCGACGGAAGGCAATTGGCCGCGCGCAGAAGCGCTCGCCCTCGAACTGCAGAAACTGAAATCCGAACATCGGATGTCCAGGTTTTTTCTCGGCTTGAGCGATTTCAAACGCGGCAAATTCGTCGAGGCGGACGAGCACTTCAAGGCGTCGTCCGTCAATCCCATCGGCGAGTTGACTGCCCTGCTCGCGCGTTCCTGGCTGCGACAGGCGGAAGGCCGTACGAAAGACGCTCTCGATCTCCTCGATACCACCAAGCAGCCCGATTGGGCGCTGGCGATGGTACGCTATCATCGCGCGCTGATCGCCGATGTCGGTAGTCGCAAGGTCGAGGCACGCGCCACGTTCGACAAACTTGCCGCCAGCGACCAGCGGTCGTTGCGTACGACACTCGCAAGCGCACAAAGCCTGGCAAATGTCGGGGAGATCAAGGCTGCACAAAAAGTCATGCAGTCCTATTTCGAGAAAATTCGCGGCGACGGCCACCCGTCTGCCGTCGCATTGCAAAAGCAATTGGCGGCCGGCGAAAAAACACCGCTGCTCGTGACCACCGCGTCGCAGGGTTTGTCGGAAGCGTTGTTTGGCTTGGGTGAAGCGCTGGCGGGTGAAGGCGGCGTCGGTCCGGGTGCCGTGTTTCTGCAGTATTCTTTATTTCTTGAGCCACGGTTTCCGTTCGCTCTGGCCGCTCTGGCGAACGTCTATGAAAGCACTAAAAACTACGCACGTGCCATCGAAGTGTACGAGCAGATCGCCCCCGGCACGCCACTCGAGTCTGCCATCGATATTCGCAAAGCTTTCGATCTGAATTCGTTGGAACGTGTCGACGAGGCAAAGGCGCTGCTCGATCAGGTCAGCGATCGCGAACCCGCCGACCTGAAGCCGCTCAATGCGCTCGGCGTGATCATGCGTGGACAGAAGCGTTGGGACGAGGCGATCACATACTACTCGCGCGCCATTTCCATCATCAAGAAGCCCGAGGCGCAGCACTGGAACTACTATTACTCGCGCGGCACGTCCTACGAACGGGTGCACAAATGGCCGCAGGCCGAAGCCGATCTGCAGACGGCGCTGAAGCTCAATCCAGACGAACCCACTGTATTGAACTACCTTGGCTATTCCTGGGTCGATCAGAACAAGAATTTGAAAACCGGTTTGCAGCTGATCGAGAAGGCGGTGAAGCTTAAACCCGAGGACGGATATATCGTCGACAGTCTCGGCTGGGCGCACTTCCGCATGGGCAATTTCAAAGAGGCGGTTCGCTGGCTGGAACGGGCCGTCGAACTTCGCCCGGACGATCCCGTTTTGAACGATCACTATGGCGACGGCTTGTGGCGCGTTGGCCGGGAGCGTGAAGCGGTATTCCAGTGGAACCAGTCTTTGCAGCTCAAGCCAGAGGCTGAGGATGCCGAGAAGACTCAGAAGAAGCTGACGGCGGGATTACCTGTTCAGGTCAAGGCGGCAGCGCCGACCAAGCGCACACGTGATGCCCAGCGTCCCGAACAACCGCCCAGAAAGCGTGCCGAAACGCGCACCCCCTCGGCTCCCGTGCAGCAATAACGGAGTGCAGCAATAACGGAGTGCAGCAATAATGGACTGGCAACTCAAAATGTCAGTCCGGTGCCGCCACGGAGAATCGCGTCGAAGTCCGGCTTGAAGCGATGGCTGCCAAGCTGGTGCAGCGTCCGTCCTGGCAAAATCTGCAGCTCTGCGCGGCTGCCTTTGATCGCACTGATCAACACGCGCGACGCAGGCAGTGTGTCCCGCGAATATATCGGCAATACCTTTATCTTTCCGAAGCGGCGCTCCAATGCGCGCAAAATTTCTGGCACCGCCGCTGGCCGCTGGATAATCGTGTAGCTGCCGCCCGGACGTAGCATCGCCGCGGCGAACCGCGCCCACCCATCGAAGGCATCGACCGCCATCGCGTGCGAAGCATCCTTCCGCGGATCTGGCGCACGCGTCCCCGTTCCGTGCGCAAAATACGGCGGATTGGCGATGACATGATCGTAGCTACCGGCGGCGCTCGCCAACACAGCCAGCGTCGCCAGCGGCAGCGTCACGTCGGCGGTGACGACGTGGACCCGTTGCGTCAGCTCGTTGATCACGCAATTGTGAGCGGCCAGCGCCGCGAGCCAGCCATTGCGCTCGACGAGGGTTACAGCAGATCCGCCAACCCTGTGCGCCAGCGCCAACCCCGCCACACCAGCGCCCGCACCGCAGTCGAGGCACCGAGCCGACACGCCCGGAGCCACTGGACATGCGGCTGCGAGCAGCACCGCATCCAGCCCCGCCCGATACCCGGTCCTGGGCTGGCGAATGGTCAGTGCGCCGCCGAGAAAGAGGTCGTCGGTGGTCTCGTCGTCGACAGATTCTGGCACGTCCTGACTAGGCATAAAAGCTCACGAAGATGCTGCGCCGCCGACTTCATCGACGTAGACGTCGTCACCAATCCCGGCTGCCACGAGCGCATCACGGGCTGCAGACCATACGGCGCTGCTGACCACAAGGCGCCTCGGCAAGACGCCGAGTGATCCCTCGATCGCGCTGGTATGACGATCCAACTCGATGGCCTCGATCTGCGCATCGGCCAGGATCGTTTTGGCAAAGCTCAGCAAAACCGGATCGGTCGTAACGACGATAGGACGCATTGGAAGCTCCTTCAATTCGTCCCTGCGGCATTATTTCCGGCGGGAATGAGCACTGTATCGTGGCACCAAGGGCGGTGGCAGGATTACACATAGTTATCCGAAGTGCCCGCGTAAACCGACGCGCCGACGCGAACTCGAACCCGCAGGACCTATTATGGGAGTTGTTATCCAGATCGACGGCGGCCGCGACCCGGCCGAGACGCTGGAGCCGATGCTCGCGTTGGTGTCCGCCGACATGGAAGCGGTCAATCGCATCATCCTCGACAAGGCCGTCTCGGACGTGCCGCTCATCCCGCAGTTGGCGCATCACCTGATCGACAGCGGTGGCAAGCGTCTGCGCCCGATGCTGACCATCGCTGCAGCCAAGCTCGTCGGCTATCAGGGACAGGGACACGTCCGCCTCGCCAGTACCGTCGAATTCATGCACACGGCCACGTTGCTCCACGACGATGTCGTCGACGAGAGCAGCACGCGTCGCGGCAAGCCGACGGCACGTTTGCTATGGTCGAACCAGGCGAGCGTTCTCGTCGGCGATTTCTTGCTTGGTCAAGCGTTCCGCATGATGGTCGAGGTCGGCTCCATGCCGGCGTTGAAAATTCTCTCCAACGCTGCGGCCGTCATCGCCGAGGGCGAAGTCATGCAGTTGGCCGCGGCCAAGAATACCGCCACGACGGAAGACGAATATCTCGCCATCATCAACGCCAAAACCGCAGCGCTTTTCTCGGCGGCGTCGGAGGTCGGTGCGGCGATTGCTCAGCGCCCGGCCGACGAACAGAATGCGCTGAAGTCTTACGGCAAGAACCTCGGCATTGCGTTCCAACTCGTCGACGACGCGCTCGATTATTCCGGCGACAGCGCGCGGCTCGGCAAATCGACCGGCGACGACTTCCGCGAAGGCAAGATCACGCTCCCCGTCATTCTCTGCTTCCGGCGCGGCAACGAGCAGGAACGCATGTTCTGGAAACGCACCCTCACCGACGGCCAGATCGAAGACGGCGATCTGGAACACGCAGTTGCCCTCATGAAACGGCACAAGGCGATCGAGGCGACGTTGGAGCGGGCACGCCATTACGGTGCCATCGCTACCGATGCGCTGGAAATTTTTCCCGACAGTACGCCGAAACGCGCGCTCGACGGGGTCGTCGCCTTCTGCGTCAGCCGCAGCCATTGACACGACATTGCCCGGCAGCGTGAACGCCACCGGGCAACTGGATAGGTCTACTCAGTCGAAGATATCGACCCGCCGAACTTTAGCGGCAGACGCGACGGTGCCAGCGATGGCTCCACCAGCAACGCGGACCGGCGGCATAAAATCCGAAGCCGGGACCAAAGAATCTCGGCCCCCAACCATATCCACGTCCGTGCCCACGCCAATTGATCGGCGTCAGATCGGTGGCTGCAGGTCCGGCGGCAGAGTTGAGATTTGGCGCAAGCGGCGCCGCCGAGGCGGAAAGCGCGCTGCCCACGAGTGCAGCAGCGCCCAGGCAAGTCATCAAGATTTGGCGTTTCATTGCGATTACTCCGTTGGGTTTTCTCCCGAACTCCATGAAACTCCAACGGGTCGTGCGGCACCCGTTGTTTTCAGGGACGCCAGAGAAACGGCAACAAATCGCAAAATCCGTCGCAAGTATCTGATTAAAAACAATATATTCCATGGATCGAAGAGTGATTTGCAACCATAACCGCGCGCGTTCAGCCTGCATTAAGACAACGACGCTGCCGTATGCTGTGATGGCCACTGCACGCCCTGGTGCGATGGAGGTGACCATGTCCGAACTCGACCTGCTCAACAGCCTGGCATTACCGTTCGCCGAGCATATCGGCATGCACTTCGTCAGTGCCACCAAGGATCGAGTGGTTGCACAAATGCTCGTGACGCAAGATCTCTGTACGCGTCCCGACATACTGCACGGCGGCGCGATCATGGCCTTCGCCGACACGCTGGGTGCGGCGGCTACCATGCTCAATCTTCCTGCCGGTGCGGGTACGACGACCATCGAGAGCAAAACCAATTTCTTGGGATCCGCCGCCCTCGGCACGACGGTCACGGGCGAAGCGACGCCGGTGCATCGCGGACGGCGCACCCACGTCTGGCAGACCCGCATCACCGGCGAAAACGGCAAGCTGATTGCGCTGGTGACGCAAACACAAATGGTGCTGCAGACGTAGGCATTGCTTGCAAAAAGGAGGGGGTTCGGGGGATACCTTCCCCCGAGCGGGGATTGGGGCGGCAGCCCTGTTCGCGCAGCGACGCCCCTATCGACATTCCATTGCCTCAGAGCCCGACCCATGCCCCGAATAAAATCTTCGATTTCGCCTGACAGTGCCGACTTCAAAAGCAACGCCGCCGTCATGGGCGCATTGGTTGCGGACCTTCAGACCAAGCGCGCCGAAACGGCCCAGGGGGGCAACGAGCAGTCGCGCGCGCGGCACGTCGGCCGCGGAAAGTTGCTACCACGCGACCGCGTCATGGCGCTGATCGACCCGGGCTCGCCGTTTCTCGAACTGTCGCAGCTCGCGGCTTACGGCATGTACGACGATGCGATCCACGGCGCGGGCGTCATCACCGGCATCGGCCGCGTCTCTGGCCGCGAGTGCGTGATCGTCTGCAACGACGCCACGATCAAAGGCGGCACCTACTATCCGATGACCGTCAAAAAGCATCTGCGCGCGCAGGAAATTGCGCTGAACAACAAGCTGCCCTGCATCTATCTGGTCGATAGCGGCGGCGCCAACCTGCCCCACAACGCCGACGTGTTTCCCGATGCCCAGCATTTCGGCCGCATCTTTTACAATCAGGCGCGCATGAGCGGCGAAGGCATCCCGCAGATCGCAGCGGTCCTCGGCAGTTGCACGGCGGGTGGCGCGTATGTGCCCGCCATGTCCGACGAGACGATCATCGTCCGCAAGCAGGGCACCATTTTTCTGGCAGGTCCACCGTTGGTCAAAGCCGCGACCGGCGAAACAGTGTCAGCCGAAGATCTCGGCGGTGCCGATGTGCACACGCGCCTCTCCGGCGTCGCCGATCACTATGCGCTGCATGACCGGCACGCGCTCGATATCGCGCGCAACATCGTCAGCCACCTCGGCGCCGCCCGCACGCCGGACGTGACATTGCGCGAACCCCGCGCACCCGCCTACGATACGACCGAACTCGACGGCGTCGTGCCGGCGTCGCTGATGACCCAGTACGACGCACGCGAGATCATCGCACGGCTGGTCGATGCGTCCGAGTTCGACGAATTCAAAGCCAACTTCGGCACCACCCTCGTGACCGGCTTCGCTCACATCGAAGGTATTCCCGTGGCCATCCTCGCCAACAACGGCATCCTGTTGTCGGAAAGCGCGCAGAAGGCAGCTCACTTCATCGAACTCGCCTGTCAGCGCAAGATACCGCTGCTGTTCTTGCAGAACATCACCGGCTTCATGGTCGGGCGCGAGGCCGAGGCTGGTGGTATCGCCCGCCACGGCGCTAAAATGGTGATGGCCGTCGCGTCGGCCAACGTGCCCAAGATCACAGTCCTGATCGGCGGCAGCTACGGCGCTGGCAACTACGCCATGTGCGGCCGCGCCTATTCTCCACGGTTCCTGTTCTCGTGGCCGAACGCCCGCTGCTCACTGATGGGTGGCGTGCAGGCGTCGTCGGTGTTGGCCACCGTAAAACGCGACAATATCGAAGCCTCGGGCAAGACCTGGAGCGCCGAAGAGGAAGCCGCCTTCCGCCAGCCGACGATGGATCTGTTCGAGCGCGAGGGGCACCCGTACTTCATGAGCGCCCGCCTCTGGGACGACGGCATCATCGCCCCCAGCGAAACCCGTCGGGTCCTGGGCCTGGCATTTGCCGCGTGCCTGAACGCAGCAATCGAGCCGACCAAATTCGGCGTGTTCCGAATGTGACGGCGATCAGGTCGCTCCGACCACATGATACCCACGGTCGTAGCCGGCATGAGCAGGTGGCAGTCGCCGATGCCAGTCTGAAACAGCCTGGATCTCGCAGGCGAGCCCAAGCAGGGCCCGATCGCTGCCGGGTGGCCCGACGATCGGCAGTCCGATCGCTTCCACGCCGTAATCCTACAACAATGAGCAGGGATGCGCAGTGACCCAGCGGTGTCCGAGCCGAGCGCAAGAGGGACGCAACCGGAAGCCACCGCAACCGCCGGTCCCGACGACGAGCCCCCACAGATATAATCTTTGTTCCATGGATTGAGCGGTCGTCCGCATTGCGGATTCGCGCCCGATGGCTCGAACGCCAACGGCGACATCTGCGCGAACGCGACGATTGCCGCACCGGCCTCCGACAATATGTCGACAACGCGCGCATTCCGCGCGGGTACGCTACTGGGGCCGATCGTGCGGCATCAGCAAACGCAGTCCAAATTATCGAACGACTTGCAGGATACGGCTTACGAGCATGCTGTCGGCGGACTGTAACTGATGCAGAATCGTAAAGTGATTGGCATCTGGAATTGGCACCAACGAACCTGGTACACGCCCTTCGCGGCGCGCATGCAGATCCCGGCTGTCCTCGACCAACGGCCACAGCTCGCTTGTCCCGTAGCTGAGAATGAGCGGCTTGTTTACGGGTGGTAAGGTCAACGGCGAGAACTGAACAATCTCCTCATCGGAGAGTTGCAGCTTTTCATTCAGGTACGTGTCGCGGATTGGTGCCAGGTTGAACACGCCGGAAATTGCGACGCCCGCAGCAACGACCGGGTGTTCCAGCGCCGTTACCGCCAAGTGTGCGCCAGCCGACCATCCAGCGACGACGATCGGACCTCCTGCAATGCCGTACCTCGGTCCGTGCGAAGCAAGCCAAGTCAAGGCCTGATTAATCTCGGCTACGATCTCCGTCAGCGTCGCCTCTGGCGCAAGCGAGTAGCCGGGCATCGCGACGGACCAGCCATGCGCCATTACTCCCGTGGCGAAAGCTGCGAAATCCTCACGCCGGTTTCGCTGCCAATAACCACCGTGAATAAACACGAGACAGGGTGCAGCCGGATTACCCGAAGGATACAGGTCGAACCTCGCGCGCTTAGTCGAACCATAAGGAATATCCAAATGGTCTGCATGGGCACCACGGAACGCCGCCGATGTGGCATTACGCTGTTCGATCAGCGCCGCACTATCTGCCACCGCACGATTGTTGTCGTAAGCCGCATCGCGGTCAGCTTGCGTCAGCTTACTCCAGTCGAGTTTCATTGCCGTCTCCCGGAGCGATATGTTCAAGCCGCTGCAACTGCGCGGGGAAGAATTGGTGCGATGGACTCGTAACGCTTGCCGGCGCGCAGGCAGAAGGCCGGACGAAGCAAACGGTCGGCCCGTACCTCCGTCTTTTCGTTGTCCTGCAGACGGAAGCGGCCGTGGTCGACGTGCAGCACACTGACATCTGCGATCATGCCAGGACGCAGTGCACCGATTTCACCTTCGAGACGCATCATTTTTGCGCAATTAGACGTCACCATCGGGACGACCTGTTCGAGGGTCAGGCCAAGCGCCATCATCGAACTCATGGCTTGCGTCAAGCTGAAGCGAGCCTGGCCGGCGAATGGATGGTTCTCGTCGTCAGGATGCTCTCCCGGTGTTCCCGGCGGCGGCGGAACTTTGGTATTGTACCCATGCATGTCGGCACCGAGCGTATCGGGAACGATACCGGCGTCGATGGCCTTACGGGCGACGTTGTAGGAAAAATGGCTGCCATGGCCGAC
>JANYHG010000140.1 GCA_025359165.1 Hyphomicrobiaceae bacterium
TCGCGCTGCCAGCTCGGGCGTCGGTGGCGGCGGAAGGCTCAGGTGCATGTCGGGCGGCAGCGCGGTGCGACTCTCCGGCAAATCCGACACGACCTGAGATGCTGAACCGGACGGCGTAGACACCATCAACACATGCAGCACGGCGTTCGCAAGGGGGCGGCTCCAACCGCTTGCGGCCTCGTCGAACTGCAGGCGATGCCCAGTAAATCGTACGACGTAAGTAGGCCCGGCAGCATCGGAATTGATTTCGTAGGTGGTGCAGGCGACGCGGCTCACTCGGGCGGCACCGGCAATTGGTGCAGCAGGTGGCCCGCCAAGCGAGGTTGCTGGTTCGCCGCCGTCGCGCTGCGTGCGCCCGAATGTGCCGATGCCGAGCGGTAGGGCTGGCGTGGGTTTGAGCGTGAAGGCGGTGGTCCAGACTCCACCTGCGGGCCGCCAGCGCGCCGCCACCCACGCTTCTGCCGAAGCAATCGCGGCATGGTGCGCGGGATCTGTCACCTTCGCACAGGCAACAGGGAGTGCTACTGCGGACGCCGCCACGACGGCATCGATGGCCACGGCAGCAAGTGCCAGTAGGGTGACGTGAAGTGTCGCGTTGGACGTCATCATCGGCAAAAGTCATGCCGCGCACGTCAGGTCCACGGTAAAGGTGGCCAATGGTTAACGCGGCGCGCCAAGTTCACGTGTCCAGAGCCCGGAATCCAATATCTTTCACGGCCTCGGGAAAGCTGCTACAGGCCGAGGCGCATCGCGGTGTTGTTTGTGCAGAGTCGCCCGATCAGCTCCCAAAAATCATGACGGGACCCGCTAGGGCATGGCAAAAGACAAAGACAAACCGAGTGCCGAAAGTGCTCTCATCCGCGAACTGGCGGATTTGCTGAACGAAACCGGCCTCAGCGAAATCGAGATGGAACGTGAGGGTCTAAGACTGCGCGTGGCGCGTCAGATCACCGTCGCTGCCGCTGCACCCGCTATCCATGCAGCGCATGGAGCGCACGCCGCCCCGGCAGCACCCGTGGCTTTGAAACCCGCTGATGCCGCCAGTCATCCGGGAACTGTGAAATCGCCGATGGTGGGGACTGCGTACCGAGCCGCCGAGCCGGGCGCCGCCGCGTTCGTCGACGTCGGCACGCGAGTGGCCCAAGGGCAGACGCTGCTGATCATCGAAGCAATGAAGACCATGAACCACATTCCTGCGCCGCGCGCCGGCACGGTGACGCAAGTGTTCATCGACAACGGCCAGCCGGTCGAATTCGGCGAGCCTCTGGTGGTTATCGAATGAGGGAATAGCGAGTAGCGAATTGCGAATAGGGGTGCCTTCGCGCATTCTTCTTCTGCTTGTCTCTATTCGCTATTCGCTACTCGCAATTCGCTTCGGAAAAATCATGTTCGACAAAATCCTGATCGCCAACCGTGGTGAGATCGCGCTGCGCATACAGCGGGCGTGCAAGGAACTGGGCATCGCCACGGTCGCCGTGCATTCGACCGCCGACGCCGACGCCATGCACGTGCGCCTCGCCGATGAGAGCGTGTGCATCGGGCCACCTGCGGCTGCCGAGAGTTATCTGAACATTCCGCGCTTGCTGGCGGCGTGCGAAATCACCGGTGCCGATGCGATACATCCTGGCTACGGATTCCTGTCCGAGAACGCGCGTTTCGCCGAGATCCTCGAAGAGCACGGCATCACCTTCATCGGGCCCACGTCGGAGCACATCCGCATCATGGGCGACAAAATCCAAGCGAAGGAAACAGCGAAGAAACTGGGTATTCCCGTGGTGCCCGGATCGGACGGTGCTATCACTAACGAGTTGCAGGCGATGAAAGTCGCCAAGGCGATGGGTTTCCCGGTCTTGGTAAAGGCGGCGTCGGGTGGTGGCGGTCGCGGCATGAAACTGGCCCGCACGGCCGAGGAACTCGACAGTGCCGTCAAGACCGCCCGCGCCGAGGCGAAGGCCGCATTCGGCGACGACAGCGTCTATCTTGAAAAGTATCTGACCCGGCCCCGTCATATAGAGATCCAGGTGTTCGGCGATGGCAAGGGCAAGGCGATCCACCTCGGTGAGCGAGACTGCTCGTTGCAGCGCCGGCATCAGAAGATCCTTGAAGAAAGTCCAAGTCCGGCACTGAACGCGGCGCAGCGGGCACAGATCGGCGACACCTGTGCGAAAGCGATGCAGAAGTTGAAATATCGCGGTGCCGGCACGGTCGAATTTCTTTACGAAGACGGCGAGTTCTACTTCATCGAAATGAATACGCGCCTACAGGTCGAGCATCCGGTCACCGAAGCCGTCACGGGGCTCGATCTGGTGCTCGAACAGATCCGTGTCGCGGCCGGCGGCGGGCTCAGTGTGACGCAGGAGGAGGTGACATTCTCCGGGCACGCCATCGAGTGCCGCATCAATGCCGAGAATGCGCGCACCTTCCGCCCCTCGCCCGGCAAGATTACCAACTATCACCCGCCCGGTGGCCTCGGTGTGCGTATCGACAGCGGTATCTACCAAGGCTATCGCATTCCGCCCAATTACGACAGTTTGATCGGCAAGCTGATCGTGTCGGGCAAGTCGCGCACCGAATGCCTGATGCGGCTCAAGCGGGCTTTGTCGGAGTTCGTCATCGACGGCATCGAGACGACGATCCCACTGTTCATGGATCTGGTGCAGGAGCCTGACATCCAGAACGGCATGTATGACATACATTGGCTTGAAAAATATCTGGCCGCCAAGACGGAAGTCGAACTGGCGTTGGCTGCTGCGCAAAAATAGTGCGCCCGAGTTGCCGTATCATCGCGCGTCAAGGCCTTGTAAGAGGCAAATTGGGTCCGTAGGTTGACGAGAAGTAAAGGCCGTCGGAAGTTCGTCCGCCGGTTTGTCGCGTCCCCTGAGTACCCATGACCGAACAGCAAAAGAATTTTCCCGAGTTCTACGTCACGGCACCGCAGGCTTGCCCCTATCTACCAGGCAAGCAGGAGCGCAAACTTTTCACGCACCTGACGCACGAGAAGCCGCCAGCGCTGATCGACAACTTGCTCAAGGGTGGCTTTCGACGCAGCCAGAATATTGCATACATGCCCTATTGTGAGGGCTGTCAGGCGTGCGTGTCGACCCGCGTGGTGGTCGATGAGTTCGTGCCCGGAAAGACCATGCGACGGCTGTCGGGCACCAATGGCGATATCGTCGCGCGACGGGTGCCGGCGTCCCCGACTTCGGAGCAGTACGACCTGTTCCGCCGCTACATCGACAGTCGGCATAGTTCCGGTGGCATGGCCGACATGAGTGTCATGGACTTCGCCATGATGGTCGAAGACAGCATCATCGATACATTCCTGACCGAGTATCGGCGCAAGCCCGAGAACGCACCCGCGAACCTCAAATCTGAAAAGTGGCCGCTCGTCGGGGTGGCGCTTTGCGACCGTCTCTCCGACGGCGTTTCGATGGTGTATAGCTTCTACGATCCCGAATGCGGTGAGCGCAGCCTCGGCACACATATGATCCTCGACCATATTGCCTATACGCAGATGCTAGGGTTGCCGTTTCTCTATCTCGGCTACTGGATCGAGGGTTCCCGCAAGATGACATACAAGACGCGCTTTCAACCGCAGGAGCACCTGGGTAGCAATGGTTGGGGTCGCGTTGCAGTCGGCGGCAAGAACCGCGATTAGGCAGTCGGCGGCAAGAGCCGCGATTAGGCAGTGGGCAATAGGCAGGTGGTTGGCAGCTTGACGCCGGGATTTACTTCTTCAGAAATTGATCGAGGAAGCCTTTGACTTTGGCTTTGGCGGTTGGGTCGCCGTTGAGCGCGCCTTTGATGGTTTCTTGCACGTCGCGGCCGGCGGGTGAGTTGGCGGCATCCTGGATGGCTTTCACGGCTTGTCCGCCGTTAATGCCGGCGAGTTCGGGTGTCACCGTCGGCTTGTCCATGGAGCCCGAGATCTTCAAGGGTACTTCGAGGCCAGAAATCGCCCCTGTGGTCAGCTTGGGCCGCAGCATGTAGTCCATCGTTCGCTGTGGCAGATCGATTGTGCCGGCGCCGGTCGTGCGGCCTTGCGGACTGGTCATGCGGAGGTCGTCGTTGCGGGCAATCCCGTTGGTGATCTGGGTCGACGCCGCAAACTCCATGAAATCGGTTTTTTCGGTGGGTGAGCGTTCGAGCCCGCCGATCTTTCCTCGTCCGAAATTGGCAATGAGCTGTGGAATGTTGAAGCCCATCAGCGCGCCGTCCGCGATCGTGACGTCCGCCTTGCCGGTCAAAGTCGAAACAATCTGGCGTTCCGTCGTGCCACGACCGGCAACGGCGATAGCCAAGCGTGTGCGCCCAGCCAGCCAGTCGAAATCGGTGAAGGCTTTGAGAAACGGCAACGCGGCAACGCCGTCGATCACGACGTTGGTGCCAACGGTGGTTTCGGCACCGTTGGCATCGAGTGTGACGATGCCGCGTGCGTGCCCCTCATAGAGCTGAAGATCGTCGAGCACGACGCGTGCGGACTTCGATTTCAGCGCGAGGTTGATCTGGCCGCCGCCTGTCCGCAGATCGCGCCAGATCAGATGGTCGAAGTTGAGGCGCAGGTCAGCATCCGCCAGTCCGAGTGCAGTCAGTTCAATGGCGTCGTCGCTCCAACCCTGGCGCTTGGTGTAGCCCCGGACCTGCGGCTTGCGAAGCGGCGTCGCGGGATCGTCACCCAGCAGATCTTCGATCGATTTAGGTGCCGCTGCGGGTGCAGCAGGGGGAGCGGCAGGTGACTTCGGTGCCGTGTCGGCTAGTGCTTGCAGCAAGTTCACATCGAGCGTGGCAAAGCGGAGCGCGCCTTTCACGTAGGGTCGCGGTGTCCGCTGTTCGATACTCAGCGCGCCACTGCCGGTCAGCCCGCCGAGCGTCAATTTCGCATCGTTGAGGATCGTCGATGTGCTCGTTTGTTTGAGTTTGGCATCGAGTGCGAAACCGCCGGCCAGAGACCCCGCAAAGGGGCGTCCGGTCCACTGTGCCAGCCGATCGAGGGCGGGCGATTGTGCCGTGATACGTCCGTCGAGGTCGATGTCGCTGCCGAGGCTCACTATGCCATCGAAACTTCCAGTCAGGGGCGCGGCGCTGGTTCTGATTTGTGCTTGTATGGGGCGTCCTTCAAGCAGTGCGCGGAAAGGCGCGATGCTGGCCGTCAGTTGCACCGGTTCGCTGTGCCAGCTGAAATCGCTCTGAACGTCGAGCGGGCTGGCGATGTTGGCCAACGACAGCCGCGTGTTGAGCGCGGTGATCGTTTCATCCACTGCTGCGCGCGCGTCGCGATAGCGCACGATGCCGTCGACGACGCTGACGTTGCCCAACGAGATATCGCCGATGCGTGACTTGGGCGAAGGTCGTTCCGTCCCGTCGCTCGAGCCGCGCATGAAGTCCTGCAGCTCTTTCGGCAGTGTCTTGCTGTCGCCCGACTGGCCTGGTGCAAGCGCTTGTGCCAGCCGGACGCGGGGCGCGGCCTCGGCAAAATCCCAACTGCGCTTGCCTCTGGCGTCGACGCGCAAATCCAGTTCCGGTTTGCGCAGAATGAGGCGATCGATGCTGACATCGTGCAGGAGCAGCGGCAGCAACTGGACGGCGACTTCGACCTCGGCGACTTTAAGCAAGGGCGTCGCACCCATGTCGGGCGGGCTCGACAGGGTTACATCTCTGATCGAAACCGACGGGCGCGGCCACAAGGTCAACGACGTCGTGCCCGCGAT
>JANYHG010000203.1 GCA_025359165.1 Hyphomicrobiaceae bacterium
ACCGGCGGATGGATCAGCCCCATCTCCATGACGATCGTCATGACGACGCCAAACCAGATGAGATCGAAGCCTGCCGCTTTCAGTGGTGGCAGCACGATCGGCGCCGTCATCAGAATGATCGATACCGGCGGCAGGAAGAAGCCCAGCACGATCACGAACAACAAGATCGCCGTCAGCAGCACCCACTTCGACAGCCCTAAACCGATCACCCAGTTGGCCGTCGATTGCGAGATCTGCAGATAGCTCATCACATAGGCATACAGCAGCGACATGCCGATGATCATCAGCAGCATCGTGCTTTCGCGCAACGTACCTGTCAAAATCGGCATGATCTTCGAAGGCCGCCAGATGCCGTACATCGCGCTGATGATAACCAGCGCCAGCACTGCGCCCACACCTGCGGTTTCCGATGGCGTCGCCCAGCCCGCATACAGCACGACCATGACGCCAGCCAGGATCGACACGAACGGCATCACCCACACGATCATGCCCACCTTCTGGCGCAGCGTGTAGGTTTCTGCCGACAGCATCGCCGACTGTGCGCCCGTTTGCGCATGAGCGGCGATCGCCTGGCGATGCTCTTTCCGGTAGCGCATCATCGAGTAGATGGCGAAGAACGTGATCAACAGCAGGCCCGGCCCGATACCGGCCAGGAACAGCTTCCCGAGCGACACTTCGGCCGCGACCGCGTAAAGCAGCATTGTCACTGATGGCGGCAACAGGATGCCGAGCGTGCCACCTGCCGCGATGATGCCGGCCGCGAAGCCGCCGGAGTAGCCACGGGCGCGCATCTCGGGAATGCCGGCCGAGCCGATCGCCGAGCACGTGGCCGGCGATGACCCCGCCATGGCTGCGAACAATCCGCACGCGATGGTGTTTGCGACACCGAGGCCACCGGGGATTCTATAGAGCCAAGCATGCAGCGCGGAATAGAGGTCCTTGCCGGCATTCGATCGCCCGATCGCGGCACCCTTCAGGATAAACAGCGGGATCGCCAGGATGATTACGTTGGAAATTTCCTCGTAGAAGTTCTGTGCGATCGTGTCTACCGACGCCGACGGCATGAACAGCATCATGAAGCTGAGTGCGACGATGCCCAGTGCGAAGGCGATCGGCATACCTGAAAACATCGTCACCAGGGTCGCGACGCAGTAGCCGACCCCGATCTGCCACTGCGGCAGCCCGCTGATCAGTTTGCCGGACGGGCGCGGCATGGCCAACAGGGCGACAACTAGAAGGGTCACCAGCACCAGCGCGATCAACGATCGCTGACCCACCTGAAACGCCAGCTGTAGCGCCAGCAGAACCATGCCGATCGTCAGGACAAGATACGGGATCCATAGCGGCGGTCCCCACGCCGACTGCGATGTCTGACCTTCGGTCCAGGCTTCGTGTAACAGCAGGCCCGATTTCCAAGCGAAGAACAGGCAGAAGAACAGCACCAGCGCATCGATCACAGCACGGCGGGCCGCATTGGCCCTAGGGGACAACAGATGATCCAGCACTTCGATGCCGATGTGGCCGCGCTTCGATTGCACCGCGGCCGCCGAAAGGAAGATCGCACCGGCGATGAGATAAATCGTCACCTCGTCCTGCCATGCGACGCCGCGATGCGTGATGTGGCTGTAGATGACGCCGCCGGTCAGCACGACCGCCGCGATGACGAGCGCCACCGCCGATATCTTGAACATCAGCTCGTTGAGGGAGGCAAAAATAGCCGCCACGCCGCGCTGCTCGTCGGCGGATCGCACCTCCGGCCCCGCCAAAATCGCATCATGTCCAATGCCGCCGGCCATGCAGGTACTCCGTACTTCCAGATTATTTTTCGAGGTGAGTTCATCCACCAATGCCGTTCTGGGGATTTGTCCCAGGACGCACCGGTTCAGAAGTCCGATGCTCTATGGAGGTTGCTGAAGCAGCCATGATCGCTGCATGATCGCTGGCGGCATTCAAGGTGTCGATGGTCGGGTCGATGATCTCGGCCGAAGACCCAAGATCACGACACGAGGTGGCGCCCGGTATGCGGAAACGTCGCCACCGCTCGTCCGCCTTACCCGATCGCGCGCGCCATTTTAAGCAGCTCCGCCGACTCCGTGCTTTTGGCCGCGAAGTCTTTCCAGGCGCTGTCCTCGGACACTTTGCGCCAAGCGGCGAGATCGGCGTCGGTGAAGTCGGCGACCTGCACACCCTTGGCGGCATAAACCTTTGCGACTTCCGCGTCGTCTTTCTGCGATTCCGCCATGCCCCAGGCTTCGAGTTCGACGCCAACGTCCACAATCGCCTTCTGTTGCGCTGCCGGCAGCGCATCGAAGATCGCTTTCGACATCATCAGTGGCTCGAGCATGAACCAGAACGATCCTTTGCGCGCCGTCGTCAGCGATTTCGACAATTCTTCGAGGCGGAACGAAATCAAGCTGGTCGACGACGTGACGGCTGCGTCGAGCGAGCCGGTCTGCATCGCAATATAGATTTCATTCGAGAGCACGGTGGACACTTGCGCGCCGGCGGCGGCGAACATCAGATCCATCTCGCGGCTGCCGCCACGGATCTTGAGCCCTTTGACGTCTTCGGGCGAGGCGATCGGCTTGCCGCGTGACGCCGCACCGCCTGCCTGCCACACCCAGGAGATCATCTTGATCCCCTTGTCTTCCATGATCTTGTTCAGCGCCTTGCCTATATCGGCGTTCTTCCACTTCGTGCCCTGCTCGTAGCTGGTCACCAGACACGGCATCAGGCCCAGATTGCAGGCGTGAATTTCGCCACCCGCATACGGAAATGGATAGAACGACATGTCCAGCGCACCCTTGCGCATCGCCGAAAACTGCGCGTTCGTTTTCATCAGCGACGAGTTGGGATAGATTTCGAATTTCAGGTCGCCCTTGGTCGCTTCTTCGACCTTCTTGGCGAACACGCGGCACAGCCGGTCACGAAAATCGCCTTGATCGATCGTGCCGCCAGGAAACTGGTGTGAGATTTTCAGCGTGTTGGCAGCGAGTGCGGTGCGCGAGCCCAGCGACAGCACCGCTGGTGCAGCGATCAGTCCAGACAGCACTCTACGGCGATGAAGAAGCATGGCGTTTCCCTTTTGGCACGTTGGCCGGATAGTTTTTAGCGGCTGATCGATGACGATAATAAGCCCACTTTATAGTCGGTATGCCACAAGGCACGCGTCGTCGCCAATGCACAATCAGGACACAGGCGCACAAAACTATTCGCGCTGCCGCCTTCGGCAGGTGCTGTTACTCGACAGTCAGATGCTGACCGAGGCGGCCTGCCAGATCCTGAATATACTGCCAGGCCACCCGTCCCGAGCGGCCACCGCGCGTCATGCTCCACTCGATAGCTTCCGCGATCAGTTGCTCGTCGCCGATCTTCAATTTGTGATGGGCGACGTAACCGCGGATCATTTCGAAATATTGATCCTGACTGCCGTTGTGGAAGCCGAGCCACAGGCCGAAGCGATCCGACAGTGACACTTTCTCCTCCACGGCCTCGCTCGGATTGATCGCCGTCGACCGCTCGTTCTCCATCATGTCGCGCGGCATCAGATGGCGGCGGTTGGACGTGGCATAGAACAGGACGTTTTCCGGCCGTCCCTCAATGCCGCCGTCGAGCACCGCTTTCAAGGACTTGTAGCTGGTATCGTCACGGTCGAACGACAGGTCGTCGCAGAACACGATGAACCGATGCGCTTCCGATCTTCCGGCCGCCCGCATGTACGCGAGGCACGCGGGCAACGTCGCGATGTCCTCGCGATGGATCTCGACCAGTTTCAAGTCGCCTTTCGCCAGTTTCTTCTTGGCCTTGACCCGCACGCTCGAGTGGACAGCTTTGACGAGAGACGATTTGCCCATTCCACGCGCGCCCCACAGCAGGGCGTTGTTCGCGGGCAGTCCGTCGGCAAAACGGCGGGTGTTCTCGAGCAGCTGATCGGTCGCGCGTTCGATGCCTTTCAACAGTTGCAGCGGTTGGCGGCTGACATGCGGCACGGGCAGAAAGGCTTCCGGCGACGACTGCCAGACGAACGCTTCAGCGCCGCCGAAGTCCGGGGCCGGGACCGCTGCCGGTGCCAGCCGCGTCATCGCCGCTGCCAGCGTCGCGAGGTGCTGTTCGATACGGTCGATCTGGGTTTTGTCGATCGTCATGCTGAGTTCCGGAGCTGATTTTGGAAGCGTTGCCGGCGTCTATAGATGATGCCGAGATGCTTGCAAGTGCGGCCCGTGGGCCGCGATGCGATGCCATCAAGCGTGGCTCGATGCACACATGCGGCGCAAATAACCGAGTTAAGCCTTGTTCTGGTCATGAAAATTGCTGAATAAAAGAGTATGAACAATCATTCAGGAAAGCGTTGCCCCGTCGAAACACGATCAACAAAGGAGCGCACGCAGAGACCGAGGCTTGGTGTTCATAGAGGCGTCGAGGGGCGCACTCATTACGGCGCGGTCGCGTGTGGTACGTCATGACTGACAAAACTGAATTCTCGGGTGCGGTCAACGGCATGGCGTGCGCTTTCGCGCTGCTGATCGACGTGCTCGAAGCCAATGGCGCGCTGCGGCCTAAACAGTTCGAAGCTGAATTGGGCTCTGTGCTGCGCCATTCTGCTGGCGACATCGGCAGCGAGATCGCTTTGCTCAGTCACATCATGAGCGTGTTGCAGGTTCCCGAAAACGGTACCGGGTCTGCGTAATCAATCAGTTAGCCCAACAGGCAGTTTCCCGCTCGAGCCCGCTACTTGCTGAGTTTTTGCTTCCTAGTCGTGCCAGCGATCACGCGCTGCGTCGAAAGTGGCCTTGCCGATCTGGGACAACAAGATCATTACGCAAGCGCCCGCCAAGAGGCCACTCGCGAACAGCGGACTGATCGCCGCCATCGACAGCAACCCGTTCGTTTTAGTCAGTAAGAGTGCAAGATTGGCCCCGAGCGCGATCAGACCAGCGAGAGCAGCCAGACCTCCTCCCAATCCGATCAGTGCCGCCATGAATCTCCCGAGTCGATAGTGCCTGATTTTGCGGCGCTGCCCCTCGTGGAGCGCGTCGTCGCGGGCCTCGACGGGCTTGTGGCGGCGGTTTGTTTTGGCCGTCCCGTTGGCAGAGCGCGGCTCCACGGCCGGTGCCGCCCGGATTGAATGTCCCTGGGGGCCCGGACCCTGTGACGGCGCATGTCCTGGTCGCCCTGTTCCGGCATCAACCGGCGGGCCGACCGTGGCCGGCGCATGACCATGGCCGTTGACGTGCCCCAAATGTGCATCATTCGAGCGAGCACTATTCATGTGTGCGCTATTGGAGGCCTGGGCAATCAAGGGATAGCCATTCGCACCGTATCCGGCGTCCGGCTCGGCGACGGTCATCCGCCGCAAGGCATCGTCCGCCTCGATCGCCTCGGACGTTGCCCCATGATGCGCAAGGACATGCTGATAAAACTGTATCGCATAGTCCCGCTTGCCGTCGGCTTCGGCTCGACGACCCGCCTCCAGCACCTGCCGGGGCGTAAATTGCGCTGTCCCTGCCACCGCATATCCGACGGCCACACCCGCCGGCCTCGACTGGAAAATGTAAAATCGACCGTGGTCACCCTACATGCATTTCCCAGATCTGTCCGGGGTCACTCGCCGCGTAAAAGCAAAACAGTTGTCGCTGTCAGAGCGGCTGATCGAGCTGATACAACATCAGCGCCAGCTTGATCGCGGCCGAGGGTTCGAAGGCCGTCAACTGTCGCCGGGGTATGCGGCATCCCAGGATGACGGCGAAAGTTTCGGTCTCCGGCAGTCGCTCGATGGCGGACGCCGGAATGACGTCGATGACGAGGCGCAGCGTGATCGAAACGCGAGGTGTGGACCCAGGTGTAGGCACGCGCACGATACCCACGCCCCGCACTTCCAGCAGGCCCGCGATCGTCGCCGGCGACGACGGCACGATTCGATCGCCCTTTAAGGTCAACACTGTCTGATCATCGGCAATCAGATACCGCGACTGCTCGGGAAACGGAAATCGGCCGCCGTCAGCCAGAAACCGCAGCGCCAGATCCGATTTACCCGATCCCGACGGCCCTCGCAGCAGAATGCCATCCGCGCCGATCGCGACGGTAGTGCCGTGCATCTGAAGCGATGGCGCGTCAGTTCGTACCCCCATCGGGTCGTCTGTCATTTGTGAAACTTCGCCGACAGCTTCTGCCCGATGCCGGTCATCACGCCTGCCGACGCTTTCGCATCCGCGACCGGTCGCGGCAAGCGCACCTCGAAGCGTGTCCCGGCAACGCCCGGAATGCGGCGGTTGGCGAGCTCGGGCAGGTCCCGTGCACCGGCATCCTCGTCCGGTCCAGCAGTGATGTTTTCCGCGACGATCGTGCCGCCGTGCGCCTCGACGATTTCGCGCGAAATGCTCAGTCCCAAACCGGAATTCTTGGCGTTGGTGCGGTCGCTTTGTGGCCGGTCGGAATAGAAACGCTTGAACACGTCTTCCAATTTGTTCGGCGGAATTCCGGGGCCCTGGTCGTCGACACGCAACAGGATCTCGTGCGGCTCGGCCTCCACCGCGATCGTCACGCATCCGCCCGGCGGCGAAAACGATAATGCGTTGTCGACGAGATTGGTGACGACTTGTCCAAGCCGTCCCTCGTGCGCATCGATCACGAACGTGCCGGGTGCCGGATCTGTCGGCAGCACCGTCATGACCACGCTGCATGGCGTATCGTCTCGGCCCTTTTGAATGTCGCGAAACACATCCGTGATGTTCCTGGTTACCGTCACGATGTCGACCGGCTCGGTTTCCTGCAATGCCAACTCTGCGTCCAGTCGCGACGCATTCGACACGTCGCTGATCAGCCGGTTAAGCCGTTTCAGTTCTCCTTGCAGCTGTCGCACCAGTTCGTTGCGCTTCTCGTCGGTTTTGGCATACCCCATCGACTCGGCCGTCGAACGCGCTGCGGCCACCGGATTTTTGAGCTCATGCGCCACATCTTGCGCAAAGCGGTCGCTGGCCTCGATGCGCCGGTACAGCGCGACGGTCATTTTGCGATAGGCACTCGCCATCTCTCCGACTTCGTCCCGGCGTCCGGTCAGCTCGGGGATCTCGCGGCGGGCATTGATGTTGCGGCTGACATGTTCGGCCGCCGTCGCCAGTTGCTTCATCGGGCCGCCGATCGTCCGGTTCAGCATCAGCGAGGCGAACAGCGTCGCCAGCAGACCGAAGAATGAGAAAATAAAAAATGGCCGGCGTTCGCGCCAGAGGATGCTCTCCATGTCTCCGGGTCGTGTCGTCAACCAGACGAACCCCGGGATCGTTTTCAACCGCTGGATCGGCGCGAATACCGAGATGATCTGCTCACCCTTGTCGTTGAGCAGCAACACGCTCGCCATCTGTCCATTCAACGCTTCCTGGACCTCCGGATAGTCGGTTACTTTGCCGCCGATCTCGCGATAGACCTGCAACGGGCTGCGCATCAGCCAGGCATTGAAGCGCGTCCACGCGTTGCGTATTTTCTCCGACGGTTCGGCTGTGGTTTCGCTTCCGCTGGCCGGCGACGTGCGAAAGATGCGGGCCGAAGTCATGCCGTCGGTATCGACGAGCTTGACGCTGTCACGATTGAAGATGCGGACACGCAGTTCCGTCGGCGTGATGAGCTTGCGTAGCACCGGCGCCACTTTCTCCGGCGCGATTTCCAGCTCCATGCGGTCCAGGCTCTCGTCGCGCCAGTTCGGATAGGCACGATCGACGTCACCCACCCGATCGGGATCGATTACCATCGTCTCGGTATCGATTTTGGCATTCGACGCGATCGCGACCGCGATCATGCGGGCCTGTGTCCGCAGGCTTTCAGCCTTCGCGTCGATCAGCCACGTATGCTGATATGTCAGCAGCGTGAATCCCGCGAGCAGGATGAACAATCCCACGAAATTGGCTGTGAAAATACGTCGGCTCAGAGTGCGCGTACAGAAGCGCCAGAGCGGCTGGGCCATCGCCCGCGGCACGATCCAGGCATATCCGGCCTTGGCAGTTTCGACCGCCTGCAGTGCATGGGGTGCCGCGATCGATCGCGCATTTGAGACGGCGCTCGTCGCTCTGTGTGTCCAGTCCGGCATCCGCGCCGCGAGGTGCGATACCGCCAGCCGGGCGACGTGCGGTCTCGTCGTGCCCGCTATGATCTCGGTCTTCCCGGCGTCGGTGCCATCGCGCTTCGGTTCGCGAGCCGTCGATAAGCGCAGCTGAGGGCTATCGAGTGGCATTGCGACTCCCTTTCACACGCTCCACGCTACCGTCACCCATATCGGTCGCTATCCCGCACTACGCATGCACGCCGTGGCGACAGTGCCTGCCGAAGCGCCACGCTCGCAGTGGCACGGGTAGGTGTGTGCTACGGGTAGGTGTGACCTACGTTTGCTACCTGCAGCCTTGCAGCGGAATTGCGGCAACCCTGTGCCAGCCGCTATTCTTTGAACCGATATCCCACGCCATACAGCGTTTCGATCACGTCGAAATCGTCGTCGACGACTTTGAATTTCTTGCGCAGCCGTTTGATGTGACTGTCGATGGTGCGATCGTCGACATAGACCTGGTCGTCATAGGCGGCATCCATCAGGGCATCGCGTGTCTTGACGACGCCGGGCCGCGTCGCGAGCGCCTGCAGGATCAGGAACTCGGTGACGGTTAGTGTGACCGCGAGATTGTTCCAGTGGCAGGTGTGCCGTTCCGGATCGAGCTTGAGTTTGCCACGCTCGAGAGTACGTGCGGCCTCCGTCACCGGCGCGGTCGGATCCTTCGGCATGAAGCGCCTCAGCACGGCCTTGACGCGCTCGACCACGAGGCGTTGCGAAAACGGTTTGGCGATGTAGTCATCGGCACCCATTTTCAGCCCGAACAGCTGATCGATTTCTTCGTCCTTGGAAGTCAGGAAGATGACCGGCATGTCGGTCTGTTGACGCAGTCGGCGCAGCAGTTCCATGCCGTCCATGCGCGGCATCTTGATATCGAGGATGGCAAGATCGGCCGGCTCTTCCGTCAAGCCTTCGAGGGCTGCGACGCCGTCGCTATAAGTGCGAACACGATAGCCTTCAGCTTCGAGTGCCATACACAGGGATGTCAAAATATTGCGCTCGTCGTCGACGAGACAAATGGTGCTTTTTTCTTTCATGGATCGACAATCCCGGTACGTGCTGTTCAACTACATTTGGTTGGATCGAAGTGCATTCAATTCAGTCTACCTGCAAAACGTTCGCGCTGATCCGCTCCGTAGAGTTCGAGGGCATGCCGGGGAGCAACTTTTGCCGCCTACTCGATCGGCTACTCGGCGGTAGGGGTGCCCAGGTCGATTGGCGACGCGCTAGTCGGCAGGCGAAACTGAAACCAGTCGTCCCGCCTTATATGTGGCAGCGGCGTCATTAATGCTATCTGAATAGGGCACGTATGCCTACCCCTTCCATAAAGAACACCTGTCGCGAGAAAAATTATGAAAGACGCGCCCGGCCCGACTGCGCGCCACATGGTACGAAGCGCCCTGAAAGGGTCATTGGCCACGTTGGACGCCGAAACAGGTGCCCCGTACGCGTCGATGATCGTGCTGGCCACCAGCCCTGACGGCGCGCCGGTCACGCTCCTGTCCACGCTCGCGCGTCATACGCAAAATCTGCGCAAATCGCCTGCGGCCAGCATCTTGATCGATACCTCCGACGCGCGTGGTGATGCCACCACCGGCGGGCGCATCACTTTGATGGGCAAACTCGTTTTTGAATCTGCACCCGCCGCCCGAGCCCGGTTTCTCACGCGTCATCCTTCGGCTGCACAATATGCCGACTTCAGCGATTTCGCCTTCTACCGGCTCGACATCTCGAGCGCCCACCTGATCGAAGGCTTTGGCCGCATCGTCCCGCTGCCCGCATCTGCACTACGTGCCGAACAAAGCGATTTCGCCGCCTTCGCTCACGCCGAGCCCTCACTGCTCGCGACGCTCAAACGCACTTGGCCATCCGTTACCGGCATCGATTGCGAGGGCGTCGACTTTGCCAGGGGCAGCCATGTCGGCAGATTGCGATTCACGCCTCCGGTGGTCACGCCCGATGCGGCTTTAGCGGCAGCGGCCATATGTCTCGCTGATGTGCAGGAACTCGCCGTTGAACCTGACGATCCGAAAAATCTGCAAGATAATTAAACCCTTGCGAAGGCTGAAACCGCCTCGCGAATGGTCACCCTGCGCAATTTTTGGGCGATTACGTCGAAATCACAGCTAAATTTGATACCAGTCTCGACGTTGGAATTGCACTTTGGGTCGCCGGGATCTAGATACCAGCGAGTGACGCCCATAAAGTCTGACGCGCATAAAGTTTTCGTGACAACCCTCGCGTTCTCGTGACAAAGCACTCATACGCCCCCTTAGGCATTCGCCTTTGGCGTGTGACTTCAGTCGTATCTACGCCTCATCACTTCACTATTGCCATGGCAGCCTCCAATGACATCCGAAAGCTTCCCTCTCTCAGCCGCTAAAAAAATCCATCACAATTTGCTGGAAACGCCGCTCATCGAGCGCGCGATCGTCAACGGCGAGGGTCGCTTTGCGTCCACGGGCGCGTTCACCGCACAAACCGGCATTCACACGGGCCGTTCACCGCAGGACAAGTTCACCGTCCGCGATGCGACGACCGAGAAGGAAATCTGGTGGGACAACAATAAACCCATGACGCCTGAGCACTTCGACGTGCTCTACAAAGATTTTCTCGATCACGTCAAAACGCGTGAACTCTACGTCCAGGATCTGTTGGCCGGTGCCGACGCCCGGCAGGAACTTAAAGCCCGCATCTTCACGGAGTACGCGTGGCATTCGCTGTTCATTCGTCACATGCTGCGGCGTCCGGACGTAGCGAAAATGGCTGGCTTTGCGCCTGATGTGACGATCGTCAACCTGCCCAGCTTCAAGGCCGATCCAAAGCGCCATGGTTGCCGCAGCGAGACCGTCATCGCCGTCAACTTCGCCAAGAAGATCGTTTTGATCGGCGGCAGCGAGTACGCTGGCGAGACCAAGAAGTCGGTCTTCACCTATCTCAACTATGTAATGCCGGCAAAAAAAGTGATGCCGATGCATTGCTCGGCCAACGTCAGCCACGACGGCGAGTCGGCAGTGTTTTTCGGACTTTCCGGCACCGGCAAAACGACGCTGTCGGCTGATCCCAAACGCATCCTGCTTGGCGACGACGAGCACGGCTGGTCCGATAAAGGCGTCTTCAA
Organism: Hyphomicrobiaceae bacterium; assembly: GCA_025359165.1. GTDB lineage: Bacteria > Pseudomonadota > Alphaproteobacteria > Rhizobiales > Hyphomicrobiaceae > JABFRJ01. Next base: position 11,211 of record JANYHG010000203.1, read on the forward strand.
TTTCGAAGGCGGCTGCTATGCCAAAACTATCCGCCTGTCTCGTGAGGCCGAGCCTGAAATCTGGGACGCGACCAACCGGTTCGGCGCGGTGCTCGAAAACGTCATCCTCGACAGCGGCACGCATCATCCCGATTACAACGACGGCCGGCTGACTGAGAACACGCGCTCGTGCTACCCGCTCGACTTCATCGCCAATGCCTCGACGTCCGGCGTCGCGAGCCATCCCAAAAACGTTGTGATGCTGTGCGCTGATGCCTTTGGCGTGTTGCCTCCGATCGCCAAGCTGACGCCAAGCCAGGCGATGTATCATTTCCTTTCGGGTTACACCGCCAAAGTTGCGGGCACCGAAAAAGGCATGGCCGCCGGCGAAGTCGGGGCGACATTCTCGACCTGCTTCGGGGCCCCCTTCCTGCCGCGTCATCCGAGCGTCTACGGCAACATGCTGCGTGAGTTGATCGCCCAGCACAAGGTCGACTGCTGGCTCGTCAACACCGGCTGGACCGGCGGCAAGTACGGAACCGGCTCGCGCATGCCCATCAAGGCGACCCGCGGTCTCCTCCACGCCGCACTGTCTGGGAAACTCAAGACACAACCGATGCGCACCGACCCGGTGTTCGGCTTCCAGGTGCCGCTGGCGCTCGAAGGAGTCGACCCCAAGATTCTCACCCCGCGCGAAACCTGGGCCGACAAGGCCGCCTACGACGCGCAGGCCAAGGCTTTGGTGGAAATGTTCATCAAGAACTTCACCAAGTTCGAGGCCCACGTCGACGTTGACGTCATGAACGCCGCCCCCGCCGTTCGCGCCGCCGCCGAGTAAGAATGGTCTCGCGCCGTGACGGTGGAGGCTGGGTCACGCACTTCGCGCGACCCGATACCGGCGTCGCACGCCCCACCCGACGGCGGCCACGTCGTGTAGGGTGTAATAGGCGAAGCCGTATTACACCGCTGCAGGGTGACGTCGGTGCAATACGCTGCGCTATTGCACCCTACGGCTCGCTGCGCCTGCGCCGGTGGTTGAGCCAGTTGTTTCGCGCTGCCGCGCGATCGGGGCTAGCCCCAAACCCCACAGGAGGGACGCGTCCCTCCTGAC
>JANYHG010000215.1 GCA_025359165.1 Hyphomicrobiaceae bacterium
GTCACCATCCTCGACGATACCTTCGATACGCTGCGCTCGCTGCCGTGCTTCGCCAAGCTGGAGGGGCACGACGTCACAGTCTGGAACGATCATGTCCAGGACATCGACGTGCTCTCAGAGCGGCTTCGCGACACCGAGGCGCTGGTGCTGATCCGCGAGCGCACGAAGATCCGCACGCCGTTGCTCGAACGTTTGCCCAAGCTCCGGTTGATCAGCCAGCGCAGCGTATTTCCGCACATCGATATCGACACCTGCACGCGGCTCGGAATCGTGGTCTCGTCGAGCCAGCACCCAGGCTCGCCTTCATACGCAGCGGCCGAGTTGACATTCGGGCTGATCCTCGCAGCGGTTCGCCAGATCCCTCAGCAGATGGCGGCGCTGAAAGCTGGGCAATGGCAAATCGGCGTCGGCACGTCACTGCGCGGCAAGACGCTCGGGCTCTATGGCTATGGCCGCATCGCCAGAGCCGTGGCGCAGTATGCCGAGGCCTTCGACATGCGCGTCATGGTGTGGGCGCGAGAGGCCTCGCGTGAGCGTGCACGACAGGACGGTTGGTTGATCGCTGCCGACAAGGCATCCTTCTTCGCCGGCTGCGATGTGGTTTCGCTGCAGATGCGATTGGTCGAGTCGACCAGGCACATCGTGACCGCCGCCGATCTCGCCTCGATGAAGCCGACGGCGCTGCTGGTCAACACGTCTCGCGCCGGTTTGATCGCACCCGACGCCCTGGTTACAGCGCTGCGAGCCGGACGGCCCGGGATGGCGGCGGTGGACGTGTATGAAGACGAACCGCTGCGCGATACGGCACATCCGCTTCTGTCGATGCCCAACGTCGTCTGCACACCCCATATCGGCTATGTCACGTCGGATGAATACCAGCTGCAATTCGAGGACATCTTCGAGCAGATCGTAGCCTACGCTGCGGGTACCCCGATAAATATCGTAAACCCCGACGTCATGTCGGCGCGGCGCCTCGCGAGTTGACATACCTGAGACAGTCCGTGTCTCACCAACTCAGCCCATGATACGTCGCCTCTTGCGGGACCTCGGTGAACAGTCGCGCAAGGTCGACGACGTGGACACCGGGGCGGCGCTTGCGCACGGCATCTCGGAACGCTTCGGTAGCGTGCGAGACGACAATCACATCGCACTCGTTCATGATTGTCGGCAGCGTATCGAGAACGCCACCGGTTTCGAGCGCATCGAGCGTCGCCTTCAAATCTCCGTGCGCATGTCGGATACTGCGAACCTGTGACGACAATTGCTGGCCTGGCCGCAAGTTCGGATCGCAGACCCGCACGCGCAACCCGTCGTTCTGCAGTCGCGCCATGAGTTCGACCATCGGACTTTCGCGGAGATCGTCGGTGCCGGACTTGAACGTGAGGCCGAGTAAACCGACCACGCGTGGCGCGAGCGATGCGATCAAGCGATGAGCTTCTTCGATCTGGCTATCGTTCGAGACCAGCAGGCTGTCGATCAGCGGCAGGCTGACGCCGTTGGCGGCCCCGATGTGCATGGCCGCGCGCACCTCTTTCGGCAGGCACGAACCGCCGAAAGCAAAACCGGGCCTGAGGTAATACGGCGACAGGTTCAGCTTCGTGTCCTGCACGAACAGCCGCATCACCTCATGGCTGTCGACATCGAGCGATTTGCAAAAACGACCGACTTCATTCGCGAAAACGACTTTGGTCGCGTGCCAGATGTTGTCGACGTACTTGAGCGTTTCGGCGGCAGTCATGGATGTGATCAGTACGTTCTGGCCACGCTCCGAAAGAACCTGCCGGGCAACCAATTCGGTGCGCGCATCGCTCGCCGCGATGACGACCTTGGGAGGTTCGGCGAAGTCGGCCACGGCGGTGCCTTCGCGCAGAAACTCGGGGCTGAAGCAGATGCCGAATCCGTCACCCAGCTTCTTACCGGAGGCAGCCTCGATCTCGGGAACCACGACGTCGATGGTCGTGCCCGGGGGGACGCTGCAGCGGAGAATGACGAAATGATAAGCGGACTTTGCCGCGAGTGCTTCGCCGATAGCGCGGCTGGCGGCTCGAACGTAAGTGAGATCGCAGCCACCGTCGGCGCTGGTGGGCGTTCCGACGGCCAACAATGTGACGTCGCTGTCGCGTACGGCCTGGGCGACATCACAGGTCGCGGTGACGCGTCGGGATCTGACGCCGTCGTACAACAAATCTCCCAGGCCGCGTTCGACGATCGGGGAGCGCCCTGCGGCTACCGATGCGACTTTGGCCGCATCAAGATCGGCACCGATGACTTTGAACCCTCGTGCGGACAGACAGCCGACCGAGACGACGCCGACGTACCCGAGCCCGATGATGGAGATCGTCTTGAGTTGGGTGGTGGCCTCGGCGGCGACGAGAGTGGCTGCAGTCCGCCAGGCGAAGTTCAACGACATGTGCAGTATTCCTCGAAACCTTTAGCGCCGACGATGGGCCGGCAGATCAATGCTGAAACGTCCGGTAAGCAACATGAGAGCATTCACTACCTGTGATCTTGATCGTCCAGTCCCGCCAGTAGACTAACAACGCAGCGACACCTCCTAGGTCGGATCTGTCGCTCGAACTACCACCGAGCCGCAGAAATCTATGTTCCGTGCGCGCATCAAACGTGTATGACCTACTCCCGGGTAACGAAGGTCGCCAGCCGTGTGTTTAACGATCGCGACCTATGCTTAACGTAAGCTGCGGGTGAAGGTTCTGCCCGGCGCTGCCATTTTTGCGTGCATTTTGACCCTTTTGTACGCAGCAGGAGTAATTTCCGTTGGCTTGGCTTGACCAGAAGGATGTTCGAGCGCAAGGCGTGCCGATGTGCGGTATACAGAGGCAGCTTGAACCCTTTGGGCGTTTCCGGCATTTTCCGTGCATGATCTCAATGTCTTGCGGCTGCACTCTGCCGCACGGCAAATAGTGTATCAAGGCGAGACGGCCCCTAACTGTGATCCGATCTAGTTTTGGCTCACGGCGTCCGAACCGCCTACGTCTGTGCCCGGCCGGTAATCGTCGGGATCGAGAGGTTTGCGTTGGCGTTGACTGTCACACACGAGCTGGCCGATATGCGTCGACACCTTTGGGTCCGCGCACCGATGCGTGTGTCGATCGATGCCATCGCGCACACCGTCGCGGAATGGAGCCTGGGCGGCATCGCCATCGATGCGGCGTCACGGGCTGGAGCCGGCGCGCATTCGACGAACCTGACAGAGGTCGGGCGCGCAGTCGCATTGAAAGTGGCATTGCCCTTTCAAGGCTTCGATATTTCATTTCCCGCCAAAGGCGAGATCGAAAGTTTCGAGCGCGAGACCGGCCGCACCGTAATCGGTTTTCGCGATCTGGGCCAACGGGAGCGCGAATTGCTCTCGCATTTCGTCGAGCAGTTGGTGCGCGGCAACATGACGTCGGTTGACGACACCATCCAGCGGCTCGGCGCGCCGATGGCGGCGGCGGAGTTCGTCGCGAGTGTGAACGCTGGTGCCGGCGCGGCGAAGTCCGGGCGTCTGCGGCGGCCAATCCGGGCGGCGAGTATGACCGTTGGGTATGCGCTGGCGGGGCTGACAGCTGCGACCTACCTCGGCTCGCTGCTGTACACGAACTTGTTCTGGTTGGAGGCACCGGCGTCGACAATTTCGGCACCGGTTCAGTCGTTGGTATCGCTGGGCGACGGGGTAATTACGTGGACGAGTTTCAAACCCGGTGACGCCGTCAAAGCCGGCGACGTGGTGCTGAAAATTGCCGATACGGTTTTGGAGCGCGAGATAGATCAGGCCGAAATCGGCATCCGCGAGCGTGACAACAAGTTGGCATTCCTGGCGCGCCGCTTCGAGAATGAGAAAAAGCGGCTGGGCACTTTGGCCGGTCTGTCGAGCATGAGATCCGTTCACACCAGCGCCGAGATCGACAGCCTCAATATCCGATTGCAGGCGGCGCAACGCGAGCTGAAGCAATTGCCGCCGACTGCACTCGGACCTCTGGCGCAGGTGCGCCAACGGATCGTCGCTCTGCAACAGGAAATCTCGCTCAAGGGACTGGATCGCAACGCGCGCGCCAACCTGAGTAGGGAACGTAACGGCTCGATCGAGATCGTGGGTCAATCGGTAATTGGCGAAACCGATAATCTTGCGGCGCAAATCGAATTGGCGGAGGCGGATATCGCCATCTCGCAACAGCGCCATCAGGCCTACCTGAGCCAGCGCGACCGGCTTTCGATCCGTGCGCCGTTCGACGGCGTGCTCCGCGATCTGACGCATGCGGATAGGTCGACGGTGCGGAAAGGTGACGTGGCTGCCGTCGTCGAACGTGCCGACCAACGTACGGTGACGGCATTCCTGCGACAGGACCAGTTGCTTCGCGTGCAACTTGGCGCACAGGCCGTCGTACACGTCCCGGCGACGCGACAGACGTTCAAGGCAACGGTTTCGGAGATCAATCCGGTGCGTTCTGCGGCGGCGGGCCACGCGAACTACAGTGGGGGTCAATCGACTGCGCCGCGACGCGACGAGGGCATGGCTGCCGTCCGGCTGGCGTTGGCCGCACCGGTCAGGCCCGAAGATGCGAATGTGTATCGCGACGGCCTGCCTGCGGTGACGATGATCGGCCTATCGGTAGCGCAAACGCCATACACGGCGGCGCGGGCGGGTAAGGCTGACGGAGTGTCGAAGGCAACGGTGCAGTTTGCAGGCGTGACTGCCGAGCCGGTCCCCGCCGCCGATACACGCAACTGGCTGCGGCGCGCCCTTTCCGGTGCCTTCGGGTGGGGCCGTACAGCTACGTCTAACCAGCTCGGCGGCTGAGCCATGCCCCCGGTCGTGCCGAACTGTCCTCCCGCCGTGCCCGCAGTGTCTGGCAAGCGCAAATGGTCGCTGGCGGCTCTGAGCGGGGTTGCGATCTATCTTGCCATCTGCGCGCTGATCGCGACAAGGCTGCCGGCGGGACTTTGGTTACAGAACGGGCGCACGTTTGTCGGGCTGTTGGGCGCTTTCGGTTTATGGCGCTATGGCTGGTGGCTGAGCCATGTGATCCGCGCTGCCATCTATGGACGCCGCACATATCCGCAATTGGCCCGTCGCGCGGCAACGGCCTGGAATGCCGGCTGGCGTCCGGCCCGGCTGCATTTTCTGGTCACGGTCTATCGCGAGCGAGCCGAGACGCTCGAGCAGGTTATTGCCGCCATCTGCACGGAAATTCGCAGCGTCGGGATGCCCGCCACGATCTGGATCGGCTCGAAGGAGGCCCCGGACGAAGCCACCGTCGAGCGGTGTCTACGTCTGTTCGGCAGTGACCTTGAAATTCATCTCAAGCTGGTGCGGCAGACCGGATCGGGCAAGCGTAACGCCATCGCGCTGATATTGGCTTCGATGGCGCGCCACGGGCTCGGGCCGCACGATTTCGTCGCCTTCATGGACAGCGATTTCATTCTGAGTCCAGGCGCTTTGAAAAAGTGTCTGCCGCTGTTCGCCATCGATCCGCATCTCCACGCCGTGACGACCGACGAAGACTGCATCGTGCACGGGCCTGAGTGGGTAAGGACATGGCTGAATATGCGCTTCGCGCAGCGGCGGCTGGCGATGCAAAGCCACTCGCTGTCGGGGCGTGTACTGACGCTGACGGGCCGTTTCTCGCTGTTTCGCGGTACTCACATCGTGACGCCGGAGTTCATAGGTCTGGTCGAGCGCGACATGCTCGATCACTGGCTATGGGGCGAATTCCGCTTCTTGTCGGGCGACGACAAGAGCACCTGGTATGCGCTGCTCCGAGCCGGTGCGCGGATGCTGTATGTACCGGATGCCCACGGGGTTACCATCGAAGTCTTCGAGGGTTCGTCCGTGCAGCGCATGATCGAGAACCTGCGGCGCTGGTCGGGCAACATGCTGCGCAATGGCAGCCGAGCGATCGCTCTCGGCCCGCGACGGATGCCGGTGTTCATCTGGTGGTGCCTGATCGATCAACGCCTTGCGATGTGGACGATGCTGTTCGGCCCCCTGTGCGCGCTGGTAGGGGTTATCAAGCTCGGACCCATGTTTCTGCTGGCCTACGGTGTCTACGTGGCTGTCACGCGGCTGGTCACGGCGCTGGTCTTGTTCACCTATAGCCGGACCGTCGATCTCAATTTCACGTGGTCGCTTTACGCTAATCAGCTGATGAATTCGATCGTCAAACTCTACATGATCTGGCGGTTGCCGAAACAGCGGTGGGTCAATCGCGGCAACCAGCGAGCCGGGGCCAGCGGCGGCGCGATGCTCACGGCAGCGCGCAACCTAATGGCTGTCTATCTCACTGGGTTTTCCCTGCTGTTACTGATAATCGTGGCGCTGGTGCTGACGACGACGCTGACCATGCCCAGTCTACCCGGCGCGCGCGCCATCTACGCCAACCTCTTCGGCAATTGACCTGGACATCGCCAACGCGCTCTGAGGTATCCAACATCACTTCGACGTGATGACCTGACCACTTGCCTTAACGATGGACATGATACCGCCTACTGTCCGCCCGCGTGACAATAGCGATCACGGTCCAACACGAGCGGGAGTAAATCTATGCAATCCATCTCACGGCGCGGCCTCGTCCTGTCGGCTGCGGCCGCCGGCGCAGCGTTCGGCCTCGACGGCACCCTCGAAATCATTTCCCCTGCGCATGCGCAGAAGGCCGATATGATGGAGAAAGGATTTTCCAAGTTCAAAGTCGGCGATGCCACGGTCACCACGGTTTACGACGGCATCTGGGAAAAGGCACACGACGCAGGCTTCATCAAGAATGCGTCGCTCGACGAAACCAAGTCCGCGCTCAAGGCCGTCGGGCATACCGATGACTTCGTGCCAATTCCCTTTACGATCACGGTCGTCGAGATGGGCGGCAAGACGATCATGTTCGACTCCGGTACCGGCGGTCAGACCGGTGGGCCCAAGGCTGGCCTGCTCGCCAAACAGAACCTCGCGAAGGCCGGCATCGATGCGGCGAAGATCTCGACCATCGTCGTCACGCATTTCCATGGCGACCACATCTTCGGACTGATGGCCAAGGATACGAATGCGCAGACGTTCCCCAATGCCGAAATTGTCCTGCCTGAAGCCGAGTACAAATTCTGGGCCGACGAAGGCGTATTGGCGAAACTCGATCCTGGTCGGCAAGGCCTCGCCAAGCGCGTGCAGGCGACCTTCCCGACCTGGAAGAACGTCAAGCAGGTCGCCGATGGCAAAGACGCGATCGCTGGCGTCCGCGCCATCAACAGCAATGGGCATACGCCTGGCCACACCTCGTATCTGATCGGCTCCGGCGCAAATCAGCTGATCATTTCGGGCGATATCACGAATATTCCGGCGTTGTTCGTCAAGAACCCTGAGTGGCAGGCCGTCTTCGATCAGGATGCGGCGCTCGCGGTCAAGAGCCGTCGCGCGATCTTCGATCAGGCCATCGCCGACAAGGCTGTCGTCACTGGCTACCACTGGGGCCTGCCCGGAGCCGGCACCATCCAGAAAGACGGCAACGGCTACGCCCTCGTGCCCGTGACGTCGATGTAAACGGATGCTTCAATTGAGTTTTCCCTTCTCCCCGTTCGCGGGGAGAAGGTGGTCGAAGGCCGGATGGGCCGTGGGCCCATTGAAACTCGCTGCCATGGGGGGGGGCCAACTAGGTCGTGGCGTCACCGGGTAACCACCACAATACGCCCAGGTCGAAGGTGTGCGAATCAAACGGTGGCGCAGACACCGGTGCATTATCCGTGAAGGTCGGCCCCAGTTTGTAAGTCCCGTCCGCGAGAATAAAAACCTCCAGTGTCCTGTCGATCGGATCGACGTACCAGCAATGGCTGATGCCGCTCCGAGCGTAGATCGGCAGCTTCTCTAACCGATCCAGGCGCCGGGTCGATGGCGATGCGACCTCGCAAATCCAGTCGGGCGGCACGGTGCTATAGGACGTATCTTTTTTTGATGGCAGACGCCCAGCCCGCCATCCAGAAATGTCCGGCACGACGACATCATCGCCGAGATGCAACTCCTCCTCGACGATGAATACCCACCCACCTGGCCCGCCACGTCCGCGCCGAAATGGATTATTGAGTTCAGCGCTCAATTCGGTAGCCGCAATCCCGTGTTCGGTGGCCGGACGCGGGTGGCTGTGAAGCACGCCATTGATAATCTGCCCGGTCATATGAGCCGGCAGAGCTACGAGCTCGGCATACAGGTCTCTGACTATTGGCTTCGGCTGCGCTATGGTCATTTTTGGGGCTGGGTCCAAACCGATCAATACTAGCGTTCGTCATCGCCGCCTGCGCGGCCATGACGGATGTTTGCATAATCGCCGCATGCGGCCGGAAACAACAAAGTACTTATTTCCAAAAGAATTGACCTGCGTCTGGAGCGTATGTCTCAAAGCGGAGCGGCACGCCAGACAGTTATTTTTCCTGAC
>JANYHG010000250.1 GCA_025359165.1 Hyphomicrobiaceae bacterium
GGCCTCTCTCCCATCGAAGCCGCAGCCACGGCAATCGATATCCACAACGCCGCCTCGCGCTGGAACAAGGCGCTGCTCGACAACTCCGCCCGGCCCTCCGGTGCGCTCGTCTACGCCAGCCGCGACGGCAATCTCACCACCGAGCAATACAATCGCCTCAAGGGCGAACTCGAAGCGCAGTTCCAAGGCCCCGCCATTTGGATTGGCATGCCTCCGGCATGACGCCGGTCGCCCCTGCTGCTCGAAGGGGGCCTCGACTGGAAAACCTACGAGCGCGCAGCGCTCAAGGTGACCATGTCGATGTCGCCGAAGGATCTCGACTTCATCGAGGCGTCCTGCCGAAGGCGGGCAAAGACATGAGCACGGAGCCGCGCGCGAGATCGCCCTCGCCCTCGGCGTGCCGCCCCCCGAGCGCGCAGCGCTCAATTGTCGATGCTGCTCGGCATGTCAGGCGACAACACGTTCTCCAACTATCAGGAAGCCAACCGCACCTTCTGGCGCCAGACCGTTCTGCCGCTGGTCACACGCACCACCTCAGCCTTCGCCGAATGGCTCGGCCCGGCCTATGGCAGCGCGGTCCAATTGACACCGACAGCCGACCACCTGGGTACTTACCCAACTAGACGAGCATCCCCCTCGTGTGAGAGATTATGTCATGGTCGGAATTGCATGAAACAAAAGCGGGCATGACCAATTAAGCCTGAGTATCTGAAAGCGAGGTTATTTGCGTCCAGGAATAATACCGGCACCGCGATATCCTCCGTCGACAGCGAGTATTTCCCCCGTAATATAGCTTGAAGCAGACCCGTCCAATAAAAATATGACCGCCTTCGCAATTTCCTCAGGTGTTCCATACCGCGCCATCGGCACATAACGCATATATAGATCGCGATCCGCCTCGGAGTGCACTTGTTTGACCATCGGCGTTTCAATCGGGCCAGGTGCGATGGCATTCACACGAATGCCAAAGCTGGCCAAATCATTCGCCAAGACTTGCGTCATCGTGACGACGGCGCCTTTCGAAGCGCCATACGCCACTCGCCCTTTACTGCCCCGTAATCCGGAGATCGACGCAATGTTGACGATCGCGCCGCCTGCCGCACCCGCCTTCATGATCCGTGCAGCTGCCCGCGCCACGATGAAGCTGCCGATGACGTTTACATCGAGGATTTTCCTGAACAGATCTACCGGTGTATCGAGTGCGGGAATATCGGCAGCGATACCGGCTGAATTCACAACGCCATCAAGGCGGCCGAAAACCTTCACGACATCGGCTACGGTATTATCTATGTCAGGTTCTGAGCACACATCGGCTGAATATGTCCGCACCTGGCTGAGGCTGGATAATTCACTTTTGAGCGCCGCCAACGATGCTTCGTCGCGATCGACCGCCGCGATCCGCCATCCGGCTTTGGCCAAAGTCACGGCCGAAGCAAAACCAATTCCTGATGCAGCGCCCGTGACGAGTGCGACACGCTTTTCAGATGTCTCGGCCATGATCAGGTCTCCCGTTTGTCATAATGCTTTTAGCCGATGCACGTCGGCGGCAATGCGACTATACTGGCGCGAGCGCTCACCGCACGAGAATCCGACATGGCTGCCGATCTCATCAATCTGCGTCAGGCCCGCAAGGCCCGGGCACGTGCGGACAAGGACGCCCTCGCGGCTCGAAACCGAGCCGATTTCGGTCGCACGAAAGCTGAGCGTACACGTTCCGACGCTGCCGCCGAGCTTGCTCGACGCCGTCATGAGGCCCACCGGCTCTTCGACGATACGCCCGACGATACGCCCGACGAGCCGCAGCAGTGACGCAGCCATCCGAAAAGCCGGAGAAGCGGTCTTTCAATATCGCGGGTCATCGAACTTCGATCAGTCTCGAACTGCCATTCTGGGAGGCGCTGCGGGATCTGGCTGCACGCGACGGCGTCTCGATGGCAGAGCTGGTGGCTCGCGTAGACCAGGCGCGCGGGCGGACCAATCTGTCCAGCGCCGTGCGTGTCCACATTCTCGCCCGATACCGGGCAGGTTTGTAGCTGCAGCTGTCGCGGGCGTGAACTTGACAGCTGCCTTGCAGCCTCGCATAAGGCGCTCTCTCGCGGACTTTTGCGGTGCTTCGGCCTGCATAAATGTCTGCCAGTGGGCGCGTAGCACAGCGGTAGTGCGTTCCCTTCACACGGGAGAGGTCACAGGTTCAATCCCTGTCGCGCCCACCATTTTTCCCTTCGCCACATGAACCTCTAGTCCAGTCCGATTTTCTCGGCACCTTCGCCCGAAGTCGTCGCTGCAGGCCTTTCTGGCTCCCGCATTCCGTCGTCATGACCTGCTGCACGCCATGCGCGCTGCCGCCCGTTTTCCCTTGTCCAAACAACGAGATTTTCCATGAGTCCGCCAGTCTACCCGCACCGCTCGTTGATCGAAGCCAAATTCACCGCCCTCGATCTCAAAAGCACAGACGAAACCGGCGAGTTCGAGGGCTACGCATCGATCTTCGATCGGGAAGATCTTGGGCGCGATATCGTGCTGCCGGGCGCATTCAAACAAAGCCTTGCCGCGCGGGGTGCCGAGGGGGTCCGCTTGCTCTTCCAGCACGACCCGGCCGAACCGATCGGTGTCTGGGAAGAGCTGCGCGAAGATGGCCGCGGGCTGTACGCCAAAGGTCGTCTGCTGCCGGATGTGAAGCGTGGCCGCGAAGTGCTCTCGCTGATGCGCGCCGGCGCAGTCGACGGCTTGTCCATCGGCTTCCGTAGCACCAAAGCGCAGCGCGATGCGAAAACCGGTATTCGCAAAATTGCTCAAATCGACCTTTGGGAAATTTCGATCGTCACCTTTCCGATGTTGCCCGAAGCGCGCATTTCGCAGGTTAAATCGCGTGCCTTCGCCGGTCGCACGCCGACCCCTCGAGAATTCGAACACTGGCTCATGCGCGACGCTGGGCTCAGCCGTTCCGAAGCCCGTGCCGTAATGGGCCAGGGTATCAAGGGCCTCGCCGCCAGGCGCAACGCTGGCGGCCTGCCCGAAGACGAAGCGCGTCTGATCGCGACCATTCGCAGCGCTACCCGTCTCATGCAGTCAGACCGCACCCCGCGTTCTCAACCCCACCAGGACAAATCATGACCCGACACATCCCTCTCGAAACCAAATCCGTGCCCGACGACCTCAACGGCGCATTCGAAGGCTTCATGCGCACCTTCGAAGCCTACAAGGAGAATAACGACGATCGGCTCCATGCCATCGAAAAGCGATCCGGCGATGTGCTGGCCGACGAAAAATTGGCCCGCATCGATCGTGCGCTCGACGATGCAAAGCGTGTCGTCGATCACCTCGCACTCAAGGCCCAACGTCCGCAGATCGGCTCGAACCCGCTTCGGTCCTCGTCCGATCGCGAGCACAAGTCCGCGTTCGAGACCTACATGCGCAAGGGTGACGCTGCCGCCATCATGCGCATCGAGCAGAAGGCGCTTTCGGCCAACTCCAGTCCGGACGGCGGCTACACGGTTCCGGTCGAGATTGAAAGCTCGATCAATCATGCGCTGCGCGCCATTTCACCGATCCGGTCTATTGCCGGCAATCGCCAGGTCTCGAGTTCCGTGTACCGCAAGCCATTTGCCACAGCTGGCTTTCCGACTGGTTGGGTCGGTGAAGCGGATGCGCGACCGATGACGGCCACGCCGCAGCTCGCTGAAATGGCGTTCCCGACGATGGAACTCTACGCCATGCCGGCGGCGACGTCGCATCTGCTCGACGACAGCGCAGTCAACATCGATCAGTGGATCGCTGACGAGGTTCGCATCACCTTCGCCCAACAGGAAGGTGCCGCTTTCGTCAACGGGTCAGGCGTAAACACACCGAAGGGCTTTCTCGCCTACCCCACGGTCGACAATGCAAACTGGTCGTTCGGCAACATCGGCACGATCAAGACCGGGGTCGCCGGCGCATTCCCGACCGCCAATCCCTTCGATAAACTGATCGATCTGATGCATTCGGTGAAAGCCGGCTATCGGGCGAACGGCACGTTCGTCATGAACCGCAGCACTCAATCGCTCGTGCGCAAGATGAAGGACAATGTCGGCGATTATCTCTGGCAGCCCTCGGCCACGCCTGGCAACGCACCGACGCTGATGGGCTATCCCGTCGCAGAAGCCGAGGACATGCCGGATGTCGGCACGGACAGTCTTGCGGTCGCATTCGGCGATTTCCAACGCGGCTATCTGGTTGTGGATCGCGTCGGCATCCGTGTTCTGCGCGATCCGTACTCTGCCAAACCCTACGTGTTGTTCTACACCACCAAACGCGTCGGCGGCGGCGTGCAGGACTTCGAAGCGATCAAATTGCTCAAGTTCAGCGCGTGATGAGCCTGACGGTGAGGCAATGTGGAGGGACGGCATTCGTTGCCCTTCGCAGTTAGCCCGCCGCCATCTGCTCCAGAGTTCGCGCCCCGGCAAACGTGCCCCACCCTCCCTCGTTGCCGTGGCGCGTACTGGCGGGCGAGAAGTGCAGCCCTCCCTGCATGCTCTCGTCCGCCCTTTCCAAATCCAAAAAATCCGCACTCTTGCACCGGAGCCCCCATGGCCACCGTTCAGACCTCTGCGCCTTCGATCGAGCCGATCACGCTGGAAGAAGCCAAAGCCCATTTGCGCATCGATACGCCGGATGACGACACTTTAATCCAGTCGCTGATCATGACGTCGCGGCTGCATGTCGAAGTCGCGCTCGGTCTCACGTTGTTGACCCAAACGTGGTCTTGTTTCTTCGATCGGTGGCCGAGCGATCGTTCCGGACTCGATGCGATCACGCTTCCTCTCAGTCCCGTCGCCTCCGTCGACGCCGTCCGCGTCTACGCCGACGATGGCACTTTCCTGAACCTGCCGCTGGCAGGGTTCAGCTTCGATCTTGTCAGCCGTCATCCCCGCATAATGCGCAAGAAGGGTACGATGACACCAGAACCGGGACGCCGTCTCAACGGCATCGAAGTCGCAATCACCTGCGGTTTCGGCGCGCAGCATTCGGATGTTCCCGCCCCTATTCGCCAGGCGTTGTTACTGCTCGTGGCTCATTGGTACGAGCATCGCGACCCTGGCGAGATCGGAACGGCAGAAGCTCGCGTGCCCGCGGCAGTGTCCGCCCTGCTCGGAAATTATCTTCCGGTGCGTCTATGACCTCGATCCTCAAGCCGCCGCCGATCGGCGCACTGCGTCGGCGGCTTGTACTGGAGGCGCTTGAGAGGACGTCAGACGGCGCAGGTGGCAGCACCGGCAGCTGGGCTCTCGTCGCCGTACTTTGGGCTGCCATCCACCCGCGGCACGGCTCTGAAAGTTTCGATGCGGGTCGCGTCGAGGGACGTTTGACGCATGACATCTGGATCCGCACGAATACTTCGGTGATCCCCGGACAGCGACTGCGTCTCGACACGCGCATCTTCAACATCCGCGCGGTCCTCCAGCCCGATCCGTTCGTCAATCGTATGCGGCTCGTCTGCGAGGAGCGCGATCGATGAAAGTGTCTGTCGCCATCATCGGTGCCGACGCCGGTGCGATCGAACGCTTGAGCGCTGCTGCCGATCGCAAGCTGCTGCCGGCGTTGCGCTCAGTCGGGATCGCGAAGCAGGTTCAATTTTCTTCGAGCCCACCGCCCCCAACGCAAGTCGAAAGCGAAAAATCTGGCGCGACGTCGGCCTCCCAACCAGAGTCTGCCGCCGCCTTCGAAGGAACTCAGACCTTCGACCCGGACCTCCCATTGGCCACCGACATTGCGATCGATCCTGAAATCATTTGAGGCTTGCCATGCTGCCATCGACCGTTGCCTTGCAACAGGCCATTTTCACCAAGCTCACGAGCGAGGCGGCGCTGACGGCGCTGCTCGGTGGTCCCCGGATTTACGATGACACACCGCAACCGCAGGCCTTTCCCTATATCACGTTCGGTCAGTCGACATTGCGGGATGCGTCGGCGTCCGTTGCGCCGGGCGACGAGCACATGGTCACGTTGCACGTATGGTCGCGGACCCACGGTCGCAGGCAGACGCAGTCCATCATCGACATACTGAGGGTCGCGCTGCACGACCAACCCCTGGTGCTTGCCGATCACCATCTCGTCAATCTGCAGCACGAATACTCCGACTGCCGCCGCGATCCCGATGGCGAAACGATCCACGGCACCATTCGTCTGCGCGCCGTCACCGAGCCAATTTAACCTCAACAACGGACCGATCCATGACCGCCCAAAAAGGCAAAGATCTGCTGCTCAAACTCGACAGCGATGGCACAGGCGCATTCGTCACCATCGCCGGCTTGCGCACCAAGACATTCACCGTCAACGCCGAAACCGTCGATGTCACGACGTCTGAAAGCGCGGGTCGCTGGCGCGAGTTGCTCGACAGTGCTGGCACCCAGCATGCGCGCCTTACCGGTAAAGGCATCTTCAAAAATGCCGCTTCCGACGCAGCGTTGCGCCAACTCGCCTTCGCCAGCGCTATTCGTGCTTGGCAAATCGTCGTGCCTGGACTTGGAACGTTCAGCGGGCCGTTTCAAATCTCGACACTGGAATTCAGCGGCCAGCATCACGGCGAAGTCGCCTTCGACATCACCATGGAAAGCGCCGGCGAATTGATCTTCGTCGCGCAAACGTCGTGAGGCCTGGCATGGTCAATAAATATAGGGGCGAGATCGCGGCCCAACTCGACGGTGCGGCTTACACCTTGTGCCTCACTCTCGGTGCGCTCGCAGAGCTCGAAACGGCTTTCGGGTCCGATGATATGTTGTCACTTGCAACCCGCTTTGGTGGCGGACGCATATCGGCACGCGACTGCGTTCGCATCATCGGCGCGGGGTTGCGCGGAGCCGGCCACGACGTCGGCGACGATGCTGTATCTCAAATGCGCGGCGACGATGGTGCCGCCGGTTATGTCGATATCGTAGCGCGTCTACTGGCGGCGACCTTCGGTGGTCCTGTTGCTGTCGCTAGTGAATTGACGAGCGGTATGGCAACCGTCACCGCCGCGCCGATGGCCAAGGCCGAGGTGCACCAACCGCAGATGCCGCCGCGCCCTTTCCTTGGTCCGAGGTAATGGCGGCAGGCCTCGGATCACTCGGACTACCGCCATCCGACTTCTGGCGCATGACACCAAAAGAAATCGATGCCGCTCTCCGTGGCCGTTTCGGCGTTGCGGTCACAAGCGAAGCGCCATCCCGCCACGAGATCGACAAGCTGATGCAACTTTTTCCCGATGGATGACACCCGATGCTCAGTCCGCGCAGCAACCCAAATGCAGATACCGAACTCACCGTCGCCATCAACGGCGACACGACCGGATTACAGGAGTCTTTCAACCAGGCGTCCAAAGGCGGATTGAAGTTGGGCGCTACCCTTGCGACGGCGCTTGATGGCGTCGTCACTAAAGGAAAAAGCGTGTCGAGTATATTCGATACGCTGGCTCTCAGCATTTCGAAAATGGCGCTCAATGCGGCGTTCAAGCCGCTCGATGGTCTGCTGTCCGGCGCTGTTAACGGGCTATTTTCCGGTACCAGCACGCCCTTCGCCAGCGGCGGCGTTTTCTCTGGCGGATTGCCAATTCCTTTTGCCAGCGGTGGCGTGATTTCCAGTCCGATCGCGTTTCCGCTCGGTGGGGGTCAAACCGCAATCGCCGGCGAACGGGGACCCGAAGCCATCTTGCCGTTGACCCGTGGCTCCGACGGCAAACTCGGCATCGCCGGCTCCGGCGGCGGCAGCCCGCTCAACGTGACTTTCAATGTCGTGTCCCCCGATGCCGAAAGTTTCTCACGCTCGGAAACGCAACTGGCAGCGTTGCTCGCGCGTGCCGTTTCTCAGGGACAGCGTAATCTCTAGACGCAGAGGAGTTGCCGATGTCCTTTCACGAAACCCGCTTCCCAAAAGCCATTTCACGCGGTGCGCACGGAGGCCCGGAGCGCCGCACCGATGTCGTCGTGCTCGGTTCGGGGGCAGAGGAACGCAATGCGCGTTGGGCCAATAGCCGCCGCACCTACAACGCTGGATATGGCGTCCGGTCGCTCGATGACCTGCACGCCGTTATCGCGTTTTTTGAAGAACGGCGCGGGAAGTTGCATGGCTTCCGCTGGCACGACGCAAGTGATTTCAAATCGTGCGCACCCGAAGCAACGCCCGCCGCACTCGATCAAGTGATCGGCACCGGCACAGGATCTGCCGCATCGTTTCCACTGGTCAAAACCTATGGGCGCGACTTTGCGCCATACCTGCGCCGCATCACCAAGCCGGTCGAAGGAACGGTCGTCGTCGCGGTCGCCGGAAACGTTGCTGCGGCAGCCACCTACGCCGTCGACCACGTCAATGGCATCGTCACGTTCAAGGCCGGGCACATTCCCGCCACTGGCAACGTCGTTTCTGCAGGGTTCCAATTCGATGTCCCGGTCCGCTTCGACACCGACAAGCTCGAAATAAATCTGTCCGGATTTCGCTCGGGCGCCATCCCTGCCATCCCGCTCGTCGAAGTTAGAGTATGAGTCATGAAGCAGTTATCGCCTGCGCTGCAGGCACATCTCGAGTCTGGCGCGACCACGCTCGCTTGGTGTTGGCGAATTGTCCGGCGTGATGGCGTCGTTTTGGGTTTTACCGATCACGATCTCGATCTGACTTTCGATGGCACGACTTTCGAAGCGGCTGCAGGTATGACCGCCAGCGAAATACGCGACAGCGTCGGTCTTTCCGTCGACAATCTCAGCGTCGAGAGTGCACTGAGTTCCGCGTTCCTGAGCGATCACGACCTCGCCGCAGGTTTCTACGACGATGCCAAGATCGAGATCTGGCGCGTCAACTGGATGGACACGTCGCAGCGCGTGCTGATGCGCTCGGGATCGATCGGTGAAGTGCGCCGGGCCGGCCATGCGTTCTCGGCTGAGATCCGTGGCCTCTCACACTATCTGCAGCAACCGCACGGGCGGCTGTACCAATATACGTGCGACGCCAATCTCGGCGACAGCAGGTGTGGTATCGATTTGACCGCGCCGGCTTATCGGGCCGATGTCGTGATTTCCACTATTACAAGTTTGCGGCAGTTCAGCGTTACCGGTGCTACAGCGTATGCCAGCGACTGGTTCACGCGCGGCTTGTGCCGCGTCGTCAGTGGTGCCAACGTCGGCACGGCGATCGAGATCAAGCGTCATACGTCGGACGGCGCACTCGTCACGATCGAACTGTGGCAGCCGCTTGCAGAACTGCCCATCCCAGGTGATGCCCTGGTGGTGACCGCCGGTTGCGACAAATCTTTTGAGACTTGCACCGCGCGCTTCTCCAATGCATCCAACTTTCGCGGCTTTCCGCACATGCCCGGCAACGACTACATTACATCGGTCGCTCGTCCCGGGGATCCCGCCAACAACGGCAGTGCGTTGTTCAAGTCGATATCAACTGCGACGGCCAGCCCATGACCGACAGCCATCTCGTCGTTACGCGTGCGCGTATCATCATGATCGCGCGCACCTGGAGCGGTACGCCCTACCACCATCAAGCCAGCACCAAAGGCGTTGGAACCGACTGTCTGGGCCTGGTGCGCGGTATCTATCGAGAAGTCTATGGTGTCGAAGCGGCCCCGGTCCCCGGATATTCCAGCGACTGGGCGGAAGCCAGCGGACAAGAGACACTTTTCGAAGCTGCCCGGCTTCATCTGCACGAGGTGCCGTTGCCTGAAGCGAGGGGCGGTGACGTTCTGCTTTTTCGCTGGCGCGCGCGCACTGTCGCAAAGCATGTCGGCGTTTTGCTCGGCCGTCCGCGTCTCATCCACGCGTTCGAAGACGTCCCTGTTTGCGAGATCAAGATGACGCCTTGGTGGTGGCGTCACGCCGTTGCCGCGTTTCGCTTTCCCGGCGTCATCGACTGATCTGCCTCTCTCTAGTTTTTCGAAAAGTATCTTCCATGGCCACTCTTGCTCTTGGTGCACTCGGTGCGGCTGCGGGGAGCGCTTTGCTTCCTGCGGGCCTGTCGGTTCTCGGTTCGACGATTACGGGCGCGGCTATCGGGTCCCAGATCGGCGCGATGGCAGGGCACGTCGTCGATCAGGCTCTGTTCGGGAGTTCAGGGCGGCAACGCGTTGTCGATGGCCCCCGCCTCTCCGATGTACGTATCACCTCGTCGACCGAAGGCGCGCCGATTCCTCGTCTGTATGGTCGCGCGCGGTTGGGAGGGCAGGTCATCTGGGCCTGCAATCTGATGGAAACCGTTGTTCCCAGAGGTGGCAGCAGTGGTGGCGCAGGCAAGGGGGGACGGAGCTCAGCGAATACCGGCGCCGATTATGTTTACTCGGCGAACTTCGCTGTTGGACTTTGTGAGGGACCGATATCGAGTGTCGGTCGTGTCTGGGCTGATGGCAAAGAAATCGATCTCAGCAAATACACATATCGTGTCTACACGGGGACGGCGGATCAGCAGGCTGACGCTTTGATCGAAGCCCAACAAGGGGCCGACCAGGCGCCTGCCTACCGTGGGCTCGCCTATATCGTCTTCGAGCAGATGCCATTGGCAGATTTTGGTAATCGCATTCCGCAACTGTCGTTTGAAATATTCTCGGCGTTGGATGGCTTGTCCCAACAAATCCGCGCCGTCTCGCTCATTCCCGGTTCCGGAGAATTCGTCTACGCGCCTGCCGAGGTCACTCGCAGCGTCGGGCGTGCTGCGTCCGCATCGGAGAATGTACATACCAAGCAGGGTGGCACGGACTGGTCCATCGCCTTGGATCAACTACAGACGACGCTGCCGAACGTCAGGTCGGTATCCCTGGTCGTCAGCTGGTTCGGAACGTCCCTGGACGCAGGCCAGTGCCAGCTGCGTCCCGCGGTCGAAAGTGCTGACAAAGTGACCTCTCAAGCGTGGTCGGTCAGCGGATTGCAACGAAGCGCCGCAGCGCTGGTAAGCAGCAGCGACGGGCGGCCCGCATTCGGCGGCACGCCTTCGGATCGGTCTGTTGTCGATGCCATCAGGGACTTGAAGTTACGCGGCCTGTCGCCGGTGCTTTCGCCGTTTATTTTGATGGACGTACCTGCGGGCAACACTCTGCCCGATCCTTACTCCTCTGCCGCGTCGCAGCCCGTTTATCCCTGGCGCGGCCGCATCACGGTTTCGCCCGCCGCCGGGCGGCCCCAAACCATCGACAAGTCGGCAGCGGCCGCAGCGGCGATTGCGCAGTTTGCCGGTGTAGCCCAGCCGTCGGACTTCTCGTTAGCGGGTGATACCGTCGTCTATTCCGGCCCGGCGGAGTTCGGTTTTCGACGCATGATCCTTCACCATGCCATGCTCGCAAAAGCGGCTGGCGGCGTCGATGCATTCGTCCTCTGCTCGGAACTGCGCGGTCTCACCCAAGTTCGCTCGACGGCTGGCATCTATCCTTTCGTAACAGTGCTCAAGCAACTCGCAGCCGACGTCCGCAGCATCCTCGGTTCCGCGACGAAGATCGTCTACGCCGCAGACTGGAGCGAATACTTCGGACATCAACCTGCAGACGGGACTGGCGACGTCTTTTTTCATCTCGATCCTTTGTGGGCCTCCCCCGAGATCGACGCGATCGGCATCGATTGTTATTGGCCGCTGTCTGATTGGCGCGACGGTGCCAACCACCGCGATGCGATCGCCGGCACCACATCCATCTATGATCCCGCCTATCTGAAATCCAATATCGCCGGCGGCGAAGGTTACGCCTGGTATTACGCCACGGACGCAGATCGTGCTCTGCAGGCGCGCACGCCGATTACCGATGGCGGCGGTAAGCCTTGGGTCTTCCGCCTCAAGGATCTCTCGTCCTGGTGGAGCAATAGCCATTTTGATCGTCCGGCTGGCGTAGAGCGCGCAACGCGGACAGCGTGGGTTCCGCAATCGAAACCAGTCTGGTTCATGGAACTCGGTTGTCCGGCCGTCGACAAGGGTGCCAACCAACCTAACGTCTTCGTCGATCCCAAAAGCTCCGAAAGTTCTTTCTTGTACGTCTCCACGCGCGCGCGTGACGACACGATGCAACGGAGCTATTTGCAAGCCTTCCACGACGCTTACGATCCCGCATCGACTGACGCGGTTGCAGGGCTCAATCCGATATCCAGCGTCTACGGTGCGCCGATGCTCGATATGGCGCGGATGCATGTCTATTGCTGGGATGCGCGCCCCAGTCCGGCATTTCCTAACGAGTCCCAGACGTGGGGTGATAGTGGCAATTGGGCGTTGGGTCATTGGATCACGGGACGTATCGCCAGCGTGCCACTCGGCGCCCTGCTCGCGCGTATTCTGTCCGACTACGGCTTTGAAAAATTCGATACTCGTGCGGTGGCCGGTATGGTCCCTGGCATTGTTCTCGATCGGATCATGAGCGCACGCGATGCACTCCAGCCGCTGGAGTTGGCCTATTTTTTCGATTGCCTCGAAAGCGATGGGCAGATTGTTTTTCGCCATCGTGCGGCTTCGGTCACAGGGCAATCGTTCGCCTCCTCGGATCTCGTCGAGACGCGACCAGGCGCGGTGTTGAGCTCGATAACGCGTGCCCAAGAAACCGATTTGCCGGCGTCCGCGAAGATTGCCTACATCTCGGCAGGAGGCGTCTATCCACAGGCGATTGCCGCAGCGCGGCGCATTGCAGGTGGGTCGCACCGCACGGCATCGGCGGTGCTTCCGCTCGTGCTTGACGCGCCTGCTGCCGGTGCCATCGCGGATACATGGCTGTTTGAATCCTGGGCCGCGCGAGAGAAAGCAACCTTCTCTCTTCCGCCCAGCAAACTCGCGTTGGAGCCCGGAGATCTCGTCACACTTTCGACGGGCGAACGCAGTTATCGACTTCGCATCACCGAAATCGGGGAGCATGGCACGCGCGATATGCAGGCGCTCAGCATCGATCCAGATGTCTACGCGCCGGTGCCCTTGTCCGCCCGCATTTCGGAGCCGAGCGTTGCGGTCGCGACGGGGCAGCCGCTCAGCATGCTTCTCGATCTGCCTCGCCTCGGCGATGACGACAGTGAGTACGCAGGTTACGCCGTTGCGACCCAAGTCCCCTGGCCCGGCACAGTCGCCGTGTGGCGGTCACCTGAAGTTTCCGGCTTTGCTCTCAAAGGGCTTCTGCCGACGCCGGGTACCACGGGTCTCACGGTTAATGCCCTTCCCGCCGGCCCAGCGTGGCGGATAGACAAAGCCAACCGGCTCGTCGTCGACATCGACGCCGGATCGCTCCTGTCGACCACGCGTCTGCAACTCCTTGCGGGAAGAAATCTGGTAGCGGTCGAATATGGGCCCGACACCTGGGAAGTGATCCAGTTCGAAACCGCTACGCTGATCGGTGCCAAGCGCTACGAATTGAAAACTCTCCTGCGCGGTCAACTCGGGACGGATACTGCGACGCCCGCGACGATAGCTGCTGGTCGTCGCTTCGTGTTGCTCGACGGGGCTGTCGTCCCGCTCTCGACGACAGCCGACGATGTCGGAGTGCCCTTTAACTGGCGGATAGGTCCAGCGTCCCGCGACATCGGTGATGCCGCGTATTCGAGTATCTCGCATACCTTTCGTGGTGTCGGGCTTTTGCCGCTGCGGCCAGTGCGGTTGCGCGGACAACGCAATGTCGCTGGTGATTTGACGATTTCGTGGTTGCGTCGAACGCGTCGAAACGGTGATGGTTGGGAAAGCGCGGACGTGCCGCTCGCGGAAGACAGTGAAGCCTACGTCGTCGAGATTCTCGCAAGTGCTGCAATCGGTGCAGCAGTCCTTCGAACGTTCACACCCGGCGTTTCCACGTGCACCTATACGGTTGCCCAGCAAGTCGCCGACTTCGGCAGCGCTCAACCGGGCGTCACGCTTCGCATTGCGCAACTCAGCCGCGCCGTCGGCCGAGGTAACGCAACCACATCCACCCTTTAGGGGGCTGCCATGTTCTCCAATTCAACGCCACCTTGGCTCGTCAGAGCCTGGGCCGACTTCGGCGTGACCGCTGTCTCAGGTGCCGGTACGTCGTCTCGAGTGCATGCCTATTACGTCGATGCGGGCCACCCCGAGGTTGCAGGGGACGACGTCGCTTGGTGCGCGGCTTTTGTTGGTGCTTGTCTGGAGCGCGCCGGCATCAAAAGCTCAAGATCGCTGCTGGCGCGTTCGTATCTCTCATTCGGCGATCCGTTGGAGACTGCGTTCTGGGGAGCGGTGGCAATTTTCTCGCGCGGCGATGACCCCGCGCAGGGACATGTCGCCTTCGTCGTCGGCGAAACGGCTGAGAGCATCGTGATCCTGGGGGGTAATCAATCCGGCGGCGTGACTGTCATGGCACTACCGCGTGAACGCCTCCTGGGGCTGCGCTGGCCAAATGCCGTTCCGGTCGCAGCGACCGACGGCCCGCCCGATCTGCGTTCGCCTGATGATACCGCCGTCTTCGCCGGCGCATTGGCACACGTTCTTGCTATGGAAGGTGGCTACTCCGACGACCCCTACGATCCAGGAGGACCAACCAATCTCGGGATCACGGTTGCTGATTTGGCAGCGGTTCGCGGGTGCACGTTGACACCTGAAACTGCTGCTCAGCTGAAATCCGAGGTCATCGCTCTCACTCCGGCACTGGTCGGTCCGATTTATCGGACCCGCTATTGGGAGCCCTCGCGCGCCCCGGCCCTGCAGCCCCCGCTCGCGCTCTTTCATTTCGATACCGCTGTCAATCACGGCACTGGTTCTGCGGCACGCATGCTTCAGCAAGCCCTGGACGTCGATGTCGACGGGGAAATCGGGCCGTTGACGCTGGCGGCCGTGACGGCATCCGTCGTTACCGACGTGATCGACCGCTACGCCGACATCCGACGCGCGCGCTACCGATCGCTACCAACCTTTTGGCGGTTCGGCCGCGGCTGGCTTGCGCGGGTCGATGCAACCCGTGCCGCTGCAGTCGCTCTGCTCGGCAAAACTCACATTCACCCAAAGGAGCCTTCCATGACGACGTCGTCTGTTTCAACTTCTACCGATACGCAGCCGAAATGGTGGGGGCAGTCCCTCACAATATGGGGTTCCATCGTGACAGGGCTTGCAACGGTCCTGCCGATCATCGCGCCGCTGATCGGCTTTCAGATCTCGGCTGACGTCGTGCGGCAACTGGGCGACGGTGTCATCCACGTCGGCCAAGCTTTGGCGGGCGTGATCGGCCTCCTGATGACGATCTACGGCCGATCCCGTGCAGTGCAGCCGCTCGTCCGCCGCGACTTCCTGGTCAAGCTGTGAATGCCCGTTGGCGGAGGAATGCGTAATTTTCCTTCGATACCAACGGAGAAGCACTAGCGGCACAGGGGCCTCGCAGGCTATAAGCTGGCGTGGCCTTCTGCTCGGACCACAGAGGATAACCCGTGCGCGCACTCGTCGTCGAGGATGATAAGAACTTGAACCGGCAGTTGGTCGATGCCTTGACCGACGCTGGCTTCGCCGTCGATTCCGCTGCGGACGGCGAGGAGGGGTTCTTCCTCGGCGAAACCGAACCCTATGACGTCGTCGTTCTCGATATCGGGTTGCCGAAGATGGATGGCTTGTCCGTGCTTGAGCAATGGCGGCGGCAGGACAAAAAGATGCCGGTGATCCTGCTTACCGCTCGCGATCGGTGGAGCGACAAAGTGTCGGGCATGGATGCGGGTGCCGACGACTATCTCGCCAAGCCATTTCACATGGAAGAACTGCTTGCCCGCGTGCGGGCACAGGTGCGCCGCGCCTCTGGCCATGCCAAGTCCGAAATCGAATGCGGCACCTTGCGCCTCGATACCAAAACCGCGCGCGTTACCGTCGATGGGCAACCGGTCAAACTCACCAGCCACGAATATCGCTTGCTCGCGTATTTGCTGCATCACAATGGGCGCGTCGTATCTCGCACCGAACTGGTCGAGCATCTTTACGAGCAGGACTTCGATCGTGACAGCAATACGATCGAAGTCTTCATCGGTCGCCTTCGCAAAAAGATCCCAGCGGATATGATCGTCACCATTCGCGGTCTCGGTTATCGCTTGTCCCCGGACGGCAATGAAGCATAACTCCCTTGCGTTCCGTTTGTTCGCGACTGCGGCGGCTTGGACGCTCGTCGTCCTGCCGATGGCCGGACTTTTGATCTATACGCTTTACCGCACGGATATCGTCTCCAGTCACGATCGCCGTCTCAAATTGCTCCTCACAGTCATCCGCGCCGACAGCGTCGATCACGGCGGCGAAGAACCGGGATCGCCGAAGGATGCCGGCGAGACGCTTTTCACGTTTTCGCAATCGGGCTGGTACTGGCAGATCAAACCGCTCGACGGAAAGCCGGGCAGGCGTTTGAATTCCGAGTCGCTCGGAGAAGAGACCTACCCGTTGCCGAGTGAAATCGGCATCCTTCCCTTCGATAACGAAGAACGTTGGGGCATCGTCCCCGGCCCGAACAATCAAGTTCTTCGCGTCGTCGAAGTCATGCACTTTTTCGGCGAGGGCGCGGAGGCGAAACGGTACTCGATTTCGGTTGCCGGAACTTTAGCCGAAGTCGATAGAAGCCTGACGTCGTTCAGTACGCGGCTGGTGCAGGCGCTGGCGCTCGCGGGGATCGGCCTGTTGTTTGTCACGCTGTTTCAGGTTCGCTTTGGGCTACACCCTTTACGGCAGGTCGAAAAGGCGCTGGCGGCCATTCGTGCAGGTGAGGCCACACGCCTCGAGGGTGAATTGCCTGCGGAAATCGCTCCCTTGCAGGCCGAATTGAACGCCTTGCTCAAGTCCAATCAGGATGTCGTCGAACGCGCGCGCACCCAGGTCGGCAACCTGGCTCATGCGCTGAAAACGCCGCTGGCAGTCCTTATTAACGAGGCGCGTGACGACTCCACGCCGTTGGCCGAGAAGGTCAAAGAGCAGACGCAACTCATGCGTGATCAGGTAACGCATTATTTAAATCGCGCCAGGATGGCCGCGAACGTCGGGATAATCGGTCACACCACGGAAGTCCGTGGGGTCGGGGATTCGCTGGCGCGTACGCTGCAGAAAATCTATCGTGAACGTGGCCTTGAACTTGAGATTGATTGTCCAACCGATCTCCGCTTTCGCGGCGAACGCCAGGATCTCGAGGAAATGCTTGGAAATTTGATGGACAATGCCTGTAAATGGGCACATCTGCGTGTGCGCCTCGTGGCGCGGCCGTTGCTGAACGGCAGTACGCATAAAAATCTCGAAATCCTCGTCGAAGACGATGGCCCTGGGCTTTCATCAGAGCAATTGGATCAACCTGTTCAGCGCGGCCACCGGCTCGACGAGACGAAGCCGGGTTCCGGCCTGGGTCATTCGATCGTCGCCGAGTTGGCGCAAGCCAATCAGGGCAGTTTCGAACGCTCGCGCTCTGAACTGGGCGGCCTGATGACGCGGCTGATTCTGCCTGCTGTCTGACGAGAGCGTCAGGCTTCGGCCCCAGATCAGCCCGAATCGCTAACATATAACTGCCGGTGGTTTCAAAGTCGTCGGGCGGTTCATGCGCATTTCAACACGTATCGCGGCGATGGTCGTAATGGCCTCGTTACTGGGCGGCTGCAGCGGTGGCGCTGACCGGCGGGTCGACAATGCTGCGGTTGGTACCGGTGCGGGCGTGGTGCTCGGTGGGGTCGTCGGCAGCCAGTTCGGACGAGGCAGCGGGAAGGTTCTCGGCACCGTCGTCGGGGCCGTGGCTGGCGGTATCATCGGTAACGATATCGGCCGTAAACTGGACCAGCGTGACCGAGCGCTGGCGCAAGACGCTGAATTCGAGGCTCTCGAACGGGGTGAGTCTAACCGTCCGCGGCGTTGGACCAACCCGGAAAACGGTCGCTACGGCGACATCGTCCCGACGCCGCCGTATCAGCGGGCTGGCCTCGATTGCCGCGACTATACCCACACCGTTTATGTCGACGGTCGCCGGGAGACGATGCGCGGCACCGCTTGCCGGAATCGTGATGGTTCTTGGACTGCGGCTGCTTAGGTCAATCGAGGCCAGATGCGCCGATGTGTTGCCTTGCGCTTGATGTCCGCTGCTTCTATCTCCCTAGTGGAGATTGGGACCTGCGATGCTGCTCTGGTTAATGTTTGCCGCTTTGACCGCCACGGTGCTTGTTGCCGTGTTGCGCCCGGCTTTCCAGCCGTCGGCATCGATGCCACCCGAGCCTGCCGCAGATCTTGTGGTCTACAAAGATCAGTTGGCAGATTTGGAACGACAGGTGGCGCGTGGCCAGCTGGATGCGATTGAGCAGGATGCTTTGCGGCACGAGATATCGCGACGCATCCTTCGGATCAAGCCTGCGGCTGTCGGCGAGGGTGTTGCTGGCTTCAAAGCCACTACCGTTGGCATGGCGACAGCTTTCGTCGTTCCGTTGCTTTGTCTCGGCCTGTATGCAGCTCTCGGCTCTCCGGGCGTGCCCAGCCAACCCTTTCGTGCAAATTCTGCTCAACTTGCGAATGCGTCTGCAGCGGAGTTGATTGCCAGGGTCGAAGCAAAGCTTGCGACTAATCCCGGAGACGGCCGAGGTTGGGACGCGCTTGCGCCAATCTATTTCAAATTGGAGCGTTTCGCTGATGCATCCGACGCCTACGGCCGGGCGGTCCGGCTCTTGGGGGAGACCCCGCAACGTCTCGCTGGGTTTGCCGAGGCGACCGTGCTTGCCAACGACGGGATCGTGACCGAGCCGGCCCGCGCTGCTTATCAAAAACTGCGTGTCATCAGCCCCGATAGATTTGAACCGCGTTTCTGGCTCGCGCTGGCGCAAGAGCAGGATGGCAATGCGACGGTGGCTGCAGCAGAGTACCGCGCACTCCTACAGGCCGCGCCCGCCGGTGTGACCTGGCGGTCGATGGTTGAACAGCGTCTTGCGGCTGTCTCGAAAGGTGCTGCCTCGCCGCGAGGGCCGTCGGACGATGATGTCAAAGCCGCCGCGTCTCTATCTCAAAGCGACCGCACCGCCATGATCGACGGCATGGTCGCGGCACTTGCTGTCCGACTGAAAACCAATGGCGACGATCTCGAAGGCTGGCAGAAATTGATCCGCTCTTACGTCACCTTGAAAAAGCTGGATCTGGCCCGGTCGGCCTTGGTCGACGCGCGCGCACAGTTTGTAGGAAATACTCCGGCCGTCGCAACGCTCGACGACCTCGCGCGGCGTTTGGAGTTGCGGCCATGACGCGCAGACAACGCCGTGCCACACTAATCTCGCTTGCCGTCGCAGGGCTGTCTCTGGCGACGCTTCTGGTGCTATTCGCGCTCCGTTCCGGGGTCGATTATTTTTACACGCCCAGTCGTGTCGCCGCGCGCGAAGTGGGGCCGGGTGTTTCGTTTCGTCTCGGCGGCCTAGTGGCACAAGGGAGTGTGCAACGTGGCCAGGGCACTGCAGTCATGTTTGCCGTCACCGATACCAAAGCGACAATCCCGGTCGTTTACGAAGGCATCCTTCCTGAACTTTTCAGGGAAGGGCAAGGCATCATAACAGTGGGCCGGCTCGAAGCAGATGGTCGCTTCCGTGCTACGACGGTGCTTGCCAAGCACGACGAGAACTATATGCCTCCCGAGGTCGCAAAAGCGCTCAAGGAGCAGGGGGTGTGGCAGGGCGATGCAAAAGCCCCACCATCGACGTCTGTTAATGCCGGCACGCGACAAAAGTGATTGAGTAGGAAGGCTGACGACACCGGTGATCATCGAAACAGGACATTTCGCACTTATCTTGGCGCTTGTCGTAAGCGTCATTCAGATGGCAGTGCCCGCTTACGGGGTCTACTACGCCAATCGGTCGTTGACGTCCATAGCCGCGCCTGCATCGGTCGTTCAGTTCCTGCTCGTGGCGGCGGCTTTTTTCGCCCTTATGACGGCCTACGTCAGTTCCGATTTCTCCGTCGAAAATGTTTGGGCTAACTCGCACTCGGCCAAACCATTGATCTATAAAATCGCAGGCGTCTGGGGCAATCATGAAGGTTCGATGTTGCTTTGGGTGCTGATTTTAGCGCTGTTCGGTGCAGCGGTCGGTGTCTTCGGAAGCAATCTACCATCTGCATTTCGGGCACGCGTTCTTTCGGTTCAAGGTTCGCTTTCGGTTACGTTTATTTCGTTTATTCTTTTTACATCCAATCCGTTTGCGCGTCTTGTCCCCGCAGCCGTCGAAGGGCAAGGGCTGAATCCCATTCTGCAAGATCCCGCTTTGGCATTCCATCCCCCGTTTCTGTATACGGGCTATGTCGGCTTCTCGATGGCTTTTTCCTTTGCCGTTGCGGCGCTGTGGGAGGGACGGATAGATGCTGCTTGGGCTCGCTGGGTCCGACCCTGGACGCTACTTGCCTGGGTCGCTCTCACCATCGGCATCGCCATGGGTTCATGGTGGGCGTACTACACGCTTGGATGGGGTGGCTGGTGGTTTTGGGATCCAGTCGAGAACGCGTCGTTCATGCCATGGCTGGCAGGCACCGCGCTGCTGCACTCGGCGGTGGTGATGGAAAAGCGCGAAGCTCTCAAGATTTGGACCGTGCTGCTGGCTATCTTGACGTTTTCGCTCTCGCTGATGGGGACATTCTTAGTCCGATCGGGCATTCTGACGTCCGTCCATGCCTTTGCCGTCGACCCGCGCCGCGGCATCGTTATTCTCGGCATTCTGGCAGTCTTTATCGGCGGTGCGTTAACTCTGTACGCGTGGCGGGCTTCAAGTTTGAAAGCCGGTGGCCTGTTTCAGCCGATCAGTCGCGAAGGTGCGCTGGTCGTCAACAACGTCTTGCTGAGCACCTCGGCGGCCACCGTACTGATCGGCACACTTTATCCTCTCGGCCTGGAGGCGGTCACGGGTGCCAAGATTTCTGTCGGCGCACCCTATTTTGATCTCACCTTCGTGCCATTGATGATTCCGCTCCTCCTTGCGCTTCCAATAGGGGCGCTGCTCGCTTGGAAGCGTGGAGATCTACCGGCAGTTTGGCAGCGTCTTCGGGCCGTGCTGTTAGCGTCCCTGTTGATCGGAGCCTTGGCACTCGCGCTAGTGCGCCGGGGGCCTTGGCTGGCACCACTGGCCATCGCGCTCGGTGCCTGGGTCGTGCTTGGAGCGTTCGCCGAATGGGCGGCACGCATCAAAGCCTTTGTCGTTCCGTTCGACGAAACGTTTCGACGTGCGCTGAACTTGCCCCGCTCCGCCTACGGCATGCTTTTTGCGCATGCGGGCGTTGGTATTGTCGTCATCGGCATCACCGCGACAACGGCGTGGCATAGCGAAGCTGTCCTAGTTCTCTCGCAAGGGCAGAAATTGGCGATCGCCGGCTACGAGGTGGTCTTCAACGGCGCCGTGCCTGGACGTGGGCCGAATTACCAAGAGACTATTGGTCGTTTCACAGTCTCGAAGGCTGGTACCGCAGTCACGACACTTACGCCTTCCAAGCGAATCTTCGACGCACCCCGGCAAGCCACGACGCAGGCTGCAATTCTGAATGCGCTTGCGGGTGATCTTTATCTGGTCCTCGGTGACAGCCAGTCAGATGGCGGTTTTGTCGTCCGCGCCTACTTCCATCCGCTTGTGCGGTTGATTTGGCTGGGTGCCTTGATTATGGCATTCGGCGGCATTCTCTCGATCTCCGATCGCCGGCTGCGTCTTGGTGCTGCTCGACCCGCTCGCCGGGTTCCTTCGTCGCCTCTGGCGGCTGAATAGGAGGCTGCGCAGTGATCTTTTGCCGACTCATCACTTCGATCGTAGTTTTTTTTGTCATTTTGAGCAGCGCATGGGCGGTAGAGCCGGATGAGCGACTGGCCAATCCGGTTCTCGAGACGCGCGCGCGGGCGATATCCGCCGAACTCCGCTGTCTCGTCTGCCAGAACCAATCGATCGACGATAGCAACGCTCCTCTGGCGCGCGATCTACGTCTCCTCGTGCGCGAAATGCTGAGTGCTGGAAAATCCGATGCCGAGGTTATGACATTTCTCATCGAAAAATTCGGCGAATTCGTTTTGCTCCGGCCCCGCTTCATAGCGCGCAATGCGCTTCTCTGGCTGGCGCCTTTCGCGTTGCTGGTGGGTGTGATGATCGCCGTGTGGCAGAGACGGCGATCAATTCTTGTTGGTGCCGTGACCGCAGATGAATCACGTCCACTCAGCAATGACGAAAAACGGCAGTTGGAGAAAATTCTAACTGACGAAACAGCCCGTTGAATCAGCGCCCCGGCGCAGCGCCTGGCTTTTGTTGCAGAAGGCGTAGTAAGATTTCCTCGGTGGCAAGACCCGTCGGTGGCAATCCGATCGATTTTTCGTATGTTTCAATGGCTGTCTTGAGGCTGGGCCCATAGGTGGCGTCACCTGCACCCAAATACAGTGCGAGTTTGCGCAACTGCTCCTGCAATTCCCGAAGTTGAGCGCTGGTCACCAGCATTCGCGCACCTCGAAATGCCGCCAACTGCTTTGCGAATGCTGTCGCCGAGACCGCCGTATTTGCAACTGCGTCCGAGAACGCTGCGCCGTCGGGTGGAGTTTCGTGTAGCACAGAGCGCGACTGGACATAGGTGCCGACATTGATGGCAACCACTTTCGGACCCGTTGGCGTCTCCGCCAGTAGCGGCGATCCCGATGACGCACCACCGGTATCGCAGGTGTGCAAGACCAGATGTTCCGGGTTATCGAAGTCAGCGGCAATGGTCGGCCATGGAGTAGAACCGAATGACCGCTCGACACTGCACGGTCGAGAGTAAGCCGGTTGCCACTGCTTAAAATCTTTATGATAGGAAATTTGATAAATCCGTCCCGCCCTCGCGTCCTGAATGATTGTTTCAACCGGCCGAGCTTCGATTTCGAACACGCCTTTGCGGCACACAGCTGTCGCCAATTTCACGAACGCCCAATCCTTCGTGGCATCGATGGGTGGTCTCGTCGACAACTCGACACTGCCTGATACGACGCTTTGTGCGCTGCTGCCCGTATCTATGCCAGCAATGCGTGCGTAGTCCCTCGTTGCATCGTAATTTCTGGCGAACCAGAAATCGGAAAGGCGCGCGCGCTTCTCCCCCTTGGTTTTGAAAAGACAGTGCGCGGCAGTGCCGATGATATCGGGCGAAATGCAAAAGGCTGTGCATACCGTTTTATGACGGATGTTGAAGAGTACGCCCATCCGCTCCCGCAAAGGGCGCAGAGGCGGCGGAAGCGCTACACGTTCATCCGAGCCGAAAACGGCAACCGGAATGGTTTTCAGAACAGTAGATTTTGCACGGGAAGTCGAGGGTCCGGGGGTGGCTGACACCTGTGACGGCATCGCCGTCATCATTACCGACGCGATGAGCGACAATGATAACCAAGCTCTAGGATGCATACAATGTCGCTCTCCCTCACTTGTCACCGGCCTGTCACCGGCATCATGATGACAAAAAATTAATGCCAGCGAAATGCGGGCGTAACGCGTGATCGGCTACGAGTTACATTGCAATCGCGGCGCTGCGAGTGGCTTAGATGCGATCGAGTGTCGAAGTCCATACCCAGTTTCGCTCCATGCCGGCTTTGGGAGTTTTTTCATGAGTGCTTCTCGCTTCTCTCTGGGTCCTGTCGCCCAAAAGAAATCAGCTGTTGCTACAATGGCACTCGTAGCCATGATGGGGCTTGGCAGCGGTTTCACCGGGGGCGTTGGAATAACCTCAGCGTATGCCCAGTTGGCACCCAGTGCCAACGTAGGTGCGCCGCCTTCGTTTGCCGACGTCGTTGATCGCGTCAAAGGGTCTGTCGTCAGCATCCACGTCGTCGGTGGCGGTAACCCGAAGGTTGCGCAGCTTCCCGCACCCGGCCCGAAGGGCACGCCTCGCGGAAAGCCGACCGAGCCTTTTGGCGGAATCCCCGGTTTGCCCGAGGATCATCCGCTCAATGAGTTTTTCAAAAATCTACCCCGTGGAAATGGTGAAGGCGGCGGTGGCGGTGGCGGCGCACCCACCTTGGCACAGGGGTCTGGTTTCGTCATATCTGAAGATGGTTACGTGGTGACTAATAATCACGTGATCGACAACGCCACCAAAATTCAGCTCTCGTTCGACGATCAAACCGCAAAAGTCGATGCGGAGTTGATTGGCACCGACCAACGGACCGACATCGCGCTGCTGAAGATCAAGAACCCTTCGCGCAAATTTCCATTTGTGAAATTG
Organism: Hyphomicrobiaceae bacterium; assembly: GCA_025359165.1. Classification (GTDB taxonomy): domain Bacteria; phylum Pseudomonadota; class Alphaproteobacteria; order Rhizobiales; family Hyphomicrobiaceae; genus JABFRJ01. The sequence continues at coordinate 24,072 of JANYHG010000250.1, forward strand.
GCGCCGAAAGATCCTCGCGTTGGCGACTGGGTCATCGCGGTCGGTAATCCGTTTGGCTTCGGAGGCACCGTAACTGCAGGGATCGTTTCGTCCCTTGCGCGGGACGTAGGTTCTGGCCCGTACGATTATTTGCAAATCGATGCTGCCGTTAATCGCGGTAATTCCGGCGGCCCGACGTTCAACCTCAACGGCGAGGTGATTGGTGTCAACACGGCGATTTATAGTCCGTCAGGTGGCAGTGTGGGTATTGCGTTTGCCGTGCCGGCAAAAACCGTCAACGAGGTCGTCAATCAGCTCCGGACGTCGGGCTCCGTCAGTCGCGGCTGGTTGGGCGTCAAAATCCAGAACGTCGACGAAGACACCGCCGCAAGCCTCGGTCTTGGTGAAACGCGCGGCGCGCTTGTCAATGAAGTTACTGCCGACGGTCCCGCCGCTCGCGCTGGGCTTAAGAATGGCGACACGATTTTGTCGGTCAATGGCGGCAAGATTGCCGATAGTCGTGATCTGGCTCGACGTGTGGCCGCGCTGGCTCCTAACGCCACAGCCGACGTCGTTGTTCTTCGTGCCGGCAAAGAGCAGCCGATCGCCGTGAAGTTAGGCGACTTCAAAGACGCCAGTGGACCTGTGTCGACACCTGCAAAGGCCGAGCCTACCAAGCCGACAGCGACAACTGATTTAGATGCCCTTGGTCTTAAGCTCAGTGTTGCAAAAGGAGGCGTCCAGATCGCCGATGTCGACAGCGGGTCGGATGCGGCATTAAAAGGGCTGCGCGTGGGTGACATCATCATGGAGGTCTCCAGCCAGCCGGTCACGAGTGCCGACGACGTTTCGAAAGGGCTGGCGGAGGCTAGTAAACTTGGTCGTCGCGCTTTGTTGCTTCGCGTGCGCAGTGGGGACCAGACTCGCTTCGTTGCCGTTCAGTTGAAAAAAGGCTGACATCGCAAGGTGCTCGTGTCGCTTGTAAAACGGTGGCTCCGGGAAACCGGAGCCATTAGTGTTTGAGGATCTTTTGGAGCCAGCAATGCGATTACTGGTGATCGAGGATGATCGAGAAACAGCGCAATTTCTTGTGAAAGCGTTGAAAGAAAGTGGTCATGGCGCAGATGCGGCGGCCGATGGTGATACCGGATTGGCGATGGCGCGCGACGGCAACTACGATGTTCTGATTGTCGACCGGATGTTGCCGAAGCGCGACGGTCTCACTCTCATCGAAACCTTGAGAGGCGAGGGTGCGCGCACACCGGCCTTGATTTTGTCGGCTCTTGGATCGGTCGATGATCGCGTCAAAGGTTTGCGGTCGGGCGGGGACGACTATCTCACGAAGCCTTATGCGTTTTCTGAACTTCTCGCGCGCGTCGAGGCACTGGGACGTCGCTCAGAGCCCGAAGCGACGACCACTCGTTATATTGTCGGGGACTTGGTGCTTGATCGATTAAGTCACAAAGTGTCGAGGGGCGGTGAGTCGATATTACTGCAGGCGCGTGAATTCCGGCTGCTCGAATATCTCATGCGACACGCCGGCCAAGTCATAACCCGAACAATGCTGTTGGAGCATGTATGGGACTACCACTTCGATCCACAAACCAACGTAATCGACGTGCATGTTTCGCGGCTGCGGTCGAAGATCGACAAAGGATTTCCGAAGCCCTTGCTTCACACAGTCAGAGGCGCTGGGTACGTCGTGCGAGCCGACGATGAATAAGGAGTTGGTGTCCTCGTTTTATCTGCACCGAATGCCTCTGCGCGCGGCATTTTTCGCTCTGTCCCTTCTGATTCCTGCTTCAGCAATATTCGCAGCGTTCATCGGCGGTGAGGTGAACAGAATATTGACCGCGCATACTGTGGATGCACTTCGGACCGAAGTCGGCTTTTTCAAATCTGAATTCGATCGTGGCGGTATCGATGCCCTTTCGGCGGCCGTTCAAAGCCGCAGCAGCATCAGCGCATTCACGCTTTACCAGCTCACGCGGCTCGACCAACCGACACAGGTCGGGAACCTTAAAGGTCGCTTTGACGACGTCGGTGAGAGTGGACTGGTGTTCGACTTGTCCGATGCTGCATTGAAGGGGTCGGAGAAAGCTGCCGGTATCGCCATTGTGGTGCCAGGTGGTGGGCGGCTGTTGGTTGCACGCAAAATCGACACTCAGCGCCAGTTCGCGGACTATTTGAGGAACCTGACATTTTTCTGCGTCTTTGCACTTGGTGCCTTGGCGTTGGTAATAGGGTGGTTGGCAAGCCAGCGACTAAATTCTCGGGTTGCGGAGATTGCGCTGACGACCCGCTCCATTATGGGCGGTGACTTCACCCGACGCGTTGCTCGCGATCATTCGGGTGACGAATTCGACCATCTCGCGTCGAACCTCAACGCAATGTTGGCCCGGATCGAGGATTTGATGGGGGCTTTGCGAGAGGTTTCAGACAACATTGCGCACGACCTCAAGACCCCACTTACGCGGTTGCGAAACCGTGCAGAAGCGGCCCTGCGCGATGACAGTCCGGCCGCTCATCGTGAGGGGCTTGAACGCGTGATTGAAGAAGCCGACGGCCTTATCCAGACATTCAATGCGCTATTGCTGATTGCGCGGCTCGAAGCTGGAGCTGTCGACGCAACGCTCGCGCCGTGCGATATTTCAACTCTGGTTGCGGACCTTGTCGAGCTTTATCAACCTGTTGCAAATGATGCCAACTTGCAGATCATCAGTCGCATCGGCAGCACTCCGCGCGGAGAAATCAATAGACAATTAGTCGGTCAAGCTGTCGCGAACATGCTCGACAACGCCATCAAATATTCTCCCGGGGATAGCGGAATGGATCCGGGTCCGATCGAGGTGTCGGTCAGCCAAGGCGATAAATGCCTTGAGATTGCGGTCGCCGATCGCGGACCCGGTATTGCGCCTGACGATCGCGACCGTGCTACAAAGCGGTTCGTGCGTCTCGAGCGGAGCAGGTCGCGCCCTGGTACCGGTCTTGGCCTTAGTCTCGTGGCAGCCGTCGCGCGCTTGCATGGCGGTGAGTTGAGGCTTGAAGATAATGAGCCTGGTTTACGGATCGTTTTGGCGCTTGGACGTCCAAGGACAACCTCAAATCAGAAGGCGACAGTGGGAGAATTAGATCGTGTCGACAGTTCTGCAACCGTCGCTCGCTGAGCTGATCTGCGCCGCGCCGTTTACGACTAACACTGATCGGGCAACGAGAGAGATTGCAGATTTGCGCGCCGCCGCTGCTGCAAGCGGGCAGCTCGCTCCACTAAAACAATTGCTCGATAGGCAACCGGTCGAGAAATTATTGGCGGGTGTATTCAGCGCGTCGCCTTATCTAACACGGCTGATTGTTCGCAACCCGATCCATCTCAAGTGGTGTCTGGAGGCTCCACCCGATATTCTGCAAATTTATTTTGCTCGACAACTTGGTACCGCAGTGAGTGGTGCGACGTCGCGCTCTGAGGTGGCACGCGCCTTACGGACCTATAAATCTCAAATCGCACTTCTGACCGCGCTGGCCGATCTAGGCGGCGTATGGCCGGTCATGACGGTTACGCGCGTTCTATCGAACGCTGCCGACATCGCCGTACAGACGGCGGTCCGATATTTGTTTTCGGATGCACAGCGACGCGGTGAATGGCTGGATGGCGAACCAGTATCTGAAGAGCGCTCCGGATATTTTGTTTTGGCCATGGGAAAACATGGAGCATTTGAACTCAACTACTCCAGCGACATCGATCTGATCGTTTTTTTTGATCCAGCCAAGTCTCGCATTTCGACTGCGGGCGACGTCACTACATACTTCGTCCGTATGACCCGTGATCTCGTCAAATTGCTGCAGGAGCCGACCGAGGACGGTTATGTGTTCCGAACCGATCTGCGCCTTCGGCCAGATCCGGGCTCGACGCCCGTGGCAATTTCGACTGACGCTGCCGCCAACTATTATGAAAGCGTCGGGCAAAACTGGGAGCGGGCTGCGCTCATCAAAGCGCGGGTCATTGCTGGCGACGAGGCTTGCGGGCGTGATTTGTTGAATTCTCTCAGCCCTTTCATCTGGCGTAAAAATCTCGATTTCGCCGCCATTGCAGATATTCATGCCATGAAGCGGCAGATTCATGCCGTCAAAGGCTTCGGGGCAGTCGCTGTAGCAGGCCACAATATAAAAGTCGGGCGTGGCGGCATCCGCGAAATCGAGTTTTTCACGCAGACGCAACAGTTGATCGCCGGTGGCCGTCAGCACGACCTGCGCGTCGCCGATACTTTGGGGGCGCTCGACCGGTTGCTGGCGCGCAACTGGATCGTGAGCAGCGTTCGCGATGAACTCGCAGAAGCCTATCAGTTCCTGCGGCAGGTAGAGCACCGGCTTCAGATGGTTGCCGACGAACAAACCCAAACTCTGCCGACGGATTCAGACGCGCTGACAACACTTGCAGCATTTGCAGGCTTTCCGAATTTTGCGGACTTCGCCTCGGCGCTCACTGCGCGGCTGACGACCGTTCAAGGCCACTACGCTCAATTGTTCGAGAAGAGCCCGACGCTGACGGCGACAGGACGCGACATGGTCTTCGCCGGCGCAAATGATGATCCGGCCACGTTGATCGCGCTTGCTGAAATGGGTTTTTCCTCTCCAGCATCGATCGTCGAATGCATCCGTGGTTGGCATCATGGCCGAGTTCGTGCCGTCAGGTCAGTGCGCGCTCGTGAACTTCTGACCGAGATGCAGCCGCGCCTTGTGGAAGCGCTCGCGGCCACCGCAAATCCTGATCAGGCATTCGCCGGTTTCGACCGATTTCTAACTGACCTACCTTCAGGTGTTCAGCTGTTTTCATTGCTGAAGCAGCATCCCTCGTTGCTCGATCTCGTTGCGGCAATCATGGGTACCGCGCCGCGACTGGCCCATGTTTTAAGCCATCGTGCCCGTGTGCTCGATGCCGTCCTCGATCCCGGCTTTTTTGGTGCGGTTGCGGGCTCAGGACAAATCGGATCGATGATCGCGTCCGAGTTGGGTCGTTCCGGCACATTTGAACAGTTACTCGATCGAAGCCGCGTTATCGGCAGCGAGCAGGCGTTTCTCATCGGTTTGCGCGTTTTGAGTGGAACGATAAGTGCCGCAGACGCAGGGCAAGCCTACGCCACTTTGGCGGATCGACTGATCGAGGGTTTGGCTGCGTGTGTTCTCGGTGAAATCCGCAGACTGCACGGCGAGATCGCCGGTGGAGAGGTCGCGGTCGTCGCTCTGGGCAAGCTCGGGGGGCGCGAGATGACGGCGGCATCGGATTTGGATTTGATCGTCGTTTATGATTTCGACGAGAACGCTTCAATGTCTGCAGGACCGAAGCCGCTCTCCGCCGTGCAATACTATGCGCGTTTTACGCAACGGCTAATTTCAGCTTTCACGGCACCGACCGCGGAGGGCGCACTGTATGAGATCGACATGCGACTTCGTCCATCGGGCAACAAAGGTCCGGTTGCAACTCAGCTGTCGAGTTTCATTGCTTACCAATCCAGTGAGGCCTGGACATGGGAACATATGGCACTCACGCGCGCTCGCGTAGTGGCTGGACCGCCGACACTAACCGCGACGATCCGGCGCGTCGTCGGGGATGTCTTATGTCGGCCGCGCGATCGATTGAAAACCGCGAGCGACGTCCGAGACATGCGTGTGCGGATCACCAAGTCGAAGGGTACACTCGACCCCTGGGATCTCAAGCAAGTTCGTGGCGGACTGGTCGATATCGAGTTTGTTGCCCAGTACCTGCAACTCATCTACGCCGCCGATCACCCGTGTATTCTCGATCAGACGACCGAGGGGGCGTTACGCAAGTTGGCTGCCGCAGGATTGCTCGCGCCGGTAGATGCCGAGATCCTGCTGTCAGCGGTGCACCGGCTCAACAATCTGACCCAGGTACTCCGGCTCAGTCTGCTCAAAGACTTCGAGCCATCTCAGTGTCATGACGGGCTCAAACGCCTTCTGGCACACGTCGGCGGCACCCCGACCTTCGACATTCTCGCGGCGGACCTCGTCGAACAGCATGCGAAGGTCGAGGCCTTGTTCGACAGGCTCGTCGTCTGATCTCCAGCCCTGTTTCACAGTCCGAGCGACGGATAGTTCCCGTCAATCCGTTGATATCTCCGAGACAGCAGTAAACGTTTGCTGAACGTCACCATTGCGGTGAATGGGAGATTGGTATGAAGAAGCAGACCATCGTTTTGGCGTCCGGGGTTTTGCTGGCTGCCGGGGTCATCGGTGCGCTTGCGGCACCGCCGCGTGGTGGGCATCGAGGCGACGGTTGGAGCGAGCCCGGCGGGCCGGACAGCGGGTTTTCAAGGGGCCACCATGGCGGCTGGTTTGCGCCGCGATCTCTTACGGTCGACGAATATGATGCGCGTACGCGAGAGCAGTTTGCGCGCTTGGACAAAAACGGCGACGGCGTCATAGACGCGGCCGAGCTCGAAGCCTGGGTCGCACAAAATCGAGATGGTCGACGTGGCGGCGGCGCGCAGGGCCGTGGGGAAGGTGATTTAATTCTTCGACGCTTCGGCGACAAGGATGGCAAAATCACCAAAGATGCCTTTCTCGTCGAGGCTAAACGGCGGTTTTCTCAGCTCGATCTCAATAATGACGGTAAGATCAGCGACGACGACCTGCCGCCTATGCAGCGCGGCAAGGGAGTGTTGAGAGCAGACAGTAGAGTGAATGGTGCAGGCGGGATGGGGCGCATGCTTCAAGATCTGCGTCTGGCGGATATCAAACAAGATGGAATTATTACGCTCGAGGCCTTTCTGGCGGTGCAGACCAAGAAATTTGAAGGCTGGGACCGCAACAAAGATGGTGTGATCGACACATCCGACCTCGACGTGATGCGAAAGGAAGCGGCCGCTTATCGCGTTCAGCGTTTTTTACATACCTACGCGGCTGACACCGAAGGCAAGGTAACAAAAGATCAGTTTTATAAGGTTGCTAAAGAGCGGTTTGCGAGACTGGACCGCAAGGGGGAAGGCAAGGTTACCTTGATGCGCGGCGAGATTGGTGACTTGGACCAATCTGGTGGCGTAAAGCGTGGTTGGTTCGGCCACCGACCGCGCGATCAGGGGCCCGACGGAACCGCTACCAAAAACTGACATGCGCTGGCCTAGCCGGTCGTATATGTTGCGATCGGCACCATAGTGCGAGTGCTCTCGTCGAAAGGAGCGGTGCAAGGTGTCTGCGCGACCGATGATGAAACCGCCCGATGTCATTGACGGAGCAGATCGAGCAACCGACGAGGCGTTGCTTCTGGCTGCGACCTCGCGCGGCGATGCGGACGCCTTTCGCCGATTGGTCGACGTACATCTTGGCGCAATACTGGGTACTGCGAGGCGCATTCTCGGCGATGCAGCGGAGGCCGAGGACGTCGCGCAGGAAGCGATGGTGCGGTTGTGGCGAAATGCAGCAAGTCTGGAACTTGGTCCTGGTGGATTGAAACCATGGTTGCGGCGTGTTGTGACCAATCTCGCGATCGACCGGATCCGGGCTCAGCGTCATACCAGCGTCGTCGCGGAAGTGCCCGAACAGCTCGTGCAGCCGGAACAGGCTTCAGGCATCGAGGCTCGCGAACTTGCGCAGTCTGTTCAGGTTGCCTTGTCCGCGCTTCCAGAGCGTCAACGGTTGGCGCTCGTGTTGTTTCACTTCGAGGGTATGAGCCAAGTCGAGGTGGGCGAAAAGTTGAGCGTATCGGACGAGGCAGTAGAATCATTATTGGCACGGGCCCGACGTAGCTTGAAAAATGCACTGAAAAACGAATGGAAGCAGTTGTTACCGGATCAAAACGACTAGTCAGATCTGCAAATGCTAAATTCTGTCCGCACTGGAAAGTTGCAAATGTCTCCGAGAACCTCATCACCGATGACCGTGTCTGAGTTCAGCCTGTTGGTCGACGTCTACGGCGCTGATCGCACGCGGTGGCCGTTGAACGCCAGGGCGTCTGCTGGTTCTTTGCTGGCGGTGGATGCGGAGGCTCGAAAGCTTCTTGCTGAAGCTGAGGCGTTAGCTGCGGTTTTGTCGCGGGCCTCCGACGTTGGTGTCAGCAATCTTGTCGAACTATCCGGCCGAATCGTTGCCAATCGCGGTGATCAACTCGGCGCCTTGGCGGGCAAGTCGAATGCTTCCAATTTCAGCGCGACGAGCGCGCGTCGCGGCCAACCTGTTCGTCAGGATTTGTGGCCCGGTGCCGCGCTGCTGGCGGCGTCTTTGATGGTCGGCGTGCTGTTGGGGCAATCTCAGCTCGGCGCTCGGGCCATACCCGCGATGGACATCATCAGCGAGATCACAGGAACCGGTGATCGGTTGGCGGCTCTCGATTTGCAAAACGACACGATAGACGACGATTGAACCCGGAACTTCAGATGAGTACGTCCGAGAGCACCAGCCCATTGATGCAAGCACCTACGTCACGGCGTGTTCGCATACTTTTGTTCGCGTCGTTGGCTTTAAATGCCGTTTTCATCGGCGGACTGGCGAGTGCTGCGTTTCGACATGATCGTATTCCGTTTAGTGCGCGAGGTGGTGCGGGCCAGCAAAACCTCGCTGCATATGTAATGACCTTGCCGGCTGAGCGGCGGATGACGCTGTTCAAAGCAGCATCCGACAAGCGTCAGGCGCTCGTGCAGCAACGTGCCGTGGTGAGACGCGCGCGCGACGATGCGCAGGCATCGCTGGTTCTGGAACCATTCGACAAGGAAAAGTATCTAGCGGCTCAATCGCGCCTTGTGCAGGCCGAGCATGCTCAGCGCCTCAACCAGCGAGACATGATCGTCGAGATCGCGAATGCCATGTCGCCGGACGAGCGCCGTTCCTATAGTCGTTGGCGTGGTTCGTCGAGAGGAGCCACTGCCGAGCCCAATGACGCGCCCATCGAAAAACGATAACGGTCTATGCGTGCTCAAGCGAGGGTCTTCGACGCGATTTCCAGGGTGTCACGCGACAGGGATTTGACCAAGGCGATACGTTTGAGTGCAATCTGCGCCAACGCTTGCCGCTGGGGTTCGAGCGTGCGCCAGCTACGAAATGCACCCAGCAGGCGGGCTGCAATTTGCGGGTTGATGCTGTCGAGTTCGATAACACGGTCGGCAATGAAATCGTAGCCCTTGCCGTCGGCGCGATGGAAGTTGGCCAGATTGTTCGTAAATCCGAACAGCAGCGCGCGCACCTTGTTCGGGTTCTTCATCGAGAACAGCGGGTGTTTGGTAAGTTGGCGGGTAACAGAAAGCGCATTCGATGCTGGCAGCATGGCCTGCAGTGTAAACCAATTGTCGATCACGATGTGATCGTCGTGCCAGCGATCGTAAAACTGCTTGAAGGCCTTTTCCCTGGCTTCTAGCGGCGCACGCCTGAGAATGCCGAGGGCACCGAGCTGATCGGTGAGATTGTCGGCGCGCTTGAAATGTTCGACCACACGCTTCCAGCCAGCGTCTGTATTTTGTGCAGCGAGAAGTCCCAAGGCGGCGATACGCAAAGATCGCGCTCCGACCTGAGACTTGTCAGGACTATACTCTTCGCTGATCTCGAGTGATCGATAAAGCTCGGCAAGCTGCCGCTGGAGAGCGGAGCCGAGCGAGCGGGCCAACCCGAAGTGGGCTTTTTGAATGGCGTCAGGATTGACATTTGCGGCGATGACGCGGGCCACATCTGCCATCCCGGGAAAGGCTAAGATCTGTGCGCGGTATGCCGGTTCCAGCCCCTCGTCGACGATGACTTTGCCGATGGCATTGAAATAGCCGACGGGGGGCGATTGCTTGCCTGCTGTCTCGATATTTCCTGCGGACGCGACCAAGATGCGCATCGCATAATCCTGAGAAGCCTGCCAGCGATTGAACGTATCGCTATCGTGGGCCAATTGAAATTCAAGATCGGCATCCGACTGCTCCAGCGCGACGTTTACCGGTGCAGAAAATCCGCGCAAAACTGATGGAACGGGCTGCTCGGCGATGCCGGCAAATTTGAATTTCTCGACGCGCTTCGTCAGTTCCAATAAGCCCCCCTGGCATCGATCGCCGTTGAGGAACACGAGCGGTAAATCCTCGCCGGTTTTATCGAGAAGTCCTAGCCGGAAGGGAATGTGCAGTGGTTTCTTTTTAGGCTGCCCCGGTGTTGGAGCTAGTAACTGCTCGACTTTCAAAGTCAGCGTGGCACTCGCGGGATCATGCTCGAATGTGCAGTTAAGATTGGGAGTTCCGGCTTGGCTGTACCATGTCAGGAATTGGGTAAGGTCGCGTTTTGCGGTCTCGGCGAAACATGTGACGAAATCCTCGACAGTGGCGGCTTCGCCGTCATGCCGCTTGAAGTACAGGTCCATACTTTTACGGAATAGTTTTGGCCCCACCAGCGTCGCCAGCATTCGAACGAGTTCTGCGCCCTTTTCATAGATCGTGGTCGTATAGAAATTATTGATTTCCATGTATTGATCGGGGCGTACCGGGTGCGCGAGCGGTCCCGCATCTTCCGGGAACTGAGCCGATTTCAGATTGCGGACATTGTTTATTCTTTGCACGGCGCGGGAGTGGGTGTCGGAGCTGAATTCCTGGTCCCGATATACCGTCAAACCTTCTTTCAAGCACAGCTGGAACCAATCGCGACAGGTAATGCGGTCGCCCGTCCAATTGTGAAAATACTCGTGAGCGATGACGCGTTCGATCGAAAGGAAGTTGCCGTCGGTGGCGGTTTCCGGTGTGGCCAAGACCAAGCGATCGTTGAAGACGTTCAGTCCCTTGTTTTCCATTGCTCCCATGTTGAAATCCGAGACCGCGACGATGTTGAAAACGTCAAGATCATACTCGCGCCCAAACGCCTGCTCGTCCCAAGTCATCGAGCGTTTCAGGCAATCCATCGCCCACGCACAGCTGTTTTCCTTGCCCGGCTCGACATAGATTCCGAGATCTACCTTACGGCCCGACATCGTTTTGAAGGTCGATGCGATAGACTTGAGATTGCCGCCGACCAACGCGAAGAGGTAGGCCGGTTTCGGGTGCGGATCGACCCATATTGCGTAGTGTCTCTTGCCGCCGGTCAGCGTGCCGCGCTCGCGCAGATTGCCATTGGAAAGAAGCACCGGGGCAGCAGCGATATCAGCCTCGATTCGTGTTGTGAAACGCGCCAGCACGTCCGGCCGATCAAGGTAATATGTAATGCGTCGAAAGCCCTCGGCTTCGCATTGCGTGCACCAGATCCCGCGGGTGCGATAAAGCCCTGACAGTGCCGTATTGGCTTCTGGATTGCAGTCGGTGACGATTTCCAGTTTGAACGGTCGGCTCGGTACTCCCTTCAACGTGAGTGAGTTTTCATCCTTCTTGTATTTTGTGGCTTCGACCGTTTCGCCGTCGATTTTTACCGACACCAAGTCGATGTGCATGCCGTCCAGGCGGAGCGAATTCGTTTTGGCTTTTCCGTTCGGATTGGGTCGCACCTGCAGTCGCGATACGACGCGCGTCTGCGTCGCATCGAGCGTGACGTCGAGGTGTACCGTATCGATCAGGTAGCTGGATGGACGGTAGTCTTTCAAGCGAACATGAATCGGTGTTTCTGTACGCATGGAACTTCCTTACCGGTATCCGGTAGTAGCCTGGCCATCAGGCCAACGGTGGCATCAGCCAAGCAGGCTGTTTTTAAGGTACACGAAACCGAGCAGAATAATCAGTCCGGCCGATAAGAGGGAAATTCCCGTCAGCCACCGCGGCGCAACGAGTTCGCCCATTTTGCTTTTACTTGCCGTCATGTGAATGAGCGGAAGCACGGCGAACGGGAGTTGCAAAGCAAGAATAACCTGCGAAGCAAGCAGAAGAGGGCCAGTCGAACCGCGACCGTATATCAAACTCAGCAAGGCCGCAGGGATAACGGCAAGGGCTCGGGTGGCAAGCCGCCGGGCCCAAGGCGCTACATGCCAATTGACGAACCCTTCCATGACGATCTGGCCTGCCATGGTGGCAGTAACCGTCGAGTTCAGCCCACAACACAAGAGCGCGATGCCGAACAGGGTCGGCGCAATGTTGCTGCCGAGCAGCGGCGCCAGGAGTGCGTGGGCGTCAGCAAGCTCGGAAATATTCTGGTGGCCGGCTTTGTTATAGCTCGCAGCCGCCAGCACCAACAAAGCTGCGTTGATCAGAAACGCCAGCATCAAAGCGATGGTCGAGTCGAGTGTTGCAAAGCGCAATGCCTCCGATTTTTCAGCTGTGCTGAAACCGTAGGCGCGTGTCTGAACGATCGCGGAGTGAAGATACAGATTGTGTGGCATGACCGTCGCGCCGAGAATGCCCAGGCCGAGAAACAACATTTCGTTGTCGGACCAGATGGCCGACGTCGGTATGAAGCCGCGCGCGGCTGCCGCCCAATCCGGTTGAGCGAGCAGTATCTGTGCGCCGAAGCAAAGCGCGATGATACCCAACATCGCCACGACGAATGCCTCGAGATGGCGAAAGCCCAAGCGCTGCAGCAGCAGCACCAAAAAGACATCCAGTGTCGTGATGATGATGCCGACTTCGATCGGCAAGCCGAACAGCAGGGTTATGCCGATAGCTGTCCCGATCACTTCGGCAACGTCGGTTGCGATGATGGCGATTTCGGCAAAAATCCAAAGGCTTCGAGATACCCACACTGGATAGGCATCGTGGCACGCCTGTGCCAGATCACGCCCGGATGCAATAGCCAGGCGGGCACACAGAGACTGAAGCAAAATCGCCATCAGATTCGAAAGCAACGCGACCCACAAAAGCGCGTAGCCGAATTTCGAGCCACCTGCGATCGCGGTCGCCCAATTGCCCGGATCCATATATCCGACTGCAACCAAGTAACCCGGTCCAGCGAACGCCGCGAATTTTTTGACCGGCGTAGCCCCCTGTCCAGCTTCGTTGCTGCCCCGCTTCAGGCCGACGGGAATTCGGATCGAACGATAGACATCCGCCAAGGGTGCGTCACGTCGCGCCAAGCGCCATCCGTTGTGGTCTGACTCAATTGTTGCAGCCGAGGCCGGTTCGGGCATTCATGTATCCTAGCGTGACCATCAACGTACGGAACTAGGAACGATATTTCAGTTTTTCTCATGTTGCAACGGCGCACTGCTCGGCTGCACTGCTCGGCTTCTCGAACGTCTATTGTTGACAGCCATTAGCCCGCTTAGGGTGCCCGAAAGGGGAGAAGACGACGATGCGTACACGTAGTGGCTCACTGGCTCGTTCTGCGCTGCTTTTGCTCACAGCCATCGCCAGTTTTCTGGTGGCACCGGCGGCGACCGCGCAAAAGCTGTCGGACCGCCCCATCGTCATCGTCGTGCCCTACACACCCGGCACCGGAATCGATCTTCTTGCGCGCGCGATAGGGCAAGAAATAAGCGTGCGCTGGGGTCAAACAGTCATTATCGAGAACAAGCCCGGTGCCAGCGGAAATATTGGTACACAGGCTGCCGCACGCGCAGCAGCCGATGGGCACACGCTCATGATGACCGCCAATACCTTCGTGATGAATGCCAGTCTCTTCAAGTCGCTGCCGTATGATCCGCAGAAGAGTTTTGCGCCAATTATCGAGGTTGCGACCGGGGCGTTGGCGCTGGCGGTTCATCCATCGCTGGAGGCGACGTCGATCGGCGACCTCGTGAAGCTCGCAACCGCCAAGCCGGGGGCGATCAATTACGCGTCGCCGGGCCGCGGTACCCCGCAGCATCTCGCGATGGAGTTGCTGAAGTTGAAAACAAGTGCGGCGCTGACCCACATTCCTTACGTGGGTTCCGCCGGGGCGATACGCGATATCATCGGCGGGCACGTCAGTGCCATGTTCTTGCCGCTGCACACAGTGCTGCAGTTGGCCAATGATAAACAGCTGCGCCTGATCGCGGTCAGCAGCGCCGCCCGTTCGCCCCTCGCTCCCGACGTGCCGACGCTGGCGGAACAAGGCGTTGCAGGCTTCGATGTTGATCTTTGGTATGGGCTGTTAGCACCTCGTGAGACGCCACCCGAAATCGTCAAGCGCTACAATACCGTGATCAACGAAATCCTCGCCGTTCCCGCTATGCGTACGGCGCTGGCGACCCAAGGATTGATCGCAATCGGCGGCGAACCCAGCGTGCTTGCTGACCTCATCGCACGCGACCAGCCGCGCTGGGCGCAGGTTATATCGGATGCGGGGATCGTTGCAGAATGAATGATGCAAACCAAGCCCTCGACGCTGCCGACGACGTGCTGATCATTGGTGCCGGCATAGGCGGTCTCACCCTGGCGCTTTGTCTACATGCGGTCGGGATCTCCTGTCGTATTTTCGAGGCGGCACCACAGATCCAACACATCGGCGTCGGCATCAACGTTCTGCCACCGGCGGTTGGCGTGCTTTCCGGCCTCGGGCTCGAGCCGGCGCTCGCTGCCTGTGCAGTAACGACACGCGAGGCGAGCTTCTTCAACCGGTTCGGGCAGTTGATCTACTCCGAGCCACTTGGGCGTTTCAGTGGGCTCGATTTTCCTCAATTCTCGATCCATCGCGGCGATCTGCAACGTGTTTTACTCGACGCGGTTGCGTCTCGCATCGGTGCCGATCGACTCGTTACCAATGCGCGTTGTCTCAATGTCGAGCAAACCGATAACGGTGTCGTGGCAGTGTTTGCCCAAGGCGGCGCAGTGCAGCGGGCCATCGGACGGCTCGCGATCGGTTGCGACGGCATACATTCGGCGGTGCGCAAGCAGCTCCATCCTAAGGACGGGCCGCCGCGATATTCCGGCGTCAACATGTGGCGAGGCGTGACACCATGGAAACCGATTTTGTCTGGAGCCACCATGGTTCGGGCGGGGTGGCTGACCACCGGTAAGATGGTGATTTATCCGATCCGTAACGATATCGATGTTTCGGGAATGCAACTTGTCAACTGGGTCGCGGAAATCGAAACGCCGCACTACAACGCGCGCGATTGGAGCCGACCTGGTGATCTCGCCGACTTCCTGCCGGCTTTCGCCGATTGGCACTTCGACTGGCTTGACGTGCCCGCCTTGATCAAAGGCGCAGCCTCAATTCTCGAATATCCGATGGTGGATCAGGATCCGCTGCCGTGGTGGACCGCTGGGCGGATCACGCTGCTCGGAGACGCGGCGCATCCGATGGTGCCGCGCGGCTCGAATGGTGCGGGCCAGTCGATCCTGGATGCCGACATACTCGCAACTTGCTTGGCGCGTGAGGGATCGACTGTTGCGGCATTGACTGCGTACGAAGCCGCGCGTCTCGGGCCGACGACAAAAATCGTGCTGACCAACAGGACCGCACCGCCGGACGCGATTATCGGGGAAGTCTACCGGCGCACTGGCGACACGCCGTTCAACAGCATCGAAAGTGTGATCAGTGCGGCCGAGTTAAAGGCGTTGGCAGATGGCTATCGAAAGGTCACAGCCGCACCGGCGTAGGTTGGTGCCATCCGAGCCTGGAAGTGGCGAGCATGTTCAGACCGAAATCGTTCTTCAGTAAGTGCTGCGGTTGCCGCGGTTCGTGGCTACCTTGACTTGTGCTTTGTTTCGCGGCGAGCTGGTGTCTGCAGATCTGTTCTTGGACTTTTCGCGGCGGAGATTGGCGTCGCGATCGCGCGCTTCGGCGGCGCGTTCCCGCAGTTTGTCTTCAAGTTCTTCCTTGGCCTGTTCGTGGGCTGCCGGGTCCTGATAAAGCTTCTCGGCGACCTTGGTGTCGGTGAAGAGACCGGCTTCTTTCCAGGATCGAATAGCAAAAACCGGTGCGCCGAAATGCACCCTGTCGAAGACATCGATCACGTCTTCATTCAGCATGCGGATGCATCCGTTGGAGACCGCACTGCCGATGCTGCCCCGCGCGGGCGTGCCATGAATGCGAAGCAGCGACCAATCGAGATAAAGCGCGCGTTTGCCAAGTGGATTTGCAGGATCGCCGCCTTCGACGGGATCGTCGCCATTGACCGGGATCCATTTGGGATCCAAAACTTTGGCGGCAACGAAGGTCCGGCCCATCCAGAGCTCCTCGTTTTTGCCCACGGCGACGCGATAGCGAACAGCTTCCCCTTTGCCCGTGATGTAGTAGAGACGCCGCTCGTTATTGACGATCACCAGCGCGCCGACCGGAAATTGAAATCCCGTCTCGACGCGTTCACCACGCGGTTGCGGACCGTTGTCGACTTTGGACACTCGGGACTGCCGAGCGGGTGCGCTGCGGGTTTCGGCATCGGCAGACGAGAATGATGCGGCAAGTCCCACGGCAAGGGCGGTCGCCCAAACCGTCGACAACCAATTGAACCCCTGACGCCGCACAGCTACACTCCCGACACTTGACGTTAACCCACGCTCGAGCAGCCTCTATAGTGTGTCAATTTTTGCTTGTCGCCAAGATTATCGGCAGGCTCGGCTGTTGGTAAATGGTGTATATTTACAGCCGCCATCACATCCGTCATGAGCGGTGGTGAAACATGCAGTTCCGCGCGCAGGACCGTGACGAGTCTGCGCGACGGCTCGGGAGATGGCGATGACGCGTACACAGGTCGACAGCTTGTCCGCGCTTGGTGGAGAGTTCCCGCCTGCGGACATGAGCCATTGGCATTGTCTTATCGACAAGGCTCTGAAGGGTGGGGATTTTGACCGCAGGCTGGTGGGGCGGACCGCCGATGGCGTGCGTATCGAGCCTGTCTTTACGCAGCGAGTTGTCAGCGGCTGGGGAGATCCCGGTTCGGAGTTTGGTCGCGGTTGGGACATTCGACAATTGCAAACTGACGAGGATCCGGCTGTCGCAAACGCGGCGATCCTTGAAGACCTCGCCGGAGGGGCGACGTCGATCACACTCCAGATTGCCACGTCAGGTTGGAGCGGTCTGGCGTCTTCTGAGGCTGCAATTGGCCGAGCACTTGATGGCGTTCTGCTGGATGTCTGCCCCGTGGCATTGCGTGCAGGCGAGCGTACACTCGAGGCCGCGGCGAGTTTGATGACGGTTTGGAAGGCGCGGGGGCTTTCGGCGGAGCAGCGGCGCGGTGCCTTCGACTTCGACCCGTTGGGCAGGCTCGCTGAAACTGGTTTGTGCGCAGCACCATTGGCTGTCAGCTTGGCGCAAAGTGCGTCGTTGATGCAGGCGGTGCAAGACTGGCCGCATGTGACCGCTTTGCGAGCGGATGGGCATGTGTGGCACGCAGCCGGTGCCAGCGAAGCACAAGAACTGGCAGCGGTTCTAAGTGAATTGGTCGCCTACCTGAAAGCGGCGGAGGCGGAGGGAATAGCGCCGCCTGCGGCACTGCCGAAGATCGTCATAAACCTCGCCGTCGATACCGATCAATTGATGGGACTTGCAAAGCTGCGTGCGGCGCGGCGACTCGTGGCACGGATAGCAGCCGCGTGCGGAGCCGCAGATGCGGTTGCCGCCATGGCCTTTACGGCCGAAACATCGCGTACGATGATGACGCGTCGCGACCCTTGGGTGAACATGTTGCGGACGTCGATGGCGTGTGCGACGGCGGCTTGGGGCGGTGCCGACAGTGTTACAGTGCTGCCCTACACCTGGGCACTCGGACAGCCCGACTCGTTTGCTCGACGCATGGCACGAAATACGTCGCTCGTCTTGATGGAAGAAAGCGGCTTGGGTCGTGTCAGCGATCCGGCGTCTGGGAGCTTTGCAATCGAAACACTGACGGCCGACCTGGAAAAGGCGGCGTGGCTGCTATTTCAAAAGATCGAGAGCGAAGGCGGCTTGGCGGCAGCGTTGGCCAATGGCAGGCTGCAAAGTGACGTTGCGCGGACAGCCGTTGCAAAAGCTGCGGCGGTGGCACTAGGAAGCGTGCCGCTCACCGGAATCAGTGCGTTTCCTCGACTTGGCGACGACGGCGTCGTTGTAAAGCCGTGGCCATCGCCAATTCGAGAGCCGGCAAATGACGTCGAAGGTGTTACTGTCACTGCATTGCGGAGCCATCATCCGTCGGGCCCGTTTGAAATGCTGCGCGACAAAGCCGACGCGTTGGCCTTGTCGTCGGGAAACGTACCGTCGGTTTTTCTTGCGTGCCTCGGACCGTTGTCCGGGCATGCCGCGCGCGCGACTTGGATGAGCAATTTTCTGGCGGCCGGCGGGATATCCAGCATTCAATCGCCGCCATTGCTGCAATCGAGCGACGCTGGACAGGCATTCGTCGCGAGCGGGGGCCGCATCGTGTGTCTCTGCGCCGCCGATGCAACGTATGCCGAGATTGGCGACGCCACCATCTCGCTTTTAAAGACAGCGGGCGCGGCCAAGATATTCGTAGCGGGACGACCAAAGGCTGCTGAAGCGTCTTTGAAGGAAGCTGGAGCGGATGCGTTCATCTACTCAGGTTGCAACATGGTGGAGACGCTGACCGCGTTGCAGGTCGCGCTGGCTGATACGGCTTCGTGAACGACCATGGAGAGCCCGACTTCGATACATCGACTCGTCGATATGGAAGCGGCGGGGCACGACAGCCGACGTCTGACAGCGCAGATCGAGCATATCTTCCGCACTTCAGCTACGCGCTGGCCTGACGACGCGACGGCTGCCCGCGTGTTCCAGACACTCTGGCTGGATCAATACATCGAGCAGGAGCGTGAGTTGGTTCACCTCGCGCTGAATGACGGTTCGGTCATCGGATATCTCGTGGGATGCCGGGTCGAACCCGCGACATCATCAAGGTTCTCTTCGCTTGCGTATTTTCAAGATTTTATTGCCGAATGTGCGAGATTTCCGGCTCACCTGCACATCAACGTTGCGCCATCGCATCGTGGCGCGGGTGTGGGCGAACGATTGATCGAAGCGATCTGCGCTCAACTCACGTTGCAAGCACTTCCGGGGGTTCACGTCGTGACCGGCAGTGATCAGCGCAATGTCGGATTTTACAATCGGCTTGGATTTTTACCGCAGGCTGTAAGCCGACGCGGCAAAGCCGAGGTGGTCTTTCTTGGCCGCACGCTGGACCGGACTTTTTAGGCCCGCCGTTCAGCAAACAGCCATCGGCACTGTGCGGAAGGGCGTTGTTCTGGGAGGAACGTGCGCCACCATGCATTTTTTATTATTTCACAGAAGTAACCGATATTGGTCAAATACGCCATGCAGTCGTTTTCCAGCTGAACCGAGTGTGTTTCAACCAGCAGATCGGCTTGCCCCTTCGAGAGGAGACGCCGGCCGCTGCGCAGGACGTCGAGCTCAAAACCGTCGACATCGATTTTTATGAACCCGCGCTCCGACAACGGAATGTTCAATTCATCGAGCTGAATGTAGTCGCCAACATTCTCTCCTGTTCCAATGCCGACGAGCTTTTCGTAAAGTTCCACGCGCCCGTGGACAACTCCGTTGATTGTAAGGTTTTTGCGTAGCGTCGCTGCTTCCTCAGGGTTTGGCTCAGCTGCAACGACGCGCTTGATATTTGCGAGACGTGAAAAATATATGCTCATTTCGCCCTTGGCTGCGCCCACATCTACATGCCACTCGGCACGACTTGCTGCGCGCCTTATGGCACTGTTTGTCTCGCATTCGGACAAGCCTAGATAAACTTGAGATTGGTTCTGTAGATCTAAATCTAGTTTTATCCCTTTGTATAATCCAAATTTTATTGTCCTGGCTTCACGACCCGACGGAACCAGGATTGCTTTTAATTTTGATGGAAGGCCACTTTTCATTCTAAAGATCCAATTTATTATTATAGGCTTTATAAGGTCGGTG
>JANYHG010000223.1 GCA_025359165.1 Hyphomicrobiaceae bacterium
ATTTTTCTGATCACGTCGTTGCAGGCTTTGGCGGCGGCATGCGCCATGGACGCAGCGTTGTTCGAACCGCCAGCGATCATGACAGGTGGTAGATCACTATCACCCATATGAACGGTGACGTCCTGCACAGCGAGACCGAGCGCTTGCGCAACCGTGATCGCCACGACAGTATAAGCGCCGGTGCCGATTTCGTGTCCAGCCAGGGAGATTGTCGCCTTCCTGTCGGGGGTGAATGCCAAGCGGGCCGCAGCGGGCGCGATGTTCGACGGATAGCACGCGGTGGCGCACCCATAACCGATGAACCACTCACCCTGACGCATCGACGCGACTGCGCCGCGTTTGCTCCAGCCGAACTTTTCGGCGGCCTGATCGAAGCACTGCATCAACGAGCGTGACGAATAAGGAAGGCCGTTGGTCGGATCGGATTTCGTATCGTTGACGCGTCGCACTTCGATCGGATCCATTTTCAGTGCGATCGCCAATTCGTCCATCGCACTTTCGAGCCCGAACATATACGGCGTCTCGGGCGGGGCACGCATGAAGCCCGGTGTATTGCGGTCGGCGTGGACGACGCTGACTGCGGTCGCGATGTTGGGACAAGCGTACATTCGCGCGGTCCCTTCGACGCCGGATACGTTGTAACCTGATGCGCGCGAGGTGACCTCCTCACCCTCATGCAGCAACGACACAAGTTTCCCGTCCTGCCCCGCGCCCAGCTGGACACGCTGATGCGTTTCGGCACGATAGGTGTTGACAGTAAAACCTTGCTCCCTCGACACGACGAGTTTGACTGGCCGGTTCAGCCGCCTTGCCGCCATGGCGATCCACACGGTGCGGGCATTGGGTCCTTTGCCGCCGAACGCACCGCCGACGTATTCACTGACGACACGAATGTTTTCCGGCGCAATCCCCAACGCCTTGGCTACAGCGTGCTTGGTGCCCCACATATATTGCGTCGGTTCGTAGATGGTGAGTTTTTCGGCCTCCCATTGGCAGGTCGTCGCAAACAGTTCGAGTGCGTTATGATGCTGGATAGGTGTCGAGTATCGGGCATCGATCCGTATAGTAGCGGAACCGAACGCGGCACGCGCGTCACCGGTTTGCGGCGGTGGGCCCGACTGATGCTCTGCCTTCTCGATTTCGACGCCGGTCGAGCCGAACGTAGCGCTCGGCTGCGAGGTTGCGTAGTCGACATGCACCTTGCGAGCGGCTTCCCGCGCCGCTTCGAATGTCTCGGCGATGACGATGCCGATCATCTGGCCGAAGTGCCAGACACGATCGGTCTCGAGCGTGGTCGTTGTCGCTTTGCCGTCAGGACCCGGCTGCGGACTGGCGAGTGCATCGACGGTCTCAAATGTCATGATATCCAGCACGCCTGAGACACTGCGCGCCGCTCCCAAATCGAAGGCGCGGATTGTACCTGCAGCCACCGTGCTCGTCACAAGATAGGCGAAGGCTGCATTCTGTACCGGTTCGTCGGCGGGGTATCGCGCCGCGCCGGTAACTTTGGCGCGTCCATCGACGCGCGGCGTGGCATGGCCGAACTTGGATTTCAGATCGGCTGAGAACGACGGGTGTGGTTGCGCCATGATCAGAGGTCCATTGCTTTGACTTGAAGAAGGGCGCGCACCAGTGTTCGCCGTGCCAGTTCAGGCTTGAAGTCGTTGTCGCCGTGCGTGATCGCACCCTGAAGGGCTAGCTTTGCTGCGGCGTCTGCCGTTGTTTCGGTCAATGGTTTTCCCACCAGAAACTGTTCGGCGTTTTCGGCGCGCCACGGGGTGTACGCCATTCCGCCGAGGCCGATCCTGCATGTCCGTACGTTAGGGCCATCGAGTTCCACGGCGACAGCGGCGGATGCGATCGCGAATTCGTAGGATGCGCGATCGCGAACTTTGACGTAGGCAGACCGTTTCGTCCAAGCGGCCGCAGGTATCGTGAAGCGGGTGATAATTTCGCCCGGCAGCAGCGTCGTTTCGAGGTGCGGGGTATTGTCGACGGCCTTGTGCAGCTTGGCGAACGGAAACGTACGTTCCCCCTTCTCGCTCGTCGCGGTGACATCCGCACCCAACGCGATCAATGCAATTCCGAAATCGCCTGGATATTGCGATATGCACGCGTCAGACACGCCGAGAACTGCGTGATTACGATTGACTGCTTTGAGCGCCGTGCAGCCGGACCCGGGATCGCGCTTATTACACGCGCCCCAACTGGTATCGCGGAAATACTCGCATCGCGTTCGTTGCAGCACATTGCCGCCGAGTGTCGCCATATTGCGCAACTGCGCGCTTGCCGCTTGTTCGAGGCTTTCGGCGATCGCTGGATAATTCTCGACGACGCCCACATGTCGAGCGACCGCCGCCATGCTTGCGAACGCGCCGAGCACAAGACCTTGTGGCCCGACCGTGATTTCATCGCGTGTTGCGCGCAATGGGGAAATGTCGACAACCCGTTGCGGCGTCAGAACATCGAGCTTCATGAGGTCGATCAGCGTCGTGCCGCCGGCGAGATACTGGACGGGCGCATCACGCTCGCCCCGCCCTGTTGCGCGTCCCATTTGCAGGGCCGATGCCATGTCGCCGGCGCGATCAAAAATAAAAGGGCGCATCAGGCTGGCTCCATCTGGTCACGCGCCTGTTCGATGGCGGCGACGATGTTCGGATAGGCGGCGCAGCGGCACAAATTTCCGCTCATATACTCCCGGATGCTGTCTGCGCTTTTTGCGTGCCCCTCACGCACGCAACCCACCGCCGACATGATTTGGCCGGGCGTACAGAAGCCGCACTGGAAGGCGTCGTGATCGATGAAGGCCTGCTGCATCGGGTGTAGGTCCGCACCGCCCTCGGCCAGCCCTTCGATCGTTTGGACGGGCTGCCCCTCGGTCGCGACCGCCAGGCTCAAACACGACAGGACGCGTTGGCCGCCGACCATCACCGTGCATGCGCCGCACTGCCCCTGATCGCACCCCTTCTTGGCGCCGGTATGCCCTGTGTGCTCCCGCAACACGTCAAGAAGCGA
>JANYHG010000233.1 GCA_025359165.1 Hyphomicrobiaceae bacterium
CGAGAACGATGACGTGGGTTTCCGGCACGAAATTGATCGTGACCGGGTTTTCATGGCCAGATGCCATCGCCAGCGTGCCGGTTTCGGCGATGCCCGCCAACGCATGACTGAGGCCGACCGGGTCGGTCGCGATGGCTGGACCAAATTGCCGCTGGAGCGTCGGCTCTCGGTCCCATGGCAATGCTGCAAGATATGCGTCCTGGCCGCAGCGAACCGTTTGCGGCAAGTTGTTTGAGCGCAAATAGGCTGCGACAGTCGCTGGCACCTCGTCGCGCGACGTCACTTCATGCACCGTCGCCGACTGACCTTCGAGAAAGCTGCGGAACTGCGTGCGTAACTCGTCTGCGGTGCGGCGGACACGCTGCGGCAGCGGATGGGCCGGCGGCTGCGCCAATCGCTGTTCGACATTGGCGCGGCGCGCGGACGCGGCCGGTCCATCGGCCAGCGCTTTCTTGAGCTTGGCAAAAATCTGCGAACGGATGGATTGATTATCGTGATCGCGGATGGTCACAGCTGCACCCCCGCTTGGCGTGCGGCCCATTGCTGCTGGAAGGTGCGGCCCTGCGGCGCGGGCAGATCGCGATGGCGGGTCCAGCCCGAGGCGAACGGCAGCCAGCCGAAGCGCCCACGTTTGCCGAACAGCGACAGCAGCGGAATGCCCAGTTTTGCCGCGAAATGATAGAGGCGAGGGCGCTGTGCAAAATAGGCCCAGCTTCGCAGGCCACGCTTGTAAGCGGCGGGAAGATCGCCGTTGTCGAACTCCGCTTCGCGCCAATGCCGCATCAAATCCGGTAGCGGGATCTTCATCGGGCAAACGTCCGCACACTTGCCGCAGAACGTCGATGCGTTCGGCAGATTGCCGGCGGCCTTGACGCCGATCAGCGCCGGCGTCAGCACCGACCCGATGGGGCCGGGATAGACCCAACCATAGGCATGGCCACCGATCGCACCATAGACCGGACAATGGTTCATGCAGGCGCCGCAGCGGATGCAGCGCAGCACCTCCTGGAACTCGGTGCCGATCAGGTCGGTGCGGCCGTTGTCGAGAATGACGACGTGATAGTTGGGCGGGCCGTCGAGGTCGTTGACGTGGCGGACCCCTGTCGACAGCGTCATGTAGGTCGAGCACTCCTGCCCCGTCGCCGACCGCGCCAGCAAGCGCAGGATGGTCGAGAGATCTTCGAGCGTCGGCACCAGTTTCTCGATCGACGTGATGACGACGTGCGTCTTGGCGAGCGATTGCGTCAGATCACCGTTGCCTTCGTTGGTGACGATGATCGACGAGCCGGTTTCGGCAATCAGAAAGTTGGCACCGGTGATACCGACGTCGGCGGTCATGAACTTCTGCCGCAGGATGCTGCGGGCTTCGTCGACCAACTGCGCCGGTTCGACCAGCACGCGGTCCTTGGGCAGATGCGTGTGCAGGCGGCGGAAATCCTGCTCGACCTGCTCCTGCGTCAGATGAATGGCGGGCGCGATGATGTGGCTTGGCGTCTCCTTGCGGATCTGCACCAGATATTCGCCTAGGTCGGTCTCCACTACTTCGATGCCACCAGCAGCTTCCAGATGCGCGTTGAGCCCGATCTCCTCTGACACCATGGACTTGCCCTTGGTGACGATCTTGGCATTGGCATCGCGGCAGATCTTCAGAATGATTTCGCGGGCGTCGGCTGCGGTTTCAGCGAAATGGACGACGGCACCAGCCGCACGCGCGTTGCGTTCGTAGATCTCGAGATAAAGATCGAGGTTGGCGATGGTGTGGTTCTTGATGTCCTTGGCGACGTCGCGCAGCGCTTCGAACTCGGGCAGGGCCTGCTTGGCCTTGGCGCGATTGGCGACGAGGCCACCTTTGAGGTTGCCGAGGGCCGCCTGCAGTTGCGGGTCGGCAAGCGCGACCTTGGCGTTGGCCTTGAACGTGTGGGCGGTGGAGTTCATGAGGCCTCTCCGATTGCGGGTGCCGTGAGATCGCCTGCCAGCACTTCGGCGATGTGGCGCACCTGGATCGGACTGCCTTGCCGCTTGAGTTTGCCGGCCATGTTCATCAGACAGCCGAGGTCGCCCGCCAACAGCAGATCCGGCCGGGTGGCGGCGACAGCGTCGGTTTTTTTCTGGACCATGGCGTTCGAAATGTCGGGATACTTAATCGAGAACGTGCCGCCGAAGCCGCAACAGACCTCGTTGTCCTCCATCTCGACCAACTCGAGACCCTGAACGCTGGCGAGCAATGCGCGCGGTTGGCCCTTGATCTTCAACTCGCGCAGACCGGAGCAGCTGTCGTGATATGTGGCGCGCACCGCAACGTGCGCGTCGACGCTCGTCATGCCGCGCACGTCGACCAGGAATGAGACCAGTTCAAAGGTCTTGGCCGCGAGCGCTTCAGCACGT
Organism: Hyphomicrobiaceae bacterium; assembly: GCA_025359165.1. Taxonomy (GTDB): domain Bacteria; phylum Pseudomonadota; class Alphaproteobacteria; order Rhizobiales; family Hyphomicrobiaceae; genus JABFRJ01. The sequence continues at coordinate 2,386 of JANYHG010000233.1, forward strand.
TTCGACCATTCTGCATCGGCTTTGAACAGATCGGGATAGTGCGCCTTGATCATGCCGGCGCACGATCCGGAGGGTGCCACAACGTAGTCGAAGCCTTCGAAGGCGGCGATCGTAGCCCGGGCGATGGCGGCGGTGCTAGCCTTGTCGCCGGAGTTATAGGCGGGCTGGCCGCAGCAGGTCTGTCGTTCGGGCACGTCG
>JANYHG010000245.1 GCA_025359165.1 Hyphomicrobiaceae bacterium
CTTTTTCTACCATCTGCTGACGACGAGCCGGGTCGGTATCGCCGACGGCTATCGCCCCGCGTGGCAGATGTGGCCGATTCCCAAGCCGCGCGACGGTCTGCAAATCCGTCTCGAACGGCTACGATAATAGAACTGAGCAATCGTTTTACTTGGGGGGACTGCCTCGTGTTTTTTTTATCGCCGCGGAATCTGTTGTCGTTGGGGAACGTCGCGTTCTCGCTGCTGCTCGGGGTGGCGGCGCTGGTACTGACGTTCGCGTTCTTTCCCTCGTTCACGCTCAGCCTGATGCGCGGTGCCGCAGGCATCAAGGACAAGGTCGTGACCGTGACGGGCAACCCGCAGTACGAGATCATCGCGCGCACGGTTCTGCACGAGAGTTCGATCCTGCTGATGGGCTTCACACTGGCCGCGCGCGTCGCGCTCAGCCTGATCGCCTCGATTTTCGGCCGCCTCGCCGGCGCACGTGATTGACAGCGTTCTTTTCGCCCCACCTGCCGCTTGGCGGCGGTGCGCGGATGCTCGTGGGCATCCGAAGCGCCATCAAGTGCGCGGGTGCTTGTAGGCATCCAGCGCGTGAGGCCCACACACCCACCTGCCGCTTGGCGGCGGTGCGCGGATGCTTGTGGGCATCCGAAGCGCCATCAAGTGCGCGGATGCGTGTGGGCATCCGAAGCGCCATCAAAAGAGCCCGCCCCGGCCGGAGCGCGACCAGCGCGTGAGGCCAAACTTAAGCTTAACCCGCCCTTAAGCTCCGTCGCTTAATCCTCGGCGGCTTGGACTGAAAATCGAGGCGCGGGGTCACACTGCGGCGATGGGGCTATTCGGCCGGAACACTGCCAGCGGACCTGCGTCGGCCCCATCAGCCGCGAGTGGGAAAGCTGCGCCGCTCGATGCGCCACCCAAGACCAGTACGTTTCGCCGCCTCGTTCAGCTGTCGCGCTGGGGGCTTGGCATTTCTGCATCGGCAACTCTGGTGCTCGGCTTCGCCCTCATCATGACCACCATCGCAGTGCCCAATCCGATGGTGCATCGCAAATCGGAGCGCGCGCCTGTCATTCGCATGCTCGGCACCGACGGCGCGGTCCTTTACGAGCGCGGCGTCGCCTACGATTACATGCCGATCGATCTGCTTCCCAAGCACGTCGTCGACGCCGTGGTGGCGACCGAAGATCATCGTTTCTTCGATCATTGGGGGCTCGACCCGATCGGATTCGGTCGTGCCATGCTGACCAATTTGCGCGCTGGACGCTACGCGCAAGGCGGTTCGACTTTGACCCAACAGCTAGCAAAGAACTTGTTTCTCAATTCTGATCGCCGCCTCAGCCGCAAGGCCGAAGAGCTGTATCTCGCGTTCTGGTTGGAACTGCGCCTGTCCAAGAAGGACATCCTCGAACTCTACCTCAATCGCGTCTATTTCGGCGGCGGTGCCTATGGCATCGAGGGCGCGGCCCGCCGCTACTTCAACAAGAGCGCGCGCGACTTGACGGTGATCGAAGCGGCGGTCTTGGGCGGCGTCTTGAAGGCCCCATCGAAATTTTCGCCCTTGTCGAGCCCGCCGCTGGCCCGTGCCCGCGCCCGCGTCGTGGTGCAGAAAATGCTCAAGGCCGGCTACCTCTCCGACGATCAGGCCAAACACGCGACCGGCGAGCTCATCGCGTTTCACAATCCGGCCGCTGGTCGCGAACTCACAGGCTACGAGTCCGCCGTCGACTACGTCCTCGAACGCCTGCCGCCACTGAGCAACGTGACCGCCTCCGAAATCATCATCGAGACCAGCATCGACGGTGGCCTGCAGAAGCGCGCGCAGCAACGGCTGACGGCGCTACTCGCAGCAGAAGGTACCGCCAGCCAGGTCAATCAGGGCGCATTGGTGGTGATGGATCCCGACGGTGCGATCAAGGCCATGGTCGGCGGTCGCAACTATACCGAAAGCCAATTCAACAGGGCCAGTCGCGCCAAGCGGCAGCCGGGTTCATCGTTCAAGCCGTTCGTTTATCTGGCAGCCCTGGAACGTGGCCTGACGCCTGACAGCACCGTCTATGATCTGCCGTTGTCGATCAAAGGCTGGAGTCCGCGCAACGAGAACGGCACCTATCGCGGTGCCATGAGTTTGCGCCAGGCGCTGACGCAGTCGGTCAATTCGGTGGCCGTCCGTCTGCACATGGACAGCGGCAGCCGCCGCACCATAGAAGTCGCCAATCGCCTCGGTATCCGCTCAGAATTGCGCGATGGCCCGTCGCTGGCGCTCGGCACGTCGGAAGTGACGTTGCTGGAAATGACAGGGGCATACGCCGTGCTTGCCAACGGCGGCAACCAGATCGAGCCACACGCGATCGAGCGGGTCAAAACCGGCAGCGGCGTGATCATCTATCAGCGTCCGGTGCGGGTGCCCGCGCGCGTGGTCGGCGAAATCCAGGTTGGCCAGATGAGCGACATGCTGAACTCCGCGCTGGTCAATGGCACCGGCAAGCGCGCCGCGCTCGAACGGCACCCGGCGGCCGGCAAAACCGGCACCAGCCAGGATTTCCGTGATGCCTGGTTCGTGGGCTACACCAGCTATCTCGTCGGCGGCGTCTGGTTCGGCAACGACAACGGTCAGGCCATGAACCGCATTATGGGGGGATCGCTCCCCGCCCGCCTCTGGCACGACGTCATGGCTCCGGCCCATGCCGCCCGGCAACCGAAGCCGCTCCCCGGCACCAAAGTCGCCACCGACGTGGCCGAACTGCAGCCACCGCTGCCGATCGGGGAACCGGCAATTCTGCGTCGCGACGCGGCATCCCTGTCGGCAACCAAGCCATCCGCTCCACCATCGCGCCTGCCGTCGGAACGGATCGACGACGACTTCATCGCTCGCGCCCTGCGCTGATATCACCGTCGCCCGACCAGACTTTCAGGTATCGAGAACGCTGAGAAAACCTGTTGCAAACAGCAGCGTCAACATGCCCACCACGACGACGAAACTCCCCGCGAGCCGCAACCGGGTAGGCTCGTCCGACCACGCAGTCCGCACGCAGTAGGCCGAGACCAGCAGACCGACGAGATAGAGATAGATTTCGGTTCGATCGATGACGTCGCCATGGCCGAAGAACGTGTTGAAGCCCGCCGGAAAGATCATCAGCGCGAACAGGGCCAGGGCGGTGAGGCGCAAAAACCAGATGAAAGCTCGCATGGCATCGCTCCCAAAATAGATGCGCTGGGTCGATATGCACATCACACGATGTGCGCACCCGTCGGGCGCAAACTCTCTGATGCGCCGAACACACGCTGTTGCAAATCTACCATAAAATTAAAGCGTTTCAACGCAACAACCGGAATATGCCAGTCAGCGGTCGGTGATTGTCCGCCTGACAGATCGATCCCTGCTCAGTCGCGAGGACGTCGCAACGGCGCGAGCAGATTGCCCAAAACCGATGCGCTGGCGCGCGCGGGCGCGACAGGCGTCGGCTGCCGGGGCGCACTTTGCTTCGCCTCGGGCACCGTAGATGTCGGCGTCGACGCTTGCGTCATGGTGGTCGACGGCAGCCACTGATCGTAAAACCGGCGTTCGCAGTCGAGACGTCCAGTTCCGGTGACTTGCCCCACCATCGTCCAGCCACGCGCGGCAAGGTGCGAACGCAGCATTTCATCGCTTTCGCTGGCAAAAATCAGGTGCAGACCGACGAACAGCAACAGCGTGATCAGCGTCGGCAACGTCAACGCCCAGGCCACGCTCGAAATGACGGCCGCTGCAGCGGCGTAGGCCAGCACTCCCCACCACACGCCTCGGCTGGCGAGCCAGAGCGGAGGGAACACGAATGCCTTTTTCAAAAACCCATCGGCAACAAATTCCAACGCTTCAGCGCGATCGATGCGATCGGCTTGCGGGTTGGGTGCCTCGTGCACAGAGAAGGATTTGAGCCGTTCGCGCGCCATCGATGCCACCTGCAGCTACACTTATCGTCCCGTGAGATCGTCCCGTCCTCGTAGCAGAGGCGACCGCCGCTGTCAGCGATGCCGTCGAGCAGGCAACGACGTCACAAAGGGCTCTTGCCGTTGAGGCCGTGAACGGCAGGCGGCTTGCTGCAATCGAACGTCGACGCACTGGTGTCGGCGATCGCCCGCGCAAGGGCCAAGGCATCCGCGTTGGCCAGTGCGTCGATCAATGCGACGTGACACGTCTCAGTCGGCGTCACCTTGCTCACGATGATTACCTGGCCACGTGCGGTGTCACGCGCTGTCGTGTAGCGAACGATCGTCGCATACGGCTTCACGCGCGCTTTGCCGGGCCCTAGCTGAGCCACGCGCCATTCGATCGTCGCGCGTATTGCGCCGCCGGCAAAAAGCGTGTTGGGTGCACGCAAGGTTTGGCGGGCAGCCCGCCGCTGCTCGGGCTTCGGGCCGACACTCAGAAAGGTGCGGTCGTCGACTTCCGACAGGCTCACCGGATAGCCCGTGATGCCTGGACAGGTCCAGGCCTTGCCGACTGCTGTGTCGCGGCGGACGCTTTGGCATTTGGACAGTTCGATGGTCGTCAAGACGCCGTGATCGGCATCGAGTGCCGCAGCCGTTCTGCCGCCCAGGACCGACGCGCTGGCCAGTGCCGCAACCAGCGCCGCCGTTCCGAGGCGCGACAACGTTACCTGCTGTTGCAATGCAATAAAGCTGGTCAGCCGACGGGTGCGTAACCTAAGTATACGGCGCAATTCAGGAGCCTTTCCATGCGTCTCGAAGCCATTCCGACGGGTCACAATCCGCCCGAAGACATCAACGTGCTGATTGAAGTGCCGGTCGGCGGCGAGCCGATCAAGTACGAGATGGACAAGGCGTCCGGCACCCTGTTCGTCGATCGCTTCTTGTACACACCAATGCGCTATCCCGGCAACTACGGGTTTGTTCCACATACGCTTTCGGCGGACGGCGATCCGATCGACGTGCTGGTGTGCAATACACGCGCCATCGTGCCGGGTGCGGTGATCAACTGCCGGCCGGTCGGCGTGCTGGTGATGGAAGACGACGGTGGCGGCGACGAGAAAATCATCGCCGTCCCCGCATCCAAGATCACCCGGCGTTACGACAAAATCAGAGACGTCACCGATCTGCCCGAGATCACGACGCAGCAAATTCAACATTTCTTTCAGCATTACAAAGACTTAGAGCCGGGCAAGTGGGTCAAGATCGACCACTGGGGCAACGCCGACGAAGCGCGCCGTCTCATCACGCAGTCCGTCGACCGGTTCAAGAACCAGCCCAAGACGTGAGGCGTTGACGTAGCTCTGATCGTACCTTCCGAGCCTCAAAGCTGCGTGCGCTTGGGCGGATCGGTGTCCTCGAGTTCGCGCAGTTTCTCTTTGAATTTCTTGAGCATGCGCTGCACATAGCTCATCGCCTTATCGACGTCGTCCTCGGTCGGCAGTTGTGCTCCGCCCGGTCGGCCCTTACCGTCGTCGGCGCCCGTCGGCACGCCGGCAAGCTCCTCCAGCCGTTTGACGGACGATTTCAACTCGGCATTCTCCGCCTTGAGCCGATCGATTTCAGTCGTCAGCGACGTGCGATCGTCCGGCAGCACCGCGCACGACCAGCTTCCCGAGACTTGACGGCACATCGACAGCGCCCCCGTCTGCGTATCCATGCGGAGAATGCCGCCATCGGCTGGATGCATGGTGAAACGACCTGGTGAGCCCGCCGGCATCGACGATTGGGCCATCGCGTCGGAAACCATCGCCGCTGCAACCATTGCCATGACACCGCCAGCCGCGAGAACCGATCGCCGCACCCGCGACCCGCGTCTGCCGCTCGTCACGCCCTCAGTGTTTGAATTGGGACCCATGGGTGCCTCCCGCAGCGGTGTTGTCGAGCGTTGCATGACCGCCGAATCATGCAGCAATATGGCGACGCTGGCCCAGATTTACAGCGTCGCCGTCATAGATCCCGCTGTGTTGCTCGAAACCTCGTTGATTGCGTTCGTTTATTTTGAGCGCGCATACTTTAACCCTTCCTTTACCGGGCGCTGACACCTTCGCGGCCAGGGCTCTTGTGATCGTCCCGCGTCGAAGCCGACACCATCATTCAGTGCGTGAGATGCCGAACGGCCCATCGGGTCGGACGGCATAACGACACCCGACAGGCCGAAGGCTTCGAAACAACAATGGCAACCCATCCCGATTCGCGTGCCGCATCGTTTGCATCTCAGCAGCAGGGGCGTGGTGCGGCCGACGGCGCGGGGACGATGCTCGAACAGCTGACCTGTCAGATCCAGGAGCGCATCGCCGAAGTTGAGCAGCGGCACGCCGAAGCGATGCATGACCTGCAGAGCAAACTCGAGCGCATGTCCGGTAGTGCCGTCAAAGCGCGCCCCGCAATGCCCGCCGAGTTGGCCTCGGCCTTCAGCCGCATCGAAACCGGTATGGCCGATCTGGTCGAGCGTATTGCGGAAACGGCACCGGACAAGCGGCGCAACGCCGAGGCGTTCGTGTTCGGAAGCTCCAAGCCCCAGAGTACCCATTTCGTCTTCAATCCGCCGAAGCGCGTACCTGTGGCGCCGGTGGCTACGACCCGGGCTGACGGTTCGTCCGAACCCTGGGATCAGGCGTCGGCCGAGGCGCTCGCGCAACTCTACGAGAGTGGCGAAGCTGTGCTGGCCAAATCTCTGCCGGAAGCCGCCTTGTTCGCGCCCGCGCAACGGGCCCGCGCGGCAACTCCCGCCCAGCCGGAGGTCGAACTGCCTGCAGCGCAACCAGAACCGATGGTGCAGCAAGCATTCGCTGATCCGGCTCGCCCTTCCGCAGCTGTCGTCACACTTGCCGGCCTTGGCGACGATCGCGACTGGCTCGACGGCCGCCTTTCCGGTCTGGCCGAACATGTTTCCAAGTCGATTGCCGATGCACGCCCCGATGGCGCGTTCAAAACATTGATGTCGCGCGTCGACCAACTCGAAACCCGCTTCACCAGCGCACTCGACGGCATCGCCAGCAAGTCCGACGTGGCCGCCATGCGCAACGACACGTTGGGGCAGGTCGAAGTCCAGATCAAAGAGCTGGCGACACACATCGAAAGCACCCATCAGCAGCTAACTCGCCTCGACGCGATTGAACAGCATCTGAGCGACCTGACGGCCTATGCCAGCGCGTCGATGGATGCCCAACAGACGCACGCTGGTGCCGCCGGCGACAGCGCACAGGACCTGTCATACGACTTCGCTCAACTGGCTGATCTGGCCGTCGAGCGGGCGCTCGCCCGCGCCCCCGCGCAGATCCAACCCCTGGTTGACGACATGCACCCTGCCGAAACGCAGGCGCGCGTCGACGCCGTACATGCCCTGTTGCAGGACTTCGCCGCCGAACGGCGTCGCGGCGACGAATACACCACCGGCATGTTGGAGACGGTGCAGGAAGCCCTCGTGCGCCTGATCGATCGCGTCGATGCGATCGACGTGCGCGCTCCGGCACAAGTTATGCCCATGGGCGAAGCGCCACATACTTTTGCGCCGCAGATCGCCGCTGCGATGCCGGCAGCCACGGTCGCAGTCGCCGCGCAGCACGTCGCCGTCGCACAACCCCCCGCCGATCGTCATGCCGCAGTCCCGATCGAAGACACGCAACCGAGAAATCGCGCCGCGAACCGTCGCGCCCCGCGCGTCATGATCGAGCCGGTGGAAGACATGGCCGAAGCTGCAATGGCTCCTGCCGTTGCGCCGGAGGAAGCCGCTCACGCCCATGCGCCGCTGCCCGTGCAGCCGGAGGTCAACATTAAAGACCTGCGCCTCAATGCACGCAAGGTGAGCGTGACGGTGCCGGGCACCAAACCCGATGCTAAAGTCACATCGCGCACGCCCGCCGCCGAGCCTGCCGCCGACGGCGTCAAGCCGGTGATCGCCGCTGCAGCACCAATTGGCGGTTCCGGAAAAACTGGTCTCTACGTGGCAGTAACTGCGCTCAGCCTCGTCGGCATTGGATTCATGGCGCAACATCTCTTCACGGGCGGCGAAGCGCCCTCGACTCTGTCGGTGCCGGCAACCGCACCTGCCGCCAAGGCACCGGTTGCGATGCCGACGACCGGCGTCGACAAATCCCGCGCACCTGCCGGTCCCGTTCCACAGGCCGTACCCGGGACGCTGCCTCCGGGCATGATGGCACCGTCGGCAGGTCAGCGGCTGGAAACGCCAACGCAGCGACCAGGCGACGTTTCGATCGATCGACCGGGCACGCCGAAACCAGCAGCCTCCGTACCCGAAACCGTCAACGACGACCTCAGCATGAGCGACGGCGACGCCAACGACGGGCAGGCTCCGGCCGCGCTCGCAGCCTTGCCGCAGCCCGCGCCCCGCGCACCTTCCGGACCGGTTCAGGCGAGCTCACAACCGATGCAAGGGCTTGCGCTGGCGTTGCCGAACGGCCGACCGGCAGCCCCGGATATCGCTGGTATGCAACGGCAGTTCAATCAGGCCTCGGCGTCCGAGCGGGTCGGCGCAATGGCGCGGCCGGCAAGCGAGTTCAGCCAGCGCTTCGGGCAACCCCTACAGCAGCAGCAGGCCGCCCCGGTGGCGCCCCCGGCTGCAGCGATCGTGACCGGTTCGATGCCGACACCCCGCGTGCCGGCCGCAACGGATGCCGGTCTCGGCGAAGTCGTCGCCGATCCAATAGAAATGCCACCGGCCCAGGTTGGCCCGCTGTCGTTGCGCATGGCTGCCGCGCGCGGCGACGCCTCTGCCGCTTTCGAAGTCGCGACGCGACTTGCCGAAGGACGCGGCATCAAACAGGACTTCAAGCAGGCGATCGGCTGGTACCAGCGTGCAGCCGCCAAGGGGCTCGCGATTGCACAGTATCGTCTCGGCACTCTGTTCGAACGGGGCCTCGGCACGTCGGCTGACCCGGTCCGGGCGCGCGGCTGGTATAAACGCGCCGCCGATCAGGGCAATGTCAAAGCGATGCACAACATGGCCGTGCTCAGCGCCGGCAACGGCCAGACCGCGCCGGATTATGCGACCGCTGCCAAGTGGTTCAAGGATGCCGCCGACCGCGGACTTCCCGACAGCCAGTTCAACCTCGGTGTGCTCTACGAGAACGGCTTGGGCGTGACCAAGGATCCGCGTCAGGCCTACCTGTGGTTCTCGCTCGCCGCCCGGCAAGGCGATACCGAGGCGGTTCGCCGCCGCGACCAGATCCTCGCGACGTTCGACGCGGCCGATGTAAAGGCCGGCAACGACGACGTACAGAAGTGGCGTGCACGGCCGACCGATGTCCGTATCAACGATCCGCGCGTCGCAGGCGATCAATGGCGCAATGCGGCTGCACAGCTCGACGCAGTCGTCGAAACTGCCCCGCAAGCCCCTCTCGCCGTAAATGCTGGCGCGCTCCCACAGCCGCGCACCATCCGCATTCCGCAGCGGAACTGAACGCAGCTTTGGTTCGACGATTCGCCGCGGTTCCAGAAATCTGTGCCTGCCCAGAAACCTGTGCCTGCCCAGAAACCTGTGTCTGCCCAGAAACCTGTGTCTGCAATGTCGCTTGAAATCGGCGACGTCTTGTTGTCCCATGCGCCGACCGCATTCGTGCGGACGGGCCTTTCTCCATCTGACTCCATCTGATCTGTCATGCAGCCGTTGCCTGACCCTCCCGCATGACGCCTTTGGTGCATCATTGCTGTGTCAGCCATCGGTCCGGTGTGGCTGTTGTCGGTAGGAAGCCGAGGCTCGGTGGCGCTCACCCAACCAACAGAACGCCGTCTCCGTGCGTCCTGTTCGGGCGGGAAACTTCGGGCAACGGGAAGGTTGCGAATGACTCGACTGCGCATGACAAGGTTGGCTGGATGAACTTGTACCTGCCGATCGCCGAAATGTCGGTGAGCGTTGTGTTGATGCTCGGCATGGGTGCGTCCGTTGGATTTCTGTCCGGGCTGTTCGGTGTCGGCGGCGGATTTCTGCTCACGCCATTGCTGATCTTTGCAGGGTTGCCGACGGCTGTCGCAGTCGGCACAGCGCCGGCACAAGTGGTAGCCTCGTCGGTATCGGGGGCGCTGACCCAGTGGCGACGCGGCAACGTCGATTTCAAGCTCGGCCTCATTCTTGTTGCCGGCGGTGTCGTCGGATCGTTCGTCGGCGTCAACCTCGTTACCGTGTTGCGGCGCACGGGCCAATTCGATGTTTTCGTATCGCTGACCTACGTCACCTTGCTCGGCGTGGTCGGCACCCTGATGTTGATCGAAAGCCTGCGGACGCTAAAGAAAACCAAGGCCGGCGGCTCGTCGTCACTGCGCCGTTCCGGCCAGCACAACTGGAGTCATGGGTTGCCGCTGAAAATGCGGTTCCAGCGCTCCAAGCTCTACATCAGCGCCTTGCCGCCTTTGATGCTGGGTGCCTTCGTCGGTCTGTTGGCCGCCATCATGGGCGTCGGCGGCGGCTTTCTGATCGTGCCGGCGATGATCTATCTCCTGCATGTGCCGACCAACGTCGTCGTCGGCACATCGCAATTCCAGATCATCTTCGTCACTGGCGTGACCACCATTCTGAACGCTACGACCAGCCAGTCGGTGGATATCGTCTTGGCCATCTTGTTGATGATCGGCGGCGTGATCGGCGCTGAACTAGGCGCGGCGGCGGGGGAGAAGTTGCGCGGCGAACAGTTGCGCTTTTTGCTGGCATTGCTGGTGCTCGCCGTTTGCTTCCGCGTTGGCTGGGATCTGATCAGTACGCCGCCGGATGTATTCTCGATCCAGTCGAGGGACAGCGGATGATGCGGATGTTACGCGCCCCTGACCAGCGCCACGTGTGCATCATGGCGCTTGCCGCGCTTGCACTCTGCGGCCTCGGGCTGGCAGATGATGCGTGGGCGCAACGCCGGCAGACACCGCCGGCCAACAGCATCGAGCCTCGCCGCGGCCGCCAGGTTCCGGTTACACCGCCCCCCGCCGCGAAGGCGAAACCGGATGAGACGCGTCCGCCCGACGTACCGACTGAAACGGTGCAGGCCGATGTATCGACGCGCAATGTCGCGGTGACGTCGAGCTTCACCGGCACCGAAATCGTCGTGTTCGGCGCGGTCGACAATTCACGTCAACCGGGTCCTGGGTCCGGCTACTACGACATCGTCGTGGTGATCGAGGGCACCTCGAGCCGTGTCTCGGTGCGCAAGAAAGCGCAGATGGGCGGCATCTGGCTCAACACCCGCACCGCAAAATTCGACGACGTCCCAAGCTACTATGCGATCTGGTCGACGCGACCGCTGGACGAGATCGCGTCGGAAGCGACGATGATCGGCTACGAGATCGGCTTCGATCACGTGCGCATGACGCCAGCTGGCGGCACCGAAAACGTCGGCTCGAGTTCACTGCTCCCGGCGACCGACGGGGGAGAATTCCGCAAGGCGCTGGTGCGGCTCAAGACAAACTCGGGCCTCTATGTCAAAGACGACTTCGGCGTTGCGTTCATCGGTCGCAGCCTGTTCCGTGCCAACATCGTGCTCCCTGCGAATGTCACGGTGGGCCCGTTCGATACGCGCGTGTACCTGTTCCGCAATGAAAAGCTGTTGAGTCAGTACAACGTGCGTCTCAACCTCGAACGCGAAGGTATCGAACGGCACGTACACGACTTCGCCTTCGGCTGGCCTGCGATCTACGGCATGTGCACGGTGCTGATCGCCATGATGGCCGGCTTGGCGGCGGCCTATAGTTCAGGCAAATCGCTGCGCTGAGATTCGAGCTGCCCCGAGTTTCGGAGGAGGCGGTCGCAAGCCTGCCCACGCACGTTGGCACATTGACAGTTCGCCAGCCCTGACCAAAGTCTGCCGGTCAAAAGGATGCCCGAGATGAGCCAGACCCCCGCCAACCCGACACTTGCAAACCAGCCTCCGGCCAAGGCTCTGAAAATTGCACTCGCGCAGCTCGACCCGACGGTCGGCGACGTCGCCGGCAATATCGCAAAGCTGCGCGCGGCACGTGAGAAGTCGCGGACGCTCGGTGCCGACCTGATGGTGGTGTCGGAGCTGTTCGTGGCCGGCTATCCGCCCGAAGACCTGGTGTTAAAGCCGGCGTTTGGCGATGCCTGTCGCAGCTCTGCCGAAGCGTTCGCGCGGGAGACGGCCGACGGCGGACCCGGCGTGCTGTTCGGCACCGTTTGGCCTGAGACCGAAGGCGGCACGCGCAAGGTCTACAACGCGGCGGTGCTCGCCGACGGTGGCAAAATTCTAGGCGTGCGGTTCAAGAACGATCTGCCGAACTATGGCGTTTTCGACGAGAAGCGCGTGTTTGCGGCCGGACCGTTGCCGGGCCCCATCCTGTTTCGGGGCGTCAAGCTCGGCGTGCCGATTTGCGAGGACATCTGGCAGGACGAAGTGGTGGAATGCCTGACGGAATGCGGTGCGGAGATTTTGATTTCGCCAAACGGTTCGCCGTTCGATTGGCCCAAGCCCGACCAACGCATGAACGTGTGCGTCGCCCGCGTGACCGAAAGCGGGCTGCCATTGATCTATCTCAACCAGATCGGTGGGCAGGACGAATTGGTGTTCGACGGCGCATCGTTCGTCCTCAACGCGGACTGCACACTCGCGGCTCAACTCCCGGCTTGGGCAGAAGCGATCCAGCTCACGACCTGGACGCGCGGTGCGAACGGCTGGACATGTGCGCAAGGCGAGCGTGCCATGCTGCCGGAGCGGGACGCAGCGGCTTATCACGCGTGCGTGCTGGGCCTGCGCGACTACGTGACCAAAAACGGTTTTCCCGGTGTCGTGCTGGGAATGTCAGGCGGTGTCGACAGCGCGCTCTGCGCCGCAATGGCGGTGGACGCATTGGGTGCCGACAACGTTCACTGCGTCATGATGCCCTACAAGTTCACCTCGGGCGACAGCCTGACCGACGCCGCCGATTGCGCCGGCGCCTTGGGAGCGCGGTACGACAGCATCGACATCGCACCGGCCGTCGAAGGCTTGTACGCGATGACCGCGCCGCTCTTCGCGGGCAGACCGCGCGATATCGCCGAGGAAAACGTGCAAAGCCGCGTGCGCGGCACGACGTTGATGGCCATCTCCAACAAATTCGGCGCCATGCTGGTTACGACCGGCAACAAAAGCGAAATGAGCGTCGGCTACTGCACGATATACGGCGACATGAACGGCGGCTTCAATCCGATCAAGGACCTCTACAAGATGGAGGTCTATCGCCTGTGCCGCTGGCGCAATGCCAACGTGCCCACCGGCGGCAAAGGTCCGCCAGGGATCGTTATTCCCGAGCGAATCATCACCAAGGCACCGACAGCCGAATTGCGCGAAAATCAGAAAGACCAAGACAGTCTGCCGCCGTACGAAGCACTGGACGACATGCTCAAATGCCTCGTCGAAGACGAACTGCCGTTGGCGGCGATCGTAGCGCGCGGCCACGAGTTGGCAGTCGTTGAGCGGATTGCGCGTCTGCTGAATGTCGCTGAATACAAGCGGCGACAGGCGGCCCCCGGCGTGAAGATCTCTGCACGCAACTTCGGCCGTGACCGCCGCTACCCCATCACAAACCGGTTCCGCGAGAACGCAGCCGGTTATGAGATCGACGCACATTCGGCACCGAAAATGGCCGCCGTAGCTGGCGACGGAATGGAGTAATCGGGCATATTTGAATTGTTCCGTAATGACTTACGCTCGATCACCGGCAGAAAGCAGGAACTCAAAATTACGGTGGCAGTTAAATAGCGAGGACCAAATTACAATTTGAAGGAGCCCGACTATGGCGACCACGGAAATTTCGCCGGCGGCGATCGATGTAAAAACGCGCAAAGCGCTGCAGAAGGCGCTCGTCGCGATGAGCGATTGGCGCAACGAGATAGCGGAAACGACCGAAGAGAATGCCGAAAATGTGATGGGGAAATTGCGAGCCGCGGCTCGTACGGCCGGTTGGCCAGAGTCCCTTGTCGACGCAACCAGAACCCAGTTGCTGCAGTCGGCAAAATTCCAGACTGATATGATGGATAACATTGCGGCAGCTTGGAAAGATCAGCTCCGTCAACCTGGAGACACGGCGGCCTTCATGGGATCGCTGGCACAACGGACACCGGAAGACGCTACAGAAAACGGGTCTCCAACGTTGTCACCGGCATTGGCCGCGACGCAGTTTTGGCTACAAGCGATGGACATGTGGCGGACCAATTGGACGCGCGCGATGGCGCCGTTGGTGAAGGGCAATAGCAACGATGACGAAACTTCCAAGCGATAGGTCGGCACATCGTTGAGAGATCATCAGTTGAGAGAGTTATGATTTCTGTTTTTCGAGTGCCTCGGTAAGCAACTGCAGCCAAATGCTGCAGGCTGCCACCGAGAAGTGGATGCCATCACGCGTCAAGTTTGGCTTGAGCACCCCTCCGGCAGACATCATGGGATTAAGGTCGATAACTGAAAATCCTCGTTTTTCCGCCATCATTCGAATGCGGCCATTCAAACTATCGATCGCCGGAGTGTGGGCAGGGTTCGACGTATAGGCGACGAGTGTGATCACGCCGCGCTGATTTCGGCCAACACTTCGCAGCAGCACTTCATAATCGATCTCGATCTTCTCGACACTCGAATTGTCGATCACGATGTCGTTGACGCCGGCCGAAATTATCACTGTGCGCGCTGCCGCTTTACTTGCTTCGGTAGCTTGCGAAACGATCTGGCGCGTCACGGTGCCACCCACGGCAAGGTTCGCCAACGCCAGCGGATTATAAGTCAGATTGCCGAGCCAGCGACAGTCGAGCACTCTGCTGTCGCCGATCAACGCATAATCAGGGGCCCGCACGCTTGCAAACATGCGGACCATCACGAGTTGCGCTGACGCGCGCATCGTCCCGCTCGCGGAGATCAACCCCAGACACGCCACGGCGAACATTGCGATCCATAAACTCGCGCGTGAATGGTACATCAGATGTCTATCCGAACCGGGAAACTTCGCGACCGAACGCCTTTGACGGCGTCCGCGAGCCGACGCGCCATCTTGTGTGACGGTGCCTCGATCGCAAAATACATCAGTGCCGTGGCCGCACCGACCGCGAGGCATCGCGCGACGCCATCAACCCATGGTGACGCGCCAGAGTTCATCGGCAGCACCGATAAAATCACGGGATGGACGATGTAAAGGGAATAACTTGCAGCGCCGCCTCGTTCGAACAGGGCCCACGCCGGTTTTTGCAGTCTCAATTCCCCCGATAGCCATAAATAGGCGATGAGAGAAATCGCAAGCATCGAGACGAGATAGCTGACTTTTACCGGACCGTGGAACAACAGGTAGGTGGCAGCCACGCTGGCCGACCACAACGTGCCGCGCGATATCCACAGCAGCACGCGATTGCGGTCAGGCGCACTCGAGGCAAGGCGTTCGGCGAGGCGACAGCCGGACAGCCATACCGGTAGCCCCCATACCCAGGTGATCCAACCCAGGTGCGAGACCTGAAGCTGATCGCGGTGGGTGATGCAGATGATCACCGAGAGCAGCGACGCCGCCACGATTAACGGCATCCATCCCCATCGGCGCGCTGCGACGTAGAGCACGGGATAGAGCGCATAATAAAACAGTTCGGCGTAAAGGCTCCAGGTGACATCGGCCAACGCGGCGACGCTACCAGCCCCGAACAGCTGCGCTATTGCGAGCATCACGATGAGGGGGAAGCCGACCCGCACAAAGCGGCGCACGAGAAACGGCACCGTTGCCAGCGGCCGGCCGTCGACGTTTGGAAGGTGGATGCACAGGCCGGAAACGATGAAGAACACCATCACGGCAGAGATGCCGCTGAAGCTGGCACCGATGGCGGTGAAGCCAAACTTCAGCACTGGCTGATCCGTCAGCTGCTTCCAGGGGATCAGGCCGTGACTGAGCACGACCCATGCCGCTGCTACCAGACGAATGGCATCGAGACGGACAATGTGCCCAGCTGATCGGGTCGGCATTGCCGTCGACATGCACGATCCCCGCCCTCGTCCCTTTGCCGGCCCGTCAGCCCGCTCTCAACCTTTATCGGGTTCCGACGGCTCCGACGGCACCTGAGACGTCGCTGTGTCATTCCCCGTCGCGGCCTGCGTAGCGCTTTGCTCGGCCGACTTGACCGGCTTTGGCCCGCCCTCTGCCACCGTCACGACGGCGGCACGCAACAAACGGTCGCCTATCGTGTAGCCATCCTGAAACACTTGCAGGATGGTACCGGCGGGAACATCCGGGTTGGGTACCTGCATCATCGGCTGGTGCAGGTGCGGGCTGAATATTTCACCCTTCGAGACGATGCGTTTGACGCCGTGCCGCTCTAGTACATTGAGATATTCACGCTCGGTCATCTGGACGCCTTCGATCAGGCTCTTGAGCGCTGCGTCAGCCTCCGCAGCCCCCGCCGGCACCGCCGAAATGGCGCGCTGAAAGTTATCGCCGACGCTGACGATATCGGTCGCGAAGCGCGTCACCGCATACTTCGCAGAACTGGTTTTTTCCTCGTCCGTGCGGCGGCGCAGATTTTCCATGTCGGCCAGAAGCCGCAGGTTCTTATCTTTATAATCCGACAATTCACGCCTGAGCGCCGCGATCACATCGTCATGATGGGTCGGTGCCGGTCCTGCGGAGGCGGAAGCCGCCGCCGCAGCCTCCATCGCTTCGGCGCGCCGCTCGTCGCTGGTCATCGCCGAAAAAGCCGATGGTCGCGCTACCCCTTCGGCTTGGCCGGGTTCGGACTTCGGATCGTTCGACGGCGTTGCGGGGGAACCGGGGGTGGCCTCGGTGCTCATGATGTATCCCATAATTCGTTTGCGGTCGCGCCGAAGCCACACCGGGAAACCCAGGGGTCGTGCACCCCGGGGGATATCGACCGTCGGCCGCAAAAAATCAAGTCAGCAGGCGGCTCACCAGACGCGCGGTATAGTCGACCACGGGAATGATTCGCGCATAGTTCAGCCGCGTCGGACCGATCACCCCGAGAACGCCGACGATTTTGTGTTCGGCGTCCTTGAATGGCGCAACGATCAGCGACGAGCCGGACAACGAGAACAGCTTGGTTTCCGAGCCGATGAAAATCGACACCCCATCGCCTTTTTCTGCCGAGCCGAGCAACCGGATCAGCTCATTTTTGGTCTCCAGATCGTCGAACAGGCTACGAATGCGGTCGAGATCTTCGATGGCACCGACATTTTGCAGCAGGTTCGACTGCCCGCGCACGATCAGGCTCTTGCGACCATCCAGCGCGCCCGACCACGTCGCGAGCCCGGCTTGTACGACCTTCTGCGTGAGTTGGTCGAGTTCCGAGCGCGCCGATTGTTGCTCCGCCTCGACCCGCGCCTTGGCCTCGGCCAGCGTCATGCCGCGGATTTGCGCATTGAGGTAATTAGCCGCTTCGGTCAGCGCCGACGGCGGCAGTCCCGCAGGCGTCGAGATGATGCGGTTCTCGACGCGGTTGTCCTCGCCGACCAGCACGACAAGCGCCTTGCCCGGTTCCAGCGGAACGAATTCGATGTGTTTCAAGCGGCCCACTTGTGTGTCGGTCAAGACGACGCCGGCGCAGCGCGACAGCCCCGAAACCATCTCGGTGGCGTCCGCCAGTACCCCCTCGACCGAATTCTCGTGCTTGGCGCGCAGTTGGCTGTCCAGTGCCGATTGCTCTGTTTCTGGGAGCCTGCCGACTTCCAGTATGCCATCTACGAACATCCGTAGCCCGCTTTCGGTCGGCAATCGGCCTGCCGAGGTACGCGGCGCATAGATCAGCCCGAGATGTTCCAAGTCGCTCATGACGTTGCGCACGGAGGCAGGCGACAGCGCCATCGGCAGCCCCCGCGCCAGATTGCGCGACCCGACCGGCTCGCCGTTCGACAGGTAGCTTTCGACGATCAATCTGAAAATAGTGCGCGTGCGGTCGTCGAGCTGTTCCAGCGGCGGCACCTTCGGCAAAATCAGCGATCCCGCACCGATGCCTGCTCCCTGCAATCCCGGATGCGGCGATCGCTGTTGCGAGGGCGTTCTGGGCGGCGGTCGGTCTCGGGTCATCCAGGTGTCGATTTTCCGTTGCGTCACCACGACATACTCTACCAATCCCACTGTCATCGCAATCCCGCAGGTGGCGTCGTGGTGGCGTCGCGATTGCCGAGATCTGGATTATTCGGCGACAGTGCCTTATGGCCAACGGATCAAGTTCAGGCTTGTCAGAGCCGCATGATCCGACGACCTTGCACAACATTAAACAGGAGGACAACATGCCTAAAGGATACGTCATCGCTCAAGCTGTCGTGACCAACGCCACGCAATGGGCCGTTTACGCAGCCGCCGCTGGTGAAGCGATCAAGAAGTACGGCGGCAAGCCGCTGGTGCGCGGCGGACGCATGGAAATCGCCGAAGGCGAAGGCCGTGCCCGCAACGTCGTGCTAGAATTCGAGAACCTCGACGCAGCGCGCGCCTACGCATACTCGCCGGAATATGCTGCCGCCCGCAAGTTGCGCGAAGGTGCCGGTTATCTCAACATCGTCGTCGTCGAAGGCGCGTGAGTACCAGCGCCGAGGGGGCCGGAACGGGCGCGCCCGATACGTCCCCCGAGCCGCCCCGGACGCCGCTCGCGGCAGCGTCCTGGCGCGCGCGCGTGTTGACGTTGTTCCCCGAGATGTTTCCGGGCCCGCTCGGCGTCTCGCTCGTCGGCTCAGCGCTGCAAAGCGGCATCTGGTCGCTCGAAGCGCGCCAGATCCGCGAGTACGGCTTGGGCAAGCATCGCACGGTCGATGACAGCCCGGCCGGGGGCGGCGCGGGGATGGTGATGCGCGCCGACGTCATCGGCGCGGCGATCGATGCTGCGCGGATCGACCATGCGCAATTGCCGGTCATCTACCTGACCCCGCGCGGTGCGCCACTGACCCAGGCCCGCGCCCGCACTCTGGCCTCCGGACCCGGCGTGATCTTGCTGGCGGGCCGTTTCGAGGGCGTCGATCAGCGCGTTATCGACGCGCATGCTCTCGAAGAGATCTCTATCGGCGACTACGTCCTCTCGGGTGGCGAATTGGCGGCGATGGTGCTGCTCGACGCCTGCGTCCGCCTGCTCCCTGGCGTGCTCGGGGGAGCCGACAGCCTCAGCGAGGAAAGTTTCGAAGGCGGCTTGCTGGAGTACCCGCAATACACCCGTCCTCGCGACTGGGAGGGCCGCACCATTCCCGAAGTTCTACTCAGCGGCGACCATAAGAAAATCGCGGCATGGCGACGCGCCGAAGCCGAGCGCATCACCCGCGAACGCCGACCGGATCTAGGCATTCCAGAACTGAGGCGACGCTGACATCAGCACAGTGGCATGCCGGTGACGCCGCAGGTGGGGTTCCGCTGTTCAATCAGCGGACGATCGAGGTTCGGTGTCAGACGCGGCACGGCGCCAGGCTGTTGCGGTTGCTGCAACCTGCGCTGCTGCACCGATACGCGCCGCTGTTGCTCCTGCTGCAGGCGCAAGCTCTCCGCCTGCTGATCCCTGATACGGTCGAGTTGACGCTGGCCGCCGCCGACCTGCTCCCGCAACCCTTGTTCCTGCAGTAAAAGGCGCTGCTGCAGTGCGGCGCGTTTGCGCTGCTGCATCAAAGAAAGACGCTTCTTCTCCGCCGACCGCTGCACTTGCTTTCGCGATTTGGCAACCGACGCGACGATTTTCGCTTCGCCGGACTTCATATCGGTGTCCCGCACCGGCGAATTCGTCTCGGCTGCCGCTGACGGAACCAGTCGCGCCTGCGCTAGCGCGGCAGATGCATCCGCCGCAACGATGGCCAGCACAACCGCCAGAGACGTCAAGCTCGGCAAATTTATAGGGCGCATGACGAATTCCCGTTCGACGCTCATCGCGACTACAATTGATGTGGCGACGTGAGCTTGGTTTTCAAGCCATGCTAATTTTCTAGACAGGTGCCTGTAAAATACCCGCTGATGATTGCACAATTTTGCTGCAGCCGTAAGCTTGATCCATCAAGCTGTCTTACGTTCGGCCTCGCTTGGGGGCCGCTGGCTAGCGCGAGACAAGTGCATGACCACGACAGGTACCTACGAAACACGAGCGTTGGGGACGGCGACCGCATCGAAAGCCCGATGGCTGCAGTTGCTGCTCGGCTTCATCATCATGATGACCATATCGAGCCCGCAATACGTCTGGACGCTCTTTACCGGCTCATTTCAAAAGTCGACCGGCGCGTTGCTGTCCGACGTACAATGGACGATCACCATTCTGATCGTCATCCAGACGTGGTTGTCGCCCCTTCAGGGCTGGCTGGTCGACCGCTTCGGACCCAAACTGTTGATCGGGCTCGGCGCGCTGTTGAGCGGCCTCGGCTGGGTCGCGTCCTCGTATGTCAGTAGTCTGTTGGGCCTTTACCTGACCTACGGCCTCATTTGCGGCCTGGGGACCGGCATCGTCTATATCGGCATCGTCGGATTGATGGTGAAGTGGTTCCCCGACCGGCGCGGGTTCGCGACCGGCGTCGTCGCGGCCGGCTATGGCTTCGGCGCTATCGCCACCACGTTTCCCATCGACGACATGATCAAGGCTTCCGGCCATCAGAAAACATTGATGGTATTCGGACTGATATTCGCCGCCATCGGCACACTCGCTGCCATCTTGCTGCGCACGCCACACTCAGGCGAAGTCGCAGCCGCGCAACCCCTCGCAGGCGCCGCCGGCAGCCGCGACTATGCACCGAGCGAGATGCTGAAAACGCCCGTATTCTGGCTCATGTTCGTCATGTTCTCCATGATGTCGACCGGCGGATTGATGGTGATCACGCAATTTACCAGCTTCGCCAAATCGTTCGGCATCGACGCCAAAACGATGGTGACCATCGCCGGCATCACCATGGCTGCGATCCCCGCCGCCCTGACCTTCGACCGCGTCACCAACGGTCTGACACGACCGTTCTTCGGTTGGGTGTCCGATACCATCGGCCGCGAAAACACCATGGGTATCGCCTTCATTCTCGAAGGTTGCGCCATCTGGCTGATGCTGCAGTACCGCACCGATCCCTACATGCTGGTGCTGCTGTCCGGGCTGGTATTCTTCGGTTGGGGCGAGATTTTCTCGCTGTTTCCCTCGACGTTGACCGATACCTTCGGCACCAAGAACGCCACCACCAACTACGGTTTTCTCTACATGGCGCAAGGGATCGGATCGATCCTCGGTGCACCAGTGGCCGCCAAAATCTTCGAAGCGACCGGCAGTTGGCTCAACGTCTTCGGACTCGTGATCGGCATGGACATTCTCACCGGCCTGTTGGCGCTGTTTGTGCTCAAAGGCATGCGGCGGCGGTTCATGGCAGCGTAACGCACTTCGGCCGATTTCAAACACGCGTGGAACGCAACCGCTTGCGTCCGGTTAAGCAGCCTCTCTCACCATCGAGGTTGCTTTATGAATATGCAGAACAAGAAGATCGCCATCCTTGCCACTCACGGCTTCGAACAATCGGAGCTGGAAGTGCCGCGTGACATGTTGAAAACCGCTGGGGCGACCGTCCACATCGTGTCGCCTGAAAACGGAAGCATCAGAGGCTGGAAGGACAAGGACTGGGGCAGCGACGTGCCAGTCGATGTGGCCTTGGAAGGTGCCAAAGCGAGCGATTACGACGCGATCGTGCTGCCGGGCGGGCAAATGAACCCCGATCTGTTACGGATAAACACGGCCGCGCTGAAGTTCATCCGCGACTTCTACGATCAGAAGAAAGTGGTTGCCGCCGTTTGCCATGCGCCGTGGCTGCTGATTGACACCGGCATCATCAAAGGTCGCCGCGCGACGTCGTACAAGTCGATCAAGGGCGACATGATCAACGCCGGCGCGAAGTGGGAAGACAGCGAAGTGGTCGCCGATCAAGGCGTCGTGACATCGCGCCAACCCAGCGACCTGCAGGCGTTCTCGAACAAGGTCATGGAAGAAATCGCCGAAGGCCTGCACGAAAAGCGGGCTGCGTGACCGAAGGCGACTTCGGACGGGATGTTGCTAGACGGCAATAAGGGAGAGCAGCTCGATCAGCTGCCCTCCTTTTCTGTGGTTTCAAGCAGTTGCAGCCGTTGCGACCTCTCGATAGTGTCGGGAAGCGGCTGAGTTGGATGAGACACGATGACAAGCGTCAGTGGAGAGGTGGGTGCTGAAGCTCCTGCAAATTCGGTCCCGAGCCCGATCGCGCCCTACAGGACGTTCAATCAGGTCGTGCGCGGGTTGATTGCCGCCGTGCTGATGGGAACATGGGCTATCTGCCTTGCGTCCGGCATCTACCTTATTCGGCCCGACACGCGGTCCCTGAGCGGCATTCTGACCGTTTTGTGCGTGCCCATTTTGCTCGTATCGGCGCTGCCGCTGGTCTATCGCTACTGGGTCAAAAACTGGCGGGTCATGTAAATGTAACGGTCTGACCCCGATAGACATCACCGGCCGGACAAGCTATACGACCAACTTCCCTACAGGGACGCCCTTTCCGGGCCGCATGAGCTTGTCACGGCGCGATAGCTTAACAGCTTCGCCCGCGTCCTGCTCCTCTGCCAAATCATGATGTCCAATCAAGGAACTAAAAATATGAACATCATTCAGCAGCTCGAGCGCGAGCAGATGGACGCCGTGCTGGCGAAACGCAACGTGCCGCAGTTCGGCCCCGGCGATACGCTGAAAGTCATGGTCCGCGTCATCGACGAAGTCGTGATCGATCCGAAAGCCAAGAATACCGGTAAAGAAAAGCCCAAACAGGCAGCCGAGCGTCTGCAGGCCTATGAAGGCATTTGCATCGCGCGCTCCGGCCACGGCATCAACGAAAGCTTCACCGTCCGCAAGATCAGCTACGGCGAAGGCGTCGAGCGCGTGTTCCCGATTTACACCCCTTTTATCGCTGAAATCGAGGTGCTGCGTCGCGGTGCCGTGCGCCGTGCGAAGCTTTACTATCTGCGTGGCCGTCGCGGTCGCGCCGCCCGTATTTTCGAGCGTACTGATGCGCGCGCCAAGAAGCTCAACGCCGCCTTCAAAGGCTTCAAGAAGCCGAAGGGCGAAGCTGATAACCTGGCGCTCATCAAGAGCCTGTCGCCCGAAATGGTTGGCCGTCTCAACGGCATCGGCGTGACCAAGTTCGAGCAGATCGCTAATTTCTCTGGCGAGGATATCGCCAACGTCGACGAATTGCTGAACCTCAACGGCGCAATCGAGAAGAACGATTGGGTGCGTCAGGCCCGCGATCAGGTAACCGCCGCCGACGCTGCCGCAGCACCCGCTGAAGAAACCAAGTAAGCTCCGGTCGCATCGACCGCTAAAATGAATTTCGAGACTACCAGCGGCAGCATCCACCCGGGTGCTGCCGTTTCGTGTCGGTAGGGATCTCTTTGCATCAGGGCCGAGCGCTGCGCTGCGGAGAGGCTTGCAATCCGTCGCAAAGTGATGGCGCATGCTTTGCGTATTTCGCAGAAGTGCGATGGTGGAGACGGTGATGAACAGGTTGAAGACGATCGCCGTGTCGTTGGTCGCGCTTGCGTGCTTGCTCACGGCGGTACCGGCGCGTTCGGCCGAGATCAAAGTTCTGACCGCCGGTGCCATGAAGTCGGTCGTCGTTGCCTTGCAGCCGAGCTTCGAACAGCAAACCGGCCATCGTCTCGCAATCGACAACGCGACCGCCGGTGCGTTGGCCAAGCGCATCGCCGACGGCGAAGCCTTCGACGTCGCCATCGTCACGCCGGCCGTGATCGCAAGCCTGGAAAAAGCGGGCAAAATTGCTGCACTGTCGGCGTTCGATATCGCCAAGGTGGGGATCGGGGTCGCCGTCAAGGCAGGCACCACCAAGCCCGATATCAGCACGGTCGCCGCCTTCAAGGCAGCGCTGGTTCAGGCCAAGTCGGTTGCCTATATCGATCCGAAGGCAGGCGGCTCCAGCGGCATCTATTTCGACAAATGGCTTGAGACGGTGGGGCTGGCCGATGCAGTTCGCACCAAGGCCAAGCTGAAGCAAGGCGGCTATGTCGCCGAACTGGTCGCGAGCGGGGACGCCGAACTTGCCATCCATCAGATCAGCGAAATACTGCCGGTCGCAGGTGTCACTTTCGTCGGTCCCTTGCCTGCCGAAATCCAGAATTACACAACCTATACCGCCGGCCTCGCAGCCACCGCCGCAGATCCGCCTGCTGCCAGAGCGCTGCTTGAATTTCTCCGCAGCGACGCCGCAAAATTAGTCTTGAAGGCGAAGGGAATGGATATCCCGTGATATCGGAACCGGCTCTACGCGCCTCGGATCTTCTGGCGGAAGCTCACGCCCTGGCCGATCTGGCAGGTGCACGCATCCTGCCGCACTTTCGCAAGGCGATGCAGATTGAAAACAAGCAGCATGGACCCGGTTTTGACCCGGTCACCGTGGCCGACAAAGCTGCGGAACGTGTCATGCGCCAAGCCTTACGTAAGCGTTTTCCCGACCACGCGATCGTCGGCGAAGAATATGCCGCGCACGAATCTGCCAGCCGCTATCGGTGGGTACTCGACCCCATCGACGGCACGCGCGCCTTCATCTGCGGCTTTCCCCTGTGGGGCGTTCTGATCGGGCTGCTCGACGGCGACGAGGCGGCCCTCGGCATGATGGATCAGCCCTATACGCGGGAGCGCTTTTGGGCCGCCGCTGGCAAAGCGCAGATGCGGAGTGCAGGCGGCAAGACCCGTACGATCAGAACACGTACCTGCTCGAAGCTGAGCGACGCAACTCTTGTTGCCACCTCGCCGGATCTCTTTGCGCCGGGTGCCGAGCAGTCGGCCTTTGCACGCGTGGCCAGCGGCGCACGTCTCACGCGTTTCGGTGGTGATTGTTACGCCTACTGTATGCTTGCCGCCGGACAGGTCGATCTCGTTGTCGAAGCTGGGCTGAAGCAGGTTGATATCGTCGCCCTTATCCCCATCATCGAGCGTGCAGGCGGTGTGGTGACGTCGTGGGACGGAGGCACTGCGATCAACGGCGGTCGCATCGTCGCTGCCGGCGACCCGCGCCTGCATGCCTCGGTGCTGAAACTTCTCTCGATGCCCACGCGCTAAGCGGCCGCTTTGATCGCATCGGTGTAGGCATCGAACGAGGCCCAGAAACGCCCCCGGATATCGTCGCTTTCCTGCAGAATTTCGTGTTTTGCGGTCCCGATCAGCGCGAGCGTGCCCAGTTTCATGCGCGGTGCGAAGTCCTCGATGACAGGTGTCGATACGATCGTGTCCCGACCGGCCGCAACCATCAGAACCGGAACCTTGATGCTCGCCGGAAAGTCGAGCGCCGCCAGCATCGCGCACGATCTGAGCGCGGCGCGCATCCACCCGATCGTCGGTGCGCCGAGCGCCAGTTCAGGTGCCGCTTCCAGAACGGCCAGCGCCCGCTCGTAGCGCTCCCGGTTCGATGTCAACATGTTGCCCTCGAACGGGGCGGAACCGGGTGGCCTTTGGTCGACGCCGGGTGGCAGAAAATTTCCGAGCCCGATACCGGCTATGCTTTCGGTGAATGCGCGCGCGGCAAACAGCGGCATCTTCAGTTGTTCCGCAGCGATCTGCAGCATTGGACCCGTAACGATGATGCGCTCGAATGGGCACAGTGTGAGGCCCGCGACACGTAGCAAAATATGTCCGCCTAGCGAATGCCCCAGTCCGAGATAGGGCGGCGGCATGTTCGGCACGACGACCTCGGTCATGAATAGCGCAAGATCTGAATCGTACTCCCGGAAGTGCCGCACGTGCCCCTTCAATGGATTGTCCAGCATGCGCTTTGATCCGCCTTGGCCACGCAGATCCATGATGGCAACGGAGAAACCCCGCCTTCGCAGGTCCGCGACCGTCTCGAAATATTTCTCGATGAACTCGCTGCGACCGGGGACGATCACGACCGTGCCCCGCCGCTGCCGGATGGTTTCCGACCACCTCGCGTAACGGAGCGGCGCACCATCAAAACCTTGGAAAAGGCCGGCGATGGCGCCACTTGGAACCGGGTTGCGTGCGAGCGCGACGAGTGTCATTTGATTTGAACCACAGTCGACGAATAAAGTTGCCCGGCAACCCGGCAGGTGATTCGCCACATCGGGGCGTATGAGTGTATGCCACATCCGCGCCGTAACCGCGAGCCGCGCTGCGTCGTCCCACCCATCCGTGTCGTTCCTGTCGTCGCTGGAAATGTCATGTCGACCGAGCTGCCAGCCACAACTCCGCAACCTGCGACCGATGCAACGAACTCGGAGCCTGCCCGGGAGCTCAAGTCTCGCGTCGCAGGAAAAGGGGATTTGCTTGCGATCGAGGCGCTCCATGACATCGCATTCGGGCCAGGGGCATTGACACGCACCGCCTACCGGGTGCGGGAGCGGCAGCCGATGGTGTCGCCGTTTTGCCGCGTCCTCTATGATGGGGCCTCCCTGGTTGCGAGCGTGCGGTTTACGGCTGTGTCGATCGGCGGACGTAGCGGCGCGCTGATGTTGGGTCCGTTGGCGGTGGCGCACGCTTACGCGAACCAGGGCTACGGTCGTCGGCTGATCGCGGAGGGCTTGGCGGCGGCGGAAGGGGCGGGTATCGAAATCGTCGTGCTCGTTGGTGACCCACCATATTACGAGCGGTTCGGGTTTCGCCGCGCGGCGCTCGGACAAATTCTTATGCCTGGCCCCGTCGATCAGGCACGACTGTTGATCTGGCAGCCGGCAGACGCGCACAAAGCTCTGTTTACAGGCCCGATGACCGGAGCAGTTTAAGCCTGGCAGCGTAACTGCGATGCGCAAAGATCACAACACGGCCCGAGAATTCACCAATGGACGGCTATATCGTTGACCCCGCTTCTCAAAACTCAGACGGATAGCCCAGTGTGCATGCGTGTGCGTAGCCTGGGATAAGCACGCACTGCGTGCACTTGATTTGGTTTGGGGGGAATACGGACTGGCCTGTCGCAGCATTTTTCATTGCCTGGAATACTGAGGCTAGAGAATGCGACAGCCGTGTCAGTGTTAGAGAGTAACTGAAGATGTTCGACTCATTGCTGACTGTCGACCCAGCCGCGACGATGAAAATAACCGAGTTTTTGGCGTTTGTTGCCGTCGTTTCGATCTGCGCGGGTGTCCTGTATCTCGTCTATCGTCACATCACCCCGAACGAACCGGGTGAGCTGGAATTTGCTTCGACGGTTTTCATTCTGACGATCGCCATCGGCTTGCTCGTCTCGATCATCAAGCATGCGCCGGCCATTTCTTTCGGCCTGTTCGGTGCAATGTCGATCGTTCGGTTCCGTTCACAGATCAAACGTCCGCAGCGAATGATCTTTATCTTTATGGCGGCGGCTATCGGCGTGTGCTGTGGCGCTGGTGAATATTTGACCACCGTTATGGGCACGCTCGTGCTTTCGGCGCTGACTTTGGCGGCGTTTCGGATGAGCCCTGCGCACGTCGACGTCAAAACGATACGCCTCAAGGCTGCCAATACTCCGCTGCTCGACGGGGTCAAAGGACTGTCATCGGTCGCTGCTGGCGAGCGCAACTGGGGCGTGGAATTCCTTCCTGCGACCCTCGCCGACGGGAGCCGCTTCCGCATCCTTGTCGTTGTCGACGAAGACACGCGCGAAGCCCTTGCAGTCGTACCCGAGACATCGTTCTCGAGTGCACGCGTGTTGGGCGAATTGGACCGGTTGATGACCGACCACGGTAAACCGAAAACCATCGCGAGCGATTCTTGGCCGCAGTTCGCGTCTCGCGCGGCGCAAGACTGGAAGAAGGTGCTTGCGATCGATTGGATCTTCATCGATCAGCAGCCGCAAACCGAACCGTATGTCGTCGGCTGCGCCCATCGTTTGCGCGATGAAGCCCATGCAGCGGGCGGATATGTCGACTTGATCGAGGCGCGCAGGGTACTCGAGGACTGGCGATTGGCGCACAACGAGACCGTGGCGGATCAACCGGAGCGTGGACTTC
Organism: Hyphomicrobiaceae bacterium; assembly: GCA_025359165.1. GTDB lineage: Bacteria > Pseudomonadota > Alphaproteobacteria > Rhizobiales > Hyphomicrobiaceae > JABFRJ01. The sequence continues at coordinate 27,829 of JANYHG010000245.1, forward strand.
GGCTCGCGGCCTCGACAGCGACTGTTACAAATGGCGCATCGCCAGCGGTCGCAGCCCGTCTTATTCCCGGCGACCGCGCCGGAAAGGACGCGACTGTGACAGCGCCCGATACATTCGTCGTGAGAGCAAAGTCGACCTCCTCGGGCTCCTGACGGCCCCCAAACGAGCTGTCTGTTCGGCGGCTGAATAGCTATTTCTGCAGTATAGAAAATCAAGGCTTGTGGTCATGCGTATTCTCACTGCCCTGTTTGCGGCGTGTCTTGCGATGACATCGGCGGCGCTCGCGCAAGATGTGCCTGGTTCGCAGGAAGATCTGCAGTTCGATAGTTTCGCCAAGACCTTGAACCTCGAAAATCCCGGCCTCGAATTCACCTATAAATCCGGTAAGCATCAGGGATCGTCGGTCGGATTTCATATCGCCGAGCCCGGGCATCGAAAGTCGGGAACTTTCGCGCCACAGAACACGTCGAACAATCTCGAGTCGGAAGTCGTCAGCTACCGCCTCGCCCGCTTCCTCGGGATCAGCGACATCTACAATCCCGTCACCTACTACCAGCTCGGTCCGCAGGCATCCGCGCGTTTCAAGGCAATTCTAAAAAAGCAGTACGAGAGTGATCCCGATCGCCGCGTCAACTATCTCTCGACGACAGCGCAGCTGAATTCACATCCGGCCTGGCTCAAAGGCATTTATCGTTTGCGGCCGCGCGGTCAGAAATTCTTCGCGGCGAGTCTGGCGACGGAATCAGGGCATCTCAATCAGTCGCATCCCTTGGCATCCTTCATTCGCGCCAATGGACCGCAGCCCTCGACCAAACCGATGTTTTTGTCCGGTGTCAGAGGCGCGCGTTCCGAGTTCCCGCGTCCATCCGAGAAGGAAGTCGAGTTGGCGCGCCAGTTGTCGAATATCCTGCTGGTCGATCAGCTCTTGGGGCAGTGGGATCGCTTCTTCCGGAATCTCGAAGCCTTCGGCCACGCGGACGGCCGGCTGCAGCTGATGGCCCGCGACAACGGCGGCGCCACCGTCGACGACTGGGAGTGGCACAGTCTTTACGATCGCTGGCTGTCGCGTTACGACCGCAAGGTGATCCAGCGTCTCGAAGATCTGGCATCGTTTTTGCGCGGCAACGATAAGACTTTCGCCAGCTTCGACAGCCCCGAGAAATGGAAGGTCGCGGTCGGATTTCTGCAAGTCGGCAGCTTCAATACGTTCAAGCGCAAGCTTGATCTGCTGGTCCAAAAGAAACTACCTGAGTTGGAGCGCCAGTACGGCACACGTACGTATTTCCCGTTGCAGCTCTCCGAAGTCCCGGATTTGGAGAGCGCGACGGGGCAACCGATGGTCACTCCCCCGCGAGAAGCTTCCGCCGCTGCCGCAAGTGTCACGATCAAGACCGATGCGACCAACGGTATCGTGGAAACACCGACTGTTACGCCGCCGCTCGCACCCGTGGCCCGATCGGCAGGAGATGCAGTGGCCGTCACGCCAGACGCCGGCATTTCGCCACCTAAAGCAGGTACAGATGCGATTGCCGCTCGGCGCAGCCAGCCAGTCCGTCGCACCTACGTCACGCGCCCGTCAGAAAGAACACCCGACGCGAGCTGGAAAGTGCGATCGCCTTGCGAGTTTCCGTGTTTCAAGACGCCGTGAGAATCCGAACCCGTCAGGCCCTTATTCCAAGCCGAGTTGCTTCGTGCCGAGGTTGCGGAACAGAGATTTGATCATGCTCTCGTCACGCGCCGAATTTGGCGTCTGGTTTTTCGAGTAATTGACGACCTTGCCGTCTTTCAGTCCATACTGCGCAATCCGGTCGACTGCGCCGAATTGACTGTAATAGACGGCCACGACCATGCGATCGGTTTCTTCGGGAGTGAAGAACGCGGTCTGCTTCTCTGTCGACGAAATGTAGTAGTGGGCTTGTCCGCTACTAACCGCAGCCGTCGTCGTCGGAGACCCGAGCACGCCGGCAACTTGTTGTTGGCTCATGCCGGTCTGAACCTTTTGGACGTCGTTCTCCTGGAACTGGTGACCGTGTTTGACGATCGTTGGCGCGCATCCCCCCAACACCATGAAAACAGCGCCGCAAATTGAAGCGCAGCGCATGCTGTGTCGGCTCCGTGGCCCGATCGTTGTCGTTGGCACCTGGAATTCCCCATCAGATTGCAGCAGAGGCCGCGAATCATGCACGCGATCTCACTATTGCCGAATAGCCAAGGAACACGAACTGCGCAACGCACGCGCGTCAGGCGTCCCCGCGACGTTCGACCCTGGACGTCGCCCCTTGCAACGTCAGACCCCATCAGTCACATAGGCGATCAATCATCGGCTCGGTCAATCAGGCATCGACTGCGCAACTCACGATGTCGACCGTGCAAATTACCTTGGGCAAACCATGCCGAATTGGCTGAACCGTAAATCCGACACTACCCGGATCGCGGGCAAAATTTATGGCTCGATTGTGGCGTCAGCTCGGCAGCCGACGTTTTACGCCTCGTGGGGCGTTCCCGACACGCGCGAAGGCCGTTTCGAGATGCTGGCGCTTCACGTTGCACTCGTCATGCACCGCCTCGGACGAGCCGGCGCTTCGGGCGCCGACCTCGGTCGTAGCCTAGGCGAAGTGTTCATGACCGACATGGATGACAACATGCGCGAAATTGGCATCAGCGATCTCACCGTGCCGAAAAAAGTAAAGCGCGCCGCTGCCGCCCTTTACGATCGACATCGAGACTATGGCGCGGCGCTGGGTTCGGCGACGCCATCGACCGAAGGTTTGAAGACGGCCATCGAGGCGGCGTTCGGACCGGTCGTCGGGTCGGTGGCTGGCGCTCTCGATAGTTCCGCAATCGCCCATTATATGGAGCGTCTACATGGCGGATTGGCCGTAACATCCGATGCCGATTGCCTGGCAGGCACTTTGCCGCTGCCATGGCCACCACTTTGACATCGAACAGAACACAGCTGTGAGATCACGATGACAGACATCCCGGACAGCACACCTGAAACTGCAAACCCGCTCGATTGGGGCCACGACCTCGACGAGGTTCACGCGGGCGGATTGGACATCAAGCGCACTGCGACGGAGGCGGAACGCAAATTGCTGGCCGATGCGCTCGGTATTCTTGGATGTGAAGTATTGCAGGTAAATTATCGGCTGAAGCGCGCGCCTGCTGATGGCTATCGGCTGACCGGCAAGGTGCTGGCCGAACTGACGCAGGCCTGCGTCGTCACATTGGCACCTGTGCACGAGACGGTGAAACTCGATCTGGCAGTCGACTACCGCCCGGCCGAAGAATTGGCCGCAGCCGATGGCGGGGCAGTCGATCTCGACGAGGAGTCCGAGGTCGAGCCCATCGAAGGCAAGTGGCTCGCGGTCGGCCGCATCGTGTTCGAGGAAATGGCGGCCGGGATCAATCCCTATCCCCGTCGCCCGGGTGCCGAATTCACGCCGGTCGAAGACGCCACTGCCGAGGTCAAGCACAACCCATTCGCCGTGCTTGAAAAACTGAAACAAAAGCCTCAGGGCTCCGCCTGATCATCGTCGATCGTTTCACCCGCCTATGACCGCCGCGCAAATGCGGTTATGCAGCGCGGCATCGATTTTTTTGCCGCGCCCTGAGCTTTAGGGTAAGCATCGCGACCCCTGCAAGGGTGCCACCTGTAACGGGCGAATGCAGGCAGTGTTTGGGGGTTGGCGGGAGTTGGACGTATCTATGGCAGAACCGCAATATGTGGCTTTAGACGCGATGGGGGGCGATTTCGGACCATCGATCGTCGTGCCGGGGGCCGCGCTGGCGCTGGAGAAGCATCCATCCCTTCAGTTTCTCATATTCGGTGAACAAACGGCCATCGAGCGCCAACTCGAGGATCATCCGGCACTTGCGGCCCGATCGCTGGTCCGACACACCGACAGTGTCATTGCCAGCGATGCCAAGCCGAGCCAGGCGCTGCGGCGCGGCAAAGGCACCAGCATGTGGCAGGCCATCGAAGCGGTCCGCGATAACGAAGCGGCGTTTGCCGTCTCGGCCGGCAACACCGGCGCGCTGATGGCGGTCTCGCGGCTGATCCTTCGGACCCTGCCGGGCATCGACAGGCCGGCCTTGGCCGGTCAATGGCCGACCATCCATCGCCCGAGTATCGTGCTCGATGTCGGAGCCAATATCGGTGCGAGCGCGCGGGAACTCTGTCATTTCGCACTCATGGGGGCCGCCATGGCTCGCTCGATCTTCGGCGTCGAAAGACCGACGGTCGGCTTGCTCAATGTCGGCACCGAGGAGATAAAGGGTGCCGACGAGGTCAAGCAGGCGCATGCTTGGTTGCGGGACGTGCAACTTTCGTTCGATTATCGGGGCTACATCGAAGGCGACAAAATCGGTCAAGGCATCGTCGACGTCGTGGTCTGCGAGGGCTTCACCGGCAACATCGCGTTGAAGACCGCCGAAGGTACGGCGAAGCAAATAGCAACCTACTTGCGCGAAGCCATGACCTCCTCGCTGCTGTCCAAGGCGGGCGCTTTGCTCGCCAGCGGCGGCTTCAAAATCCTGAAGCAGCGTTCCGATCCGCGCCGCTCAAACGGCGGCACCTTCCTCGGTTTGAATGGCATCGCGATCAAAAGCCACGGCGGCACGGATGCTTACGGTTTTGCCAGCGCTATCGAGGTCGGCTATGGCATGGCAGCAAGCGGGATCATTGAACGGCTCACCGGCGATCTCGCTGCTTTGCAGTCGAAACTGGAAAGCATCGCAACTGCCGCAGCAGCAGAAGCGGACATGGACAAAACAGCCAGTGCCGGTTGAGAATTGGATTGGGAGGAGCATTGATGAAAGACTTGATGCTGGCCGCTTCGACGCCGAAGCCGGAAATGCCACCCCCGGACTCGCCGAAACCAGAAATGCCTCCGCCCCCCGAAGCGCCGAAGCCAGAGATGCCGCGGCCACCAGAGCCGAAACCAGAAACTCCGTAACGCGCTGTTGCCCGATGGCACGATCCCGATCAGGTCGGACACCGGTCCCATAGCGCTCTGTTAACGCATTTTACGAGGTAGTACGTGGCCGTTATTCGATCGGTGATCAGAGGCGTCGGTGCCTATCTGCCGAAACGCATTCTCACCAATGCCGAGCTGGCAAAAACTGTCGATACGACCGACGAATGGATCGTCGAGCGAACAGGCATTCGTGCCCGGCACATCGCAGCCGATGGTGAATACACGTCCGATCTCGGCGCACACGCGGCGCGTCAGGCACTCGTTCGCGCCGGCATAGATCCCGTCGAAATCGATCTCGTGATCTGCGCGACCGCCACGCCAGATCGCACTTTTCCGGCCACCGCCGTTCGCATCCAGAACATGCTCGGGGTGACCAAAGGCGCAGCGTTCGACGTGCAGGCGGTGTGCTCCGGCTTCGTCTATGCGATGGCCACCGCGGATGCTTTCCTCCGCACTGGCCAGTTCAAGCGTGCGATCGTGATCGGTGCCGAGACGTTCTCACGTATTCTCGATTGGGAAGATCGCACCACTTGCGTTCTGTTCGGCGACGGTGCCGGTGCCGTCGTTCTGGAAGCGCAGCCGCAAACCGGCGGCCGTAACGATCGCGGCATCCTCTCCACCACCATCCGCTCCGACGGACGATACGAAGATCTGTTGTACGTCGATGGCGGACCGAGCACGACCAAGACCGTCGGTCATCTGCGCATGAACGGCCGTGAAGTTTTCCGCCATGCCGTGCAGAAGATCTCCGGCGTGATCGAAGAGACGCTCGTCACGACGGGATACGCTGCCAACGAGATCGATCTGTTCGTGCCGCATCAGGCCAACAAGCGCATTCTCGACGGCATCGCCAAGAAACTCGGCATCCCCGAGAACCGCATCGTCGTGACGTTGGCCGAGCACGGCAATACGTCGGCGGCGTCTATACCGCTGGCGCTCAATCATGCGTTCGAGCGTCACCTCCTCGGCGAAGGCAAGCTCGTGCTGATGGAATCCATGGGTGGCGGCTTCACCTGGGGCGCAGTGCTGGCGCGTTGGTAAGCCAGCAAGCGCCCCGGTACCCACAGATACTTACAGCGGTCGCGCGATCTCTGGCGGTACGAGTTTCTGATAGGCTTGGCCGATGCGCAGCAGCAACGGTTCGCTGAATGGCCGCCCGATGATCTGCACGCCACCGGGCAATTGGTTGCCCGAGCGTGGGATCGGCAGCGTCAGTGTCGGCAAGCCGAGATAGCTGATCGGCCGACAGAACTTCACCACACGCGCCATCGTCGCCTGCACGGACGGGCTACCGGCCACGTCGAGTTCCGCGATTGTCGGCAGCGGGTCGGCGGTTATAGGCAAAATAGCAACGTCGATGTCCTTGAATGTCTGATCTAGGGTGCGTTGCAGCAGGGTGCCCCGTGCACGCTGCGCGGTCATGTGATCGACCGCAGAAATGAAATGCCCAACCTCCAGCCGTGCGCGCACCTGCGGCCCGTAGTCGTTGGGGCGTGTCGTCAGCCAGTGCGCGTGCGCCGACGCGGCGTCCGGCAACTGCATCACCTGCGCCACGTGATCGAGCAGCGTCCAGTCGAGGAACGTACAGCTTTTCTTGACAAGACCGGCCGTGCCGAGCACGCCGAGCACCGCCTGCACCATAGCTTGCACGTCAGCGTGTGCTTGCCCGGCCACGGCCTCGTCGAGCCCCACCCGGAGACCAGCGACCGGCGCATCTAAGGTCGCCAGATAATCCGGCACCGGCAGGGTCGCGACCGCGGCGTCGCGACCATCGGGGCCGGCAAGTAGCTGCAGCGACAGCGCCAGATCTTCGACGTGCCGCGCAATGACACCGAGCACGTCGAGGCAGGCGGCCAGCGGCATGGCACCGGCGCGGCTCACCCGGCTCCACGTCGGCTTGATCGAGGTCACGCCGCAGTTGGCGGCAGGCAGGCGCAGTGAACCAGCCGTGTCCGAACCAAGCCCGACCGGGATCGCGCCGTAAGCAACCGCACAGGCGGTGCCAGCCGAAGATCCGCCAGTGATGCGCGTCGGGTCCCATGGATTGCGCGCGTGCCCGAGCACATAGTTGTGGCCGGTGGGCCCGAAGGCGAATTCCGTCAGATGCAGCGCGGCTATTTGCAATGCGCCAGCGGCTTTGAAACGCTCGATGACTGTCGCGTCGCGCTGGGCGGGCTTGTCGGCGCGAATTTTCGCGCCCCACGAGGCGATCTTGCCGGTGCGGTCGAACATGTCTTTGTGTGCGAGCGGTACGCCAGCGAGGGGGCCGAGCTTTTTGCCTTTGGCCACTGCCGCATCGACGTCCTTGGCCGCCGCCAGAGCTTCGTCGGCTTCGCGGCTGATGATGCAGTGGGTCAACGTGTGCGCCTCGTCGAGCCGCCGGATGGCTGCCTGCGTAGCTTCCACGCTGGAAATTTTTTTGGCGGCTATCGCACGTCCAAGCGCGCGAGCCGAAAGAGTGTCGAGGCGATCAAGTTTTTCCGACATTATTTGCACTCCGCACTGAGGACGCGTCGGTAGTCGTCGATATCGGCCTGAAACGGAATGTCGGCGGACAGCTTTCGCATGGTCTCACCCATCACGGCGGCATGAGCTTTCGCCGCATCGCGGCGTTCCGGGGGCATATCGAGATACGCGGCGGGTTCCGGACCCTGAGGCATGGCAGGTTTGGTCATCACGATTTTCCAGCAGCTGTCGAAGGGCTATATTGGTAACCGGAGCACCGCGTGCGCACAACAACAGTTACATGAGCGGTTGCGTAGCTGGGCAAAAGCGGCGGTATAGTCGGGCTGATGGCAATCACGTCGCGCAAACATCGAAGGCCGCACCATGTCCAACGCCGAGACGTCCCGGTTACTCGACGGCATTCGCGAGTGGGTTGAAATCGAAACGCCGACCTATCACGCAGCCGGCATCAACGAACTGATGACGCTGGTCGCCGGACAGTTCGACGCCATCGGTGCGCATGTAGAGCGTGTTCCCGGTCGCGATGGCCGTGGCGATCACCTCTCGATTACGTCGCCTTGGCGCGGTCCGAAAGGCGACAACAGCGCCGGCATTCTCGTGCTCAGCCACCTCGATACCGTACACCCACTCGGCACGCTGGCGACGAAACTGCCGTATCGCGTCGACGGCGACAAAGCCTATGGTCCCGGCATTTCCGACATGAAGGGTGGTGCCTATCTGGCCTACGCCGCCTACCGGGCCATTGCCGCCGATCCGAAACTGCAGCGACTGCCGATACGCATTCTCTACACCTCCGATGAGGAAATCGGCAGCCCGACGTCTCGGGCGCTGATCGAGGCTGCGGCGGAGGGTGCGAAATACGTCCTCGTCACCGAGGCAGCCCGTGACGGCGGCAAGATCGTCACCGCCCGCAAAGGGGTCGGTCGCTACGACATCACGACGCACGGTCGGCCCTCGCATTCGGGTGCCCGCCATGCCGACGGGCGCAGCGCCATTCTCGAAATGGCGCATCAGATCGTCGCCATCGAGGCGATGACGGATTACGCGCGCGGCATTACCGTCAACGTCGGCCAAATCGACGGCGGCACCGCCGACAACGTCGTGCCGCAGACCTGCACAGCGGCGATCGATCTGCGCGTCCCGACCATGGCCGACGCCGCCGACATGCATCGCCGCCTGACTACGTTGCAGCCGAAAACACGCGACGTTACCATCGAGGTGTCGGGCGGCATGAACCGCCTGCCTTACGAGGAAACCGCCGCCGGGCGCGCGCTGTTCGACCACGCGAAACACTGCGCGCGCGAGTTCGGCATCGATCTCGCCGGCGTGCATTCCGGCGGTGGCAGCGACGGCAATTTTACCGCCCACAAGGTCGCAACTCTCGACGGCCTCGGCTCCGATGGGTTCGGTGCCCATACGCTCGACGAGCACCTGTTCGTGTCGTCGCTGGTCCCGCGCAAGATGCTGCTGCAGCGGCTGATGGAAACTCTGGAGTAGGAGGTGCGCTACTCCATCTTGAACGTCAGACCGGCGTGCAATTCGAGCCGTTTGATCAGCGCGTCGGCCATCAACGCGCCGGGGGTCCAGATGCCGCCGCCGCTGTTTGGCAGGTCCTGCACCAGACACAGCGCGCTTTCGGTGATCATCTTCGACGTCGAGCCGTAGCCAGGGTCCATGTCGCCGGCGACGCTCGCGCGGATAAATTGGCCGTCACCCGCTTCGCCGATGAAAAGCACGTCATAGTAACCGGCTTCGCGCTCGGCCTTGCTCGGGCCCTCACCCGGTTTCGGCCCGCCGTCCCCGCCCATCGACCGATCGGCGGCCACGGCTTCGGCAATGGCTTTACCTTTGTCGCCAGGACCTGTGACCAGCATCTCGTCATAGATAAAATCGCTGCCGTAGGCCTGCTGCAGCAGATAGTTGGTGCGGTGGACGTTGCGCGTATTGATCGCGGCCATGATGAACGGCGCGACCCAGGCATCCAGCGCCGGATCGAGTTCCGGCTTCATGCCGTGCGGTTGCTTCGGGCCGCTGAAACCTGGCGTCAGCGCGAACGGATCGCGCAGGCGCTGATACACCAACGGATCTTTCGCAGCGGCGGCCAGCGTAGCCTTCAAACTCGCAGCGGTGCCGCCGGAAAATGTGCCCTTCATTTTGCGCACGCGGCCTTTCACGCGCGGCACGCTCGCGCCGAACTTTTTGCGTGCGGCCTGCTGCAGGTAATACACGCCAAGATCGAACGGGATGGAATCGAAGCCACAGGAAAACACGATGCGCGCGCCCGTCGTCTTGGCCTTACCATCGTAGCTGTCGATCATCTCGGCCATCCACGCAGGCTCGCCGCACAGATCGACGTAATCCGTACCGCGCGCAGCACACGCAGCCACCAGGCCCGAGCCATAGAGCTGATACGGTCCGACGGTCGTCAGCACCACTTGCGTTCGCCCAGCCATGGCGCTCAACGACGACACATCCTCACCGTCGGCGGCAATCAGCGGTGCGGTCTGCGCCGCACCGATCTCGTCCCGCACGGCGGCCAGCTTGTCGAGATTGCGCCCCGCCATGGCCCACCTGATCTGCAGACCGTTGGCCACGCGCTTCGTCAGATACTCGGCGACCAGTTTACCGGTGAACCCCGTGGCGCCGTAAACGACGATGTCGAACTCGGTTGGCTGGCGCATGGAACTGTCCTCCGGTGTGATAAGCCCGCCGCGTGCTACCGGGCCAGTAGCCAGTTCTTATCTGGTCGCCATCGCGGCGTCGCTGGCCGTGTTGACAAATCGGCTGATTGAAGGCTTCATCCGTGTAAGGGGACATCGCGATTGCCCCGTGAGGCCTCGGCCTGAAAATCGCGTCCAACCGCCACCGACACTGGCACCTCGCACAAGGAGGAAGGACGCGCATGCCGTCTCCAACCGAAATAACCGTCGCGCAACTGTCTCGGCTCATCGGCTTGCCCGATGCGCCTGTTCTGATCGATGTTTGTATCGATGACGATTTCAACGCCGACCCTCGGTTCATTCCGGGCGCGCACCGTCGCGACTACAGGGACGTGCAAAACTGGGCCCCGGCCTACGTCGGCAAATCGGTCGTGGTCGTCTGTCACAAAGGCCAGAAGTTAAGCCAGGGCGTTGCCGCTTGGCTGCGCCACGAGGGCGTCGCGGCGCAAAGTCTCGAAGGCGGTATTCTGGCTTGGCGAGCAGCCGGGCAGGCACAAGTACCCGCCGCCAAACTGCCGCCACGCGATGCGCAGGGCCGCACGGTGTGGGTGACGCGGGCACGTCCGAAGATCGATCGCATCGCCTGCCCGTGGCTGATCAGACGCTTTATCGATCCGACGGCGGTGTTCCTGTTTGTGGCACCGGCCGAAGTCCCCGCCGTTGCGGAACGCTTTAACGCGACGCCTTTCGACATCGACGGCGTCTATTGGAGCCACCGCGGCGAGACCTGCACCTTCGACACGATGATCGAGGAGTTCGGGCTCGCATCGCCGCCGCTGCTGCATCTGGCGACGATCGTTCGCGGTGCCGACACCGCCCGCCTGGATCTCGCACCGGAGGCGGCAGGGCTGGTCGCGGCCTCGCTCGGCTATTCGCGGATGTTCAAGGACGATCTGGCCCAACTCGACGCCGCGATGGTCATGTACGATGCCTTCTATCGCTGGTGCCGTGACGCGACCGCCGAAAAGCACAACTGGCCGACGGTCAAGGGCGCGCCGTAGCCGATCGATCGTATCGCGCCTGAAATTAGTCTTGGCTCGATACGATCTACGCACGGGTTAGCAAGAACACTTCGAGAGGCTTTCATGCTCGACACCACGACATCCCAGCCCATTACCAACCCGACCTATCGGCAAGCGCTCGCGGTCTGGCTGCGCATCGGCCTGCTGTCGTTCGGTGGTCCGTCGGGTCAGATCGCATTGATGCACCGCATGCTGGTCGACGAACGCAAGTGGATCGACGACGGACGATTTCTCAACGCGCTGAATTTCTGCATGCTGTTGCCGGGGCCCGAGGCGATGCAACTCGCCACGTACATCGGCTGGCGCTTGCACGGCATTCGCGGCGGTCTGACGGCGGGACTATTGTTCGTGCTGCCGGGCGCATGCGTCGTGTTGGGATTGTCGATGATCTATGCCGTGTTTGGCAAAGTGCCGACCATCGAGGCGTTGTTTCTCGGCATCAAGGCTGCGGTCTTGGTGATCGTCATCGAGGCGTTGCTGCGCATTGCCAAGCGCGCGTTGAAGGGGCCGGAACATTGGGTGCTGGCTGCTCTGTCGTTCGTCGCGATCTTTTTCTTTGGCGCTCCCTACCCGGTGCTGGTGTTTGCAGCGGCGTGCATCGGCTATCTGTTGTCGGTACGGCAGGGCACCAGTGCCACGGACAAGGCCGCTTCCGACGTTGCTCATGGCGTGCCGCTTGCGCGTACCATCACGACCGCGCTCACGTGGCTTGTGGTCTGGATCACTCCGCTGCTGGCGGTTGCGGCACTATTTGGCAAAACGCACGTTCTCTCGCAGATCGGATACTTTTTTTCCAAACTGGCGGTTGTCACTTTCGGCGGTGCTTATGCCGTCCTGGCCTACATGGGCCAGGATGTCGCCAGCCAATACGGGTGGATCAGCGCTGGTGAAATGATGGACGGATTAGGCTTGGCGGAAACGACGCCCGGCCCGCTCATTCTGGTGACCGAGTTCGTCGGCTTTCTCGCCGGCTTTCGGCATGGCGGCGGTGGCGTCTCAATTCCCATGGGGATCGCTGGTGCCGCAATCACCCTGTGGGCGACGTTCGCACCTTGCTTCTTGTGGGTGTTCACGGGTGGCCCCTATGTCGAGTGGCTCAATAGTCAGCCCAAGCTCAAAGGTGCCCTTTCCGGGGTCACGGCGGCAGTGGTGGGCGTCATTCTCAATCTCGCGATCTGGTTTGCCCTGCACGTCTTCTTCGCCCGGGTGACCTTGAACACGCTCGGACCGCTCAAACTGTGGACGCCTGATTTGGTCACCATCGACTGGAAAATCGTGGTGCTTGCCGCAATCAGCGCGTTCCTGTTGTTGTGGCGTCACTGGAACGTCGTGCTCGTGCTTGCGGTCGCCTCGGTCGGCGCGCTGACGCTGCGGTTGATGGGCCTGTGATCGCGGACTGTGTTTGCCGACTGTGATCGGCAACTTGTCACGCGGCAACCGGCGTGACAGCTTACGCGCCCGGCCGTCGCCCCTCAGAGATCCTCCCATGCTCGCTACCAGCCTGATGTCGCCCGTGTTCGTGCAGGTGTTGTTGACCTTCTGCGTCGTGATCTGGCTCGGGCGCACGCGCGCCCAATCGCTGTCCGCTAGCCGCACTTCGCCGGACGCGAAGGACGTGGCGCTCGGACAGCACAAATGGTCCGACGCCGCCAAGCAGGCTTCTGACAATTTCAAAAACCAATTCGAAATGCCGATGCTGTTTTTCGCAGGCGTTGCGTTCGCCCTCATCCTGCGCAAAACCGACTACATCCTCGTGGCGCTGGCCTGGGTGTTCGTGATCTCGCGCGTCATTCATGCGCTGATCCACTTGGGCCCCAACGTGGTACGTATCCGTGCGCTGGTCTATCTGATCGGCGTGGTGTCGCTACTCGCCTTCTGGATCGCGTTGTTCCTGCGTATCTACGCCGATCCCGCGCTGGGTTGAGGATCAGCCTCCGGCGGCCACAGCTAAGCGTCCTTTGCGACATTCAAGCTTTATCTGCGACATTCAAGTTTCGTCGGCGACGCGAGACAAATTGTAGTTGAAGCTCAGCGAAATACGCGGCGCGCTGGCTCGCGACGGCGGCACCTCGTGGCGCAGGTAGCTCTCCCACAGCAGTATCGTACCGGCTTTAGGTGCGATCTCCACAAATCGCCTGTTGTGCCGCTCGGATCTGACGCGTCGCGGGGGTGCGGCCATCATCTGGGCCAGACGCGGATCTTCGAATTTCAGCCCCGCCGCTCCCTCGGGCAGTGCGACATAATACGTGCCGCTGACGACGCTTCCGGGATGAATGTGCCCTGCATGCATGCCGCCCGGTTCGAGAATATTGACCCACAGGCTGTCAAGCACGAGCGGGCGCGCGCCGAGATCGTAGTCGAGCGCGTCGGCGAAGCGTGCGACATGCTCGTCCAGTACGACCGCGAGATCGGCGATAACGGGATCGCGCCACACCAGATCGTTCAGCGATCCGTATGACGTATATCCCTTGTAGGCGTGCTCGCGACACCACGCTTGCCCCGCCCCGTCGCCTTCCGCGATGGCCAGGCATGCCCGTTCCAGATCTGCGCGCAGCCGGTTGGCCTTGGTCCCGGCCGGCCGCGCCTGGTAGATTTGCGTTGAAAACAAATGCTCGAGCGAGGACATGGGAGGCTGCTCACAGAGGAGAATGAATGGGCGTCGCATAGGAGGTTGCCGGAGCGATATGCCATACTGCGGCAATACCGGTACAGGACGAACCGAAGTGCCGCATGCGTTCGACCAATCGGAACGCACGATCTTGAGCCGTGGTGGGTTTTGCAGCGCTCGGGGGCATGCAATAATGTCGTGCTGATCGCCAACCTTTCTTTTCGGACGCCTGCCTGATGCCCCCTACGCCAACGAATAAAAAAGAAGCGCCGACCGAGCCCTTCAAGCGCACGCTGGGTCTGGCGGTGCGCGCCATCGCTGGCGACAAAGAAGTGCAGGTAGCCTTTGGACCGGGCAAGCCCGATATCGATGGCAAGCAAGTGTCGCTGCCGGAGCCGTCGCGGCTGCCGACGGCCAAGGAAATTGCCGTCATTCGTGGCTGGGCCGATAGTCTGGCCCTCACTGCCGCCGTGCACGACAAACGCGTCCATCGCAGGCTCGCGCCGCCCGCCGGCCCCGCCCGCAATGTCTTCGAAGCCGCCGAGAAGGCACGCATCGAGGCTGTCGGTGCCAATCGCATGCCCGGCATGGCGCTCAATCTCACCGCCAAGATCGACGACCAGTATGGTAACGGCCGTTACGCCGAGATCAACGACCGCTCCGACGCCCCACTCGAGGACGCTATTTCGCTGCTGTTGCGGGAAAAGCTGACTGGATTGCCGCCGCCGGAATCGGCGCGGCAGATGGTCGATCTCTGGCGACCGTTCGTTGAGGAGAAGGGCGGCAAGACGCTCGAAAAGCTGCAGGCAAGTCAGCTCAACCAGCAGGCGTTCGGCAAGATCGCCCGTGATCTACTCAAGGACTTGAACCTCACCGAAACCGCCGCCGAGGGCCAGCCCGACGACGGCGACGACAAGGAGCAGGATCAGGCCGAAGGCGGTGATGCCGAAAGCCAGGAACAACAGGAAGGCGCCGAGCAGCAGGAGACTCCGAGCGAGGACCAGCGCGCAGAAGGCGAAGAGGGCGAAGAATCTGAAACCTCCGAATCCGCCGAAGCCGATATGTTCGACGGCGAGGACGACGGCGACGACATGGCCGATACGCCAGAGCCGTGGCGTCCCAATCACAACGTTCTCGATAATCCGGAGGCCTTTGGGTACAAGGTCTATTCGCGCGCATCCGACGAAGAAATCGACGCCGACAAGCTGTCGACACCGGACGAACTGGAGCGCCTGCGCACGTTCCTCGACAAAGAGCTGCGCAACTTGTCGAGTGCGGTCGCACGACTGGCCAACAAACTGCAGCGCAAACTGATGGCGCAGCAGAACCGTTCATGGGATTTCGATCTCGAAGAGGGAGTGCTCGATCCGGCGCGCCTGACGCGCGTCATCGTCGATCCGATGTCGGCACTGTCTTTCAAGCGGGAACGCGATACGGATTTCAAAGATACCGTCGTGACCCTGCTGCTGGACAACTCCGGTTCGATGCGCGGTCGTCCGATCATGGTCGCAGCCTGCTGCGCCGACATCCTCGCCAGAACTCTGGAGCGCTGCGGCGTCAAAGTCGAAATCCTCGGCTTCACCACCAAGGCGTGGAAAGGCGGACAGGCACGTGAGGCGTGGCTCGCCGCAGGCAAGCCGGCCACACCGGGACGCCTCAACGACTTGCGCCACATCATCTACAAGAATGCCGACGCTCCATGGCGCCGCTCAAAGCGCAGCTTGGCACTGATGATGCGGGAAGGCCTGCTGAAGGAAAACATCGACGGCGAGGCGCTGGCATGGGCCCACAAGCGTCTGCTCGGCCGCCAGGAAAATCGCCGCATACTCATGATGATCTCAGACGGCGCACCGGTCGACGACAGCACGTTGTCGGTCAATTCCGGATCTTATCTCGAAATGCATCTGCGGCAGGTCATCGACGAGATCGAGAACAGGTCACCGGTCGAGCTGATTGCCATCGGCATCGGCCATGACGTCACCAGGTATTACAAAAGGGCGGTCACGATATCCGATCCGACGGAACTTGCCGGGGCGATGACAGATAAGCTCGTGGAGCTGTTTGGTGAAACAAGCGGAACCGAGCCGCAGCGCGCGCGCCCCGGCCGAGTTCGCTGATCGAATGATTACTTGCTCTTGCTCAGCGTCGAACAGAACTGATCGAACTGCGCTTTCGACCATTTCAGCTCCGCAGTCCATCCCGTCGTACACTCGGCGACTGTTGGATTGACGACGATCGTCTGCTCGCCCGGCTCCTTTGTCTGCGGAGCTGGTGCGGTGGGACTAGCGGTTTGAGCAAGTACGCCGCTCGCAGACAGGGTGAGAGCGGTCATGGTGACTGCGAAACGGGTTTGAAATAAACTCATGGCGTTTCCTTTTTTCAGCATTCGGTTAGGAAACGCGATCGCTTTTGCCTGAGTTCCGCGTAGGTTCCACGACCAACGGTGCGCTCGCTGGCACAACCACCTCAGGGAGAACAAAAGCCTCAGGCAGAACAAAAACCTCGGGGAGAACAAAACAATGAAGCCCGGCAAGTGAACTTGCCAGGCTTCATCGAGCTACGACCAGACGTGAGTCCGGCAATGAGCTTACTTGTTAGCGGCAGCGATGTCCTTCGCGCCCAGGCCGTTCGGCTCAGGAACTTCACGACGGCAAGCGCTGACAGCGACAGCAGCGCTGATCATGGCAGCAACAAAAACGGCTTTCTTGATGGTCGACATTGTATAGCTCTCCAAAAGAATCACTCGCACCGTTACATCGCCGGATTGCCCGCCTCGGAGCAAGCAATCTACCGAACGAGTCGGGCGAATACCCGATTGATGTGGCGAGCGTGTCACAGCAATCGGCTGATAGGTAACTATATTGTTCAAAACCGCCTGTCCGGCGCATGGCAGTTTGACATTTCGCCGGCACTGCAATTTGTGAGCATATCGAACGCCAAGCGACGGAGCTGTTGAATGCAGGCGCTAATCTCGAAATTGGCTGGTGTGCTCGGCAGCTGTATCGCACTCGCATGTGGGCCCGCGTTCATGCCGGCGGCCGCAGCCTCCGAAATTGTCGCCAAGGTCAATCTCTCTCAGCAACGCATGGAAGTCCTGGTCGATGGCGTGAAGCGTCACACTTGGCGCGTTTCGACCGGGCGCGACGGCTACAACACGCAGGCTGGCGTCTATCAACCGTTCGCCCAGACCCCGTTCTACTTTTCCAAGAAATGGAACATGGCGCTACCCTACCTGATTTCCATCGACGATCAGGGCACCGCGATCCACGGAACGTCGCAGACCGGCAATCTGGGTCGCGTCGCCTCGCACGGCTGCATCCGCCTCGATACCGCCAATGCGGCGATTCTCTACAAGCTCATCGAGAGCAATGGCCTTTACAGCAGCAAGGTCATCGTCATCCGATGATCGCTCGTGTGTGGTCCTGAAAACGCCATAGGTTGTGGCGTAGGTTTTCGTCGAAAGCTTTGATGTGCCGACCCTCGCCAGCACGCGACGGCTGAGCTAGAGAGTGCGTTGCATTCCCAAGCTGCGGTCGTCTCGTTGGGCTGCGCACGGTGTCCATTCGGACCAGCTTGGAAGCGAAGTCAAATGCGAGTGTCGAGGCGATCTCACGCATACCAGGGCCGACGCCTTTCGGCCGCGACCTGCTTTGCCGTCGTCCTGGCGGCACTCACGACGTGCATAGCTGTCGCACTCTTGTCGGCACCGCCGACCCGCGCACTGGATGTGGAATTCTCGGGGCGTACTATCGCGCGCACCGTGCTTGCGCTCTACGACAGCAAGCAAGAGGGGCCACCGCATCAAAGCCGCCTCCACAAGCTCGCCGAGATGCCGCTCAACCACCTCGGCTTCAGCGTCGAGTATCGCGACGTCAATGCCCCGCTGCCGGCGCCCAAAGACCTCGCCGCTTATCGGGCGCTCATCACGTGGTTTGTCGAGCCGCTCGAACGGCCTGCCGCCTATGTCGAATGGCTCGAGCAAGCAACGGCGACGGGCTTGCGGTTCGTGATGTTGGGCGAAATCGCGCCGAAAGAAAGCGACGAGATGGTGCCGGCCATCAACCGCATTCTGGCCCCGCTGGGTCTTGCCCATGGCGGCACGTTCGTCGACCTGACGTATCGGTCGAAGGTGGCGAGCCAGGACGCCATGATCGGCTTCGAACAGAAACTCGACAAGTCTCTGCCCGGATTCCCTTTGATGCTCCGACGCAACGCCGAAGCACGGGCGCATCTGGTGATCGATGCGGAGACCGCGACGGGACGCCAGCAAGCCATTGTCGTCGCCACCAGCGAGCGCGGCGGCTTTGCGGCGCAGAATTATACCGTCGTACTGGAGCCGAATACCGATCGCCTCGGATGGATTATCAATCCCTTCGAGTTTTTCGCCAAAAGCATGGGCACCGAGCGCTTTCCGATCCCCGACGTGACCACGGTCTCAGGGCGTCGCCTGTACATCAGCCAGATCGACGGCGACGGCTGGAACAATCTGTCGGAGGTTGAGGGCTATCGTCAGATGCTGTCGGCCGAGGTCGTCGCCCGAGAATTGATCGAGCCCTTTCCGGATCTGCCGGTCTCGATCGGTCTCATCGCCGGTGATGTAAACCCACTTCTTGGTGGGGTGGCTGCAGGCGGTATCATTGCCCGGCGTTTGTATGCAATGCCGCAGGTCGAAGTCGCCAGCCATACCCATACCCATCCCTATAACTGGAACTTCTTCGAGACCTACGATCGCGGTACCGAAGAAAAAATGATCAAGAGCTATCGCTCTCCCGATCAGCCCTGGCGCGAACGCATTACCTCGGCCATCGCCCGCGCCGCCGGCAAGCAGGTATTCAATCAGCGCTACGACCCGTATGTCGCCGGCTCCGACGACTTGCCGCGTACATACCTGCGCGCGCCATTCGACCTCGCACAGGAGGTCGGCGGAGCCCTGAAAATTTCAGAGAACTTTGCGCCCAAGGGCAAGCGCGCCAAGCTCTATCTGTGGAGCGGCGACGCCACGCCGTTCGAGAGTGCGATCGCCGCCACGCGCGCGATAGGCGTGCGCAACATGAATGGCGGCGACAGCCGCTTCGATCCGGAGTTTCCCTCGGTCGCTTATGTGCCGCCGATCTCTCGACCAGCAGGGCAACAACGACAGATTTACGCCGTCAACAGTAACGAAAACACCTACACCAACGATTGGACTGGTCCTTACAATGGCCAGGCCATGCTGGTGCACACCTTGCGCAACACGGAAGCACCGCGCCGACTGAAGGGCTTCGATCTCTATTACCACATGTATTCCGGCGAAAAGCAGTCTGCGCTCAACGCCGTGCGCGAGTTGCTCAAACTCGCGCGGAACTCACCCGTCATTCCACTCGATGCCTCGCAATATGCCGCCATGGCCGACGACTTCTTCGCAACCACGATCGAGCAGTCCAGCCTGTTCCAGTGGACCATCAAAAACCGCGGCGCGCTCGCCACTGTGCG
>JANYHG010000048.1 GCA_025359165.1 Hyphomicrobiaceae bacterium
ATCGTTTTTGGCCACGCCGGGCCTGATGCTTCCTATTTCGCTCATCACAATATCCCTCGGCGTTTGAGTGAAGAAAGACTAACTCGATACAGGCAACAATCTTTGTGTTTGAAGTACAGCGATAGTCGCTGCGTTTGTGCATCGCGGGCAACTTTCGATCCTTGAGGCAGTTCCGTCACTGCGAGTGCTACCAACTATTGCGGCCCCAACAACTTGGACAATCACCAGATTTCGCTGCATTTGAGGTTTGCTACAGGGTGCATTGACGCAGGCATGGAATAATGATGCAAAGCAGCATGGATGCAGCAGCCGCCAAGTCTGGAGTGAAGAAGCCGTTGGTGCTCAGCTTGCCCAACGTATTGACGTATCTACGTATATTGGCGGTGCCCGCGGTTATGGCGTGCCTCCTCGGCGTTCACGCTGATCTCGGACGTTGGCTGGCTCTTACGATATACGTCCTCGCCTGCCTCACCGATTGGCTCGACGGCTATCTGGCGCGCGTCTGGCAGCAACAATCCGCACTCGGTCGCATGCTTGACCCTATCGCCGATAAGTTGCTTGTAGGCGCGACGCTTCTCGTCTTGACCAGTGACCATACGATCTCCAGCTACGCCTTGTGGGCGGCCGCAATTATATTGTGCCGCGAGATTCTGGTTTCCGGTCTCCGCGAGTTTCTCGCAGAGCTGAACGTCAAAATCCACGTGACACAACTCGCCAAATGGAAAACGACGTTGCAGATGATCGCGCTTGGCGTGTTGATTGCCGGGCCGACTGGCGACAAGATCATCCCCCATACGACAGACATCGGCCTCGTGCTGTTGTGGGTTGCCGCCTTGCTGACGCTGTTGACTGGCTACGATTACCTGAAGGCTGCCGTGCGCCATGCGATCGATCATTGAGCGGCCTGGAGCAAGCACGATGACCGTTCGCCTGTTGTATTTTGCGTGGCTGCGCGAAAAGCTTGGCCGCGCTGAGGAAATCATTGCTTTGCCGCCACACCTCGGCACCGTCGCCGACATCCTGGCTTGGCAGGCCACCCGGGGACCAGAATATGAAGTGGTCTTCACCCGTACAGGCATCGTCCGCGTCGCCATTGACCAACTCCACGCCGATCTTTCGGCATCGATATCGGGCGCTCGCGAGATCGCATTCTTTCCGCCCGTGACCGGAGGGTGAGTCGTGGGGGTACGCGTTCAAAATGCGGACTTCGACAGCGGAGGCGAAATCGCCGCGCTGTTGGCAGGTCGCACTGATATCGGTGCTGTCGTGACGTTCACCGGACTGATGCGCGGTGAATCTCATGGCAAAGCCCTGACTTCGATGACCCTTGAGCACTATCCCGGTATGACGGAAGCCGAACTCGCCCGCGTCGAGAGCGAGGCGCGTGCGCGGTGGCCGCTGCAGGCGACCCTGATCGTGCACCGCGTCGGCATCCTGAAGCCCGGCGATAATATCGTGTTGGTCGTGGCGGCATCCCTCCATCGCCATGCTGCGTTCGATGCTGCATCGTTTTTGATGGACTACCTCAAAAGTCGCGCCCCCTTTTGGAAAAAGGAACTCGCCCTCGACGGTAGCGGCGGTTGGGTCGACGCCCGCGAAAGCGACGATGTTGCCGTTCAGCGTTGGGGCACTGCTGCGTCGCGCTGAGCCCTTCCACTGCAGCTGCCGCTGGCGACCGATAAAGTGGTCCCTGGTTCACCTCACCCAGATTTACTGAGCTGGAGTGTTCCCGTTGGCGCGGCCGGCGCGTTGGGAGATACTATCGCCATCACGTGATTTATCGCAGGACACACGGCATGGACGACGACGCACGAGATCAGTCGGCAACGACCACGCGCGCCGCAGCCGTATCGCGATCCCTGGTGCTGGTCTTTACCGCGACCACATTCCTGTCGGCGGTGCTGCTTTTCTCCATCCAGCCCTTGTTCGCCAAAATGGTGCTGCCGGTGCTCGGCGGCGCACCGTCCGTCTGGGCGATGGCGGTCTGCTTTTTCCAGCTCGCGCTGCTGGCGGGGTATTGCTACGCGCATCTTTTGAAAACCTATGTGCCGGCTCGGCTCACCGGGCCGGTCCATCTCGCCCTCTGCCTCCTGGCGTTCGCAGCCCTGCCAATCGCGCTGCCGTCGGGCTGGAGCGAGCCGCCACCGGGCGAGCCCTACCTCTGGCAGCTCGGTTTGTTCAGCGTCGCCGTCGG
>JANYHG010000066.1 GCA_025359165.1 Hyphomicrobiaceae bacterium
GAAGTGGAAGCAGCCGCTACGAATATAAAGCCGGTCCGATGGTGCGAGGTCACGCACGGCACCTGGCTCGAACTGGCGGACGATCGTGCCCCCAACAACGCGGTGTTTGATCAACACGCGCGGTTCGAGCGATCCCCCGGCGGCAAATTGGGACGTGATGCTCAGGCATCATTTTCCGATCACGCGAGCATCACGTTCCGCCCCTGTTTTGGGGGCAAGGAGTGAGACTGGAAGTGTTAAAACCACACGGCGAAGGCCGGTGTGGGTGCAGGTGTTTGGGGGTGAGAATGAGCGGCAGGTCAAGCGGACTTACGTGGGTCCCGGCCTCCGCCGGGATGACGAAAAATTGTGCATCTGCATTAAGTTGCATAGCCGTTTGAAGCCGAACTTCACATCACGAGCATTGCCGATCATCACGGATGACGAAAAATTGTGCGTCTGCATTAAGTTGCGTAGCCGTTTGAAGCCGAACCCCACATAACGCGCATTGTCGATCATCACGGATGACGAAAAATTGTGCATCCGTATAAAGTTGCGTAGCCGTTTGAAGCCGAACCCCACATCACGCGGATTGCCGATCATCACGGATGACGAAAAATTGTGCATCTGCATAAAGTTGCATAGCCGTTTGAAGCCGAACCCCACATCACGCGCATTGCCGATCATCCCATGACCGTCTTCAATGACGGGTGGCCTGGACGGACGCGTCCCTCCAGTGGGATCTGGGGCTAGGCCCACTCGCGCGGCAGCGCAAGCCCATAGCATCGCCTTCGAATGACGCCTGCTTCCAGGTGAGTTCGACGTTACAAGCTGCCCTTGGTCGAGGGCACCCGTGCACCTTGCCGCACGTCGATGGCGATGGCTTGGCGGAGGGCGCGGGCCAGAGCTTTAAAGCAGGTCTCGGCGATATGGTGATTGTTTTCGCCGTAGATATTGGCGATGTGAAGAGTAATGCCGGCGTGCTGGGCGAAGGCCTGGAACCATTCGCGGAACAGTTCGGTGTCCATGTCGCCGATCTTGGGCTGCGAGAACTTGACGTGCCAGATCAGATAGGGCCGGCCGGAGACGTCGATGGCGCAGCGGGTCAACGTCTCGTCCATCGGCAGATCGATGGAGGCATAACGGGTGATCCCGGCCTTGTCACCGAGCGCCTTGGCGACGGCCTGCCCCAGCACGATACCGCTATCTTCGGTCGTGTGGTGGAAATCGATGTGCAGATCGCCCTTGGCTTCGAGCTTGATGTCGATCAGGGCATGGCGCGCCAGTTGCTCCAGCATGTGATCGAGAAAGCCGACGCCGGTCTTGATCTCGTAGGTGCCGGACCCATCGAGATTTATGGTCGCCTTGATCTGGGTTTCCTTGGTCGTCCGGTCGATGGTGGCGATACGTTTCACGCGAATGGTCCTATCGGGATCGAGAACGAGCCTGAGGGCACAATAGACGCCCTTGATTTACAGTTGGTTCATACTGACGTACCACGCCAAGATCCAGCTTGGGGACCACCACATGTCGCACACCGGTAACATTCCAGTCTGGCATGGCACCACGATTTTGACGGTACGCAAAGGCGGTCGCGTGGTGATCGCAGGCGACGGTCAGGTCAGCCTCGGCCAGACGGTCATCAAGTCCAATGCGCGCAAGGTGCGGACACTCGGAACGGGCGACGTGATCGGGGGATTCGCCGGCGCGACGGCCGATGCGTTCACGCTGTTCGAGCGGCTGGAGGCGAAGCTGGAGAAATTCCCGGGGCAGTTGACGCGGGCGTGCGTCGATCTCGCCAAGGACTGGCGGACAGATCGATACTTGCGGCGTCTCGAAGCGATGATGCTGGTGGCGGATGCCAATGTCTCGCTGGTGCTTACCGGCACGGGGGATGTGCTGGAGCCGGAGCGCGATTGCGCGGGGATCGGCTCGGGCGGCAATTATGCGCTCGCCGCGGCGCGCGCACTGCTCGACACCGACATGACGGCCGAGAACATCGCGCGCAAGGCCATGGCGATCGCCGCCGAGATCTGCGTCTACACCAACGGCAATCTCGTCGTCGAAAGTCTCGAGAGCAAGCGCTGAACGAAGCGACGGGGCTTCGATCGGCGGGGCTTCGATCCGATAGTCAATGTTTTTGAGTTGCATACCCCGTCAGCGGCAAATACGTCGAAACGACGTGGTCGCTCATTGCCAGACGATTGGAAAAATCGTCGCCAAGATAACTGTCGATCTGGACGGCCATCGATTTTTCGTAACCCAGCATCGGCTGATACGACGAAACGACCGTCGGCGGGGCGCAGCCGCGATCTGTAAAGTCGTCGGTGAGATACAGGTCGATTTCCGCCGTGTGCCCGGTGGACGACGCGGCCATGAAGATCAATGAAAGCGCGGTGTTCCGCAAACGGAAATTCGACATTTCAGGCTTCCAAAGTTTGAGGGACTGGCGCGTGCATTTCGTTCGCATCCGCTGGATTTGGGATCACTCAGTCGATCGGGCCTTGCGCCAGAACGGACTGGACGTCGAGACCGACCGAGAGCGCAAAGAACGCGATTGTAAAAATGGCAAGGCCTACGATAACCATCGGCACTCGCATGGCGAACGAGGGTGACCACATTTTAATAACTCCTATTAAATGTATCCAATATTTAAGAGTCTGGTATAACACCCGAATTACAAACCACGAAATTGGCTCTTCTTATTTTTATGGATGCTTTTCTTTATGGCATTTACGGTGAAACCTGACGTTGCGACGACGCGGCCGTTAGCCGATCTGGCAGTTTCCACGACGCGGTGCGAAACAAGCTCTGCCATCAGGTGACCAAAATCTGCTACGCACTACGTCCAACCCATCGCGACAGAGTCGTCGGTCCAAACAAAGCGTGAACCCATGCCCCCGCCTCGGCGCATCCTCTGTATCGGCCATGCGGCCCTCGATCGTATCTACCGCATCGAGGCGTTTCCACCCGAACCCACGAAAGTGCGGGCGCTGGAGCATGTCGAAGCGGGTGGCGGAATGGCGGCCAACGCGGCAGTGGCCATTGCGCGTCTGGGCGGCAAGGCGGAACTGTGGAGCCGCGTCGGCGACGATGCGGCCGGCCAGACCATCAAGGCGGGACTGAAAGCTGAACGGGTCGATGTGCGGTATGTTCAAGCGTTCGAGGACGCGCGCTCTTCGACGTCGGCCGTCATCGTCGACGATCGCGGCGAACGGTTGATCGTGGGGCAGCGGGACACGGGTATGCCATCGTCGACGGACTGGCTACCGCTGGAGCGCGTCGGCGAAATGCATGCGGTGCTCGGCGACGTCAGGTGGCTCGAGGGCATTCGCGCGGTGTTTTCGCGCGCGCGGCAGGAGGGTGTGCCGACGATCCTCGATGCCGATCTCGGTGCGCGGGAAGTTCTGCCGGAAATTCTGGCGTTGACCGACTACGCCATCTTCAGCCGGCCAGCGCTCAAAGAATATGCCAGCCATCCGCAGGATATGCCGGACCTGGGTCCGTCACTCGATCATGTGCTGTCGCTCGGCCCTATGCACGCAGGCGTCACCATGGGCGCGCTTGGCTATCGCTGGCAGGAAAAGGGCGCACTCGGCGACCGCCTGACCGGGCACGTGCCATCGCCGAACGTCGACGTGATCGACACCACAGGTGCCGGGGATGCTTTTCACGGCGCGTTCACTCTGATGCTCGCGGAAGGTCATCCGACCCACGTGTGTGCAGCTGTGGCGGCCGAAGTGGCGGCGAAGAAGTGCACACGGCTCGGCTGCCGGGCCGGTCTGCCGCGACGTGCGGACGTGCAGGCACTGGCCGATATCTGACAGCGCCGACGTTCTGAAATTCGTGGTAACGTCGATGCATGACGTGGCAGCGTGCGCGGCGTCCGGCGTCGCACACAGGCTGGTCCGCGCCCGACGTGAGCAACCCGCCACCTCCTAAGCTACTGACATCGGTTAGGAGTATCGGATGAGAGATAAGGCATGGCATTCAAACTGACATTCCTCGGGACCGGCTCGTCGGGCGGGGTGCCGCGCATCGGACATCATTGGGGACAGGCCGATCGCAGCAATCCGAAAAACCGGCGGCGGCGTTGCGCCGTCATCGTGCAACGGACCGGCCCGAAAGGAACGACGACGGTGTTGGTGGACACGCCGCCGGATCTGCGCGAGCAGTGCCTGCAGCACGACGTGGTGCATGTGGACGGCGTGCTCTACACCCACGATCATGCCGACCACACACACGGGATCGACGATCTCAGGGCATTCGCCATCAACGAGAGACGGCGCATCGACGTCTACATGGACGACCTGACGTGGGACGGATTGCTGCTGCGGTTCCGCTATTGTTTCGAGCAAAAAACGGGATCGAATTACCTGCCGATTTTGACGCGGCATCGTATCGTGGCCGGCGAGCCGGTGACGATAACGGGGCAAGGTGGCCCGATCACCGCCATTCCTATCCTGCAAGACCACGGGGAAATGCCGTCGCTGGGGTTTCGCTTCGGTCGGTTGGCATACTCACCCGACATCGTCGGCTACCCCGACGCGTCGATCGCTTCTTTTGAAGGTCTCGACATGTGGATCGTCGACGCACTCAGGATCACGCCGCATCCGAGCCACTGGAGCTTCAAACAGGCGTTGGCGCAGATCGAAAAATTCGCACCCAAAGCAGCGCTCCTGACCCACATGCACGTCGATCTCGACTATGATGAGATGTGCCGCAAACTCCCTGAACATGTGCGGCCAGCTTACGATGGACTGCAGATCGAATTCGAGGGCTGAGACCATGGACGTCGTTCACGGACACGATCACGTACCACGCACAGCACGCGGAAGCGTGCTGGCCATCGGCAATTTCGATGGCGTGCATCGCGGGCATCAGGTGCTGTTGGCCAAGGCCCGCGACATTGCAAAGGCGGCGAAGACGCCGGCTGGCGTGCTGGCGTTCGAGCCGCATCCGCGCACGTTGTTTCAGCCGGAGCGTCCGCACTTCCGCTTGACCACGATCACCCAACGCATCGCCCTGTTCCGGCGCTTTGGCATGGATCTGTGCGTGGTGCTGCCGTTCGATCGCAAACTGGCTGAGTTGACGGCCGACCATTTCATCGAACGCGTGCTGGTGGCGGGCCTCGGGATCAAGCATGCCGTCATCGGCTATGATTTCCATTTCGGCAAAGATCGCGGCGGCTCGCCGCAATCGCTGGTCGCGGCGGGCAAGGAGATGGGCTTCGGCGTTACCGTCGTCGAACCGGTGGCGGACGGCGGCGAAGTGTTGTCGTCGAGTGCTGTGCGCGCCGAACTGGCGCAAGGGGATGTCGAGGGGGCCGCAGCGCTCCTCGGCCATCGTTGGCGCGTGGCCGGTGAGGTCAAAGGGGGTGCCCATCGCGGCACCGGCATGGGCTATCCCACGGCCAACATCGGACTACCTCCGGGC
Source organism: Hyphomicrobiaceae bacterium (assembly GCA_025359165.1). Lineage (GTDB taxonomy): Bacteria > Pseudomonadota > Alphaproteobacteria > Rhizobiales > Hyphomicrobiaceae > JABFRJ01. Next base: position 5,416 of record JANYHG010000066.1, read on the forward strand.
ACGGCACTCGCCCATGGCATCTATGCCGTGAAGGTCCACGTCGGCGGAAAGGTTCATGACGGTGCGGCCTATCTGGGCACGCGACCGACATTCGACAACGGTGACGCTGTTCTCGAAACATTTCTGCTCGACTTCGACGGCGACCTGTACGGAAAAACAATCGAGCTCGAGTTTGTCGGCTTCATCCGTGGCGACCGCAAATTCGATGGCACGCCCGCACTCGTTACACAAATGGACAAAGACGTCGCCCGCGCGCGGGAACTCCTGGCGGCAATAAAGGTTGACGTGCAGACGTCGGACTAGTCCGCCCGGCTAGGTGCATCATTCAGGTAAAACTGCTCACACTTTCCCCTGTGATGCGCCAGGCAGTGGTCATGTCCGATTAACGTCGCGGCCCTCGCGTAGCCGTAAAGTGCATAGATCCTGGCCGACGGAACACGTCCGCCGCAAAATATGGAATACTTTGATGACGGTCGAGAGATTGAGCGTTTCAGCCCTGACGCTGCTGCTGTTTTGCGGCCTGCAGATGACTTCGGCTTCGGCGAGCGAAGGTGGCCCCGATACGTCACTTTTGCCGTTCCAGGTGGCGCAAGCCACTCCCACAGAAGAGCAGAAGGCCCGCGAGAAGAAGCCGGAGCCGCGTCCTGCACCACAACAGCAGCAACGCCAACAGCCGCCCCCACCGCCGCCACAACAACAGCGACAGGCCCCGCCTCCCCGACAGGCTCCGCCGGCGGCTGAGCGTCGCGAACCCCAACAGCAGCAGCGGCGCGAAGCTCCGCCAGAGCCCGAACGGAAAGTGCAAGCCGCACCGCCTGCCGTCGAAAAACGCGTGATACCGGCACCGGAGAAGCGCGACGCTGCGCCGTCAGAGCGGCGCGCCAATCCGATACCGCCGGTGCCGGCACCCAAACAGCCGCCCTCCACAATTCCGCCTGCGCAACAATCGGCACCTGTTCCGCCAAAATCGACTGAGCCGAAAGCGCCGACTGCGCTTGAGCAGCGGCCCGGAGACCGGCGAGCAGCGCCCGTGACGCCAACAACACCGAATGGCACGCCACCGATCGTCGTTACGCCACCTGCCGGAAATTCTGCTCCGGTCCTCGGCTCACCTGGGGTGCCTCCAGGAAATACAGGCGCTGCAAAATCCGCGATTCCACCGCCGGGTGTTCCACCTGCGCAACCGCCGACCACCACGGCGCAGCCGTTGAAGCCTGGA
>JANYHG010000070.1 GCA_025359165.1 Hyphomicrobiaceae bacterium
GGTCAGATTCAAGTCGGCGACGACGGCAAACCCGGGTCAGTTTCAAGTCGGCGTTGACACGCGTGGGGAGTTCGCGGCGTTCGCGAAGGCGACGGGCTACGAGACCGTCGGCTCCTGGCGCGTCCCAGACTTTGCACAGGACGACACCCACCCGGTGGTCTGCGTCAGTTGGGAGGATGCCACCGCCTACACGACATGGCTCTCAAATGCGACTGGAAGACCTTATCGCCTCCTGAGCGAAGCCGAGTGGGAGTATGCGGCGCGGGCGAGCACCCATGCAGCCTTTTGGTTCGGAGATACGATCACTACGGATCAAGCAAACTACGACGGCAACTTCGTCTACGGGTCCAAAGCGCACCGGAACGCAGGCCAGTACCTCGGTGACGCTCTCGCTGACGGTGCTCAGATCGCTGCCGCCGCAGGTTTTGCAAACGCCGGCCGGCGAATGCACGACATCGCGGCGTGGCAGCTCGGCCGAGAACTGGCGGCGCTTCTTCGTCTCTGGAGCAGGGGCCTCGGCGGAGCCTGCATCAGGGCACGGCGTCTCAGGCTCGGGCGTTGACACCGGAATGCTGCGCGGGCGCTCAACACTGGTGTTGCTACGCGGCTATCAGCAGCTCGCTCGGGGTCGTGCGCGGGAAAAGTCCATCGGTGTAGCAGTTCGTCACCTCAACGGCGGCTTCCCACTCGAGACCGTCTCCGTTTTTTTCTCGACGCTCCGTTCCACGCTCACCTACTGCGAGGTCGTGCGAAGTCGGCTTCGCCTTCCAGCGGCTGAGCGTCGTTTGATTTTTCAGGTGTCGCCGCCAACCATAAAGGAACAATACCACCCTACGTGCTCGTCTCTATATCGCTCGGCTTGAGTCGTCGCCATTGTAGACGCGCATTGCCGGTGTCGAACCGGAAACGGAGTAGCTGAGATCTGCCGGTCGCGAGATATCCCAGACCAGCATATCTGCGGCCTTGCCAACCTCGAGGCTGCCGATCTCACTGGCCAACCCTAATGCGCGCGCGGCATTGATCGTTGCGCCAGCGAGTGCCTCTTGCGGCGTCAGTCGGAACAGCACGCACGCCATGTTCAGGGCTTGCGTCACGGACAGCATCGGCGAGGTTCCCGGATTGGAGTCGGTCGCGACAGCCATCGGCACGCTCATACGCCGCAGCTCGGCAATGGGCGGCACCTTTGTCTCGCGGAGGAAGTAAAACGCCCCCGGAAGCAGTGTGACAACCGTTCCTGCCTTGGCCATGGCGGCAATGCCCTCCGTCGATAGATACTCGACGTGATCTGCCGACAAGCCTCGGTAGCGCGCCACCAGAGTGGCGCCCCCCTGATCGCTCAGCTGCTCAGCGTGCAGTTTGACGGGCAAGCCCAACCTGCTGGCCGCATCGAACATCCGGTCTACTTGCGCGACGTTGAATGCGATGTTCTCGCAAAAAGCGTCGACGACGTCCACGAGGCCTTCGGCTACCAGTGCAGGGAGCATTGCAACACAAGCGTCGATGTACTCGTCGGCGCGACCAGCATATTCGGGTGGCAATGCGTGGGCGCCTAGAAAGGACGTGCTCACCCGCACAGATAACTGGTTGCCGATGCGGCGCGCCACGCGCAACATCCTCCTCTCCGCGTCGAGCGTCAGGCCATAGCCAGACTTAATCTCGACGGTGGTCACGCCCCCAGCCATCAAGCGTTCGACACGCTTGCTGCTCTGGGTAAACAGCTCGTCCTCCGTAGCTTGACGCACCGCGCGAACACTCGAGAGGATGCCGCCACCGCGTCGCGCGATGTCCTCGTAGCTCACACCCGACAATCGCGCTTCGAACTCGTCGCTGCGGTTGCCTGCATAGACGACATGCGTGTGGCAATCGATCAGCCCCGGCGTCATCCAACCACCATGGCAATCAGTGGCTGCGAAGCCGCGGTATGCCGCGGGCACTTCACTGCGCGGCCCAATCCAGACGATTCGACCCTGCTCCGCGACGACGGCTCCATCACGAATCTCGCCATAACTTCTTGCGCCGTCTCCCATCGTCGCGATGTCGACGTTTAGCCATAAGCGCCCTGATTGCGCGCCATCGCTGTCCTGCAGGGGATTGCGATTAGGCTTGATCATGTGGCCACCACTCAACACATAGGGTTGATCCGGAACCATGCGCATCGATTGTGAGCGGCTCACTTGCGCCGCCTGCCAGGACGAGTAAGTCGTGCAGCTCCAATTCGACGCTTTCGGCGCCCGGACGCGATACACCGAGCCGCTGACACACTGTAAAGATCGCCGTCCAGTTGGATTGGCGCTGGTACGTGGTACTAGAGTTGTTCGCGACCAACCGCGTCACCGCATGCCGCCCGCACGATCGGCGCGTCATGACATTGAAATCGAGGGCAGGCCCGCTGGATAGCTCTCCAGACGCTGTGTCATCGCCTGAGAAACGCATGGGATCCGAGACGGCCGACAGCACAACCGGCGGCCTCCCCGCGACCGCAAGCTTCACTCGACCGTCGATGACAGTAAGGGTCCGGTCGATCCCGCCAAAAGCAGAGAACGGACCGGAGGTCGCCACAACGGCCATGCTGAGTCGCAGTTGAAAGTCGTCGAACCCGCTGTCTGCGGGTTCGGTCAATACTTCGTAGGTCGTGCCGCCGCCGTTCTTCCACGGCATTGCGCGATAGCTTGGCCGACGTAAGATTCGAGTCATATCGTCCTCCGACCGCCGCGATTGCTACTTGATCATCGGAACGGTCAATCCGCGCTCCTTGGCACATCGGATGGCGGCTTCATAACCGGCGTCTGCGTGACGAACGACACCAAGGCCGCAGTCGTTGACGAGCACGCGCGCAAGACGCCGTTCTGCCGCATCGCTGCCGTCGGCGACAATGACCATGCCGGCATGCTGGGAATATCCCATGCCGACCCCGCCGCCATGATGCAGGGAAACCCAGGTCGCGCCGCCCGCAGTGTTCAGCAGGGCGTTCAATAGCGGCCAATCGGATACCGCGTCGGTTCCGTCCTTCATCGATTCCGTCTCACGGTTCGGGCTCGCGACAGAACCGGTATCGAGGTGATCCCGGCCGATCACGATCGGGGCCTTCAATTCGCCTGTGCGCACCATCTCGTTGAAGGCGAGGCCTGCCCGATGGCGTTCGCCGAGGCCGAGCCAGCAGATGCGGGCCGGCAGCCCTTGGAATGCGATCCGCTCTCGCGCCATGTCGAGCCAGCGATGCACGTGCTTGTTCTCGGGGAAGAGTTCTTTCACCTTGCGATCGGTCTTGTAGATGTCCTCGGGGTCGCCGGAGAGCGCCACCCAGCGGAACGGCCCCTTGCCCTCGCAGAACAGCGGCCGGATATAGGCCGGCACGAAGCCCGGGAAGTCGAAGGCATTTTTGACACCCTGGTCGAGCGCCACTTGGCGAATGTTGTTGCCGTAGTCGACGACGGGAATGCCGAGTTTCAGGAAGTCGAGCATCGCCTGCACATGAATGGCGCAGGATTTCGCCGCCTCGGCCTTGAGGCGCGGATGCTCGTCTGCGTGGCGCTGCGCGGCCTTCCACTGCTCGACGCTCCATCCGACCGGCAGGTAGCCGTTGATGAGGTCGTGCGCCGAGGTCTGGTCGGTCACGAGGTCGGGCCGTGGGCCGCTGGCCGCGGCACGTTTCGCAAGCTCGGCGAAGACTTCCGCGGCATTGCCGAGCAGCCCGATCGAGACGGCTTCCTTGCGGTCGCAATGATGCTTCAACAAGGCCAAGGCGTCGTCGATATTTTTAGCCTGTTTATCGAGGTAACGCGTGCGCAAACGGAAATCGATGCTCGACTGCTGGCACTCGACTGTGAGCGACGACGCGCCGGCAAGCGTCGCGGCGAGCGGTTGTGCGCCGCCCATACCGCCGAGCCCCGCTGTCAGTATCCAGCGACCGGCGAGGCTGCCGCCGAAGTGCTGGCGACCGGCTTCGGCGAAGGTCTCGTAGGTGCCCTGTACGATGCCCTGGCTGCCGATGTAGATCCAACTGCCGGCCGTCATCTGACCGTACATGAACAGGCCCTTGCGATCGAGTTCGCTGAAGTGTTCCCAGTTCGCCCACTTCGGCACGAGGTTCGAATTTGCGATCAGGACGCGCGGGGCGTCAGGACTAGTCTTGAAGACCGCAACGGGCTTGCCTGACTGCACGAGAAGAGACTCGTCGTCTTCAAGCGTTTTCAGGCAAGCAAGTATCTTGTCGAAGCACTCCCAGTCGCGCGCCGCGCGGCCGATGCCGCCGTAGACGACGAGATGCTTGGGATTCTCGGCGACATCAGGATCGAGGTTGTTCTGAAGCATGCGAAATGCGGCTTCGGTGAGCCAGCTTTTGCATGTCTTCTCGGCGCCGCGCGGCGCACGGATCGTGCGCGTGGCGTCGAAACGAGGGTCGTTGGAGAGGGGGTCGACGTGTGCCATGACAAACTCCTGAGCAACTTCAGTGCAGACCAAGGAAGGCGGCCGTCAAGTTCGAATCGTTGCGTGCGTCAGCCGCCGTACCGCTCCAAACCATGCGACCCGATTCGAGAACGCAGACATCGTCCGCGACAGCCAGAACGCGGTCGGTATTCTGCTCAACCAGGATGATCGTCATCCCGTCCTGACGCAGCCCGACCAGTGCCCTATAGCAAAGGTCGATCACCTTCGGCATCAAGCCGAGCGACAATTCGTCGATCATAATGAGCTTCGGGCGCGCCATCAGCGCACGTCCGATGGCGAGCATCTGCTGTTCGCCGCCCGACAGGTTCCCAGCGAGAGAGGTGATGCGCTCGCCAAGGCGCGGAAACAGGGTCAGTACGCGGTCGCGGTCGCGCTTGAACTCGGCGACCGGATGGATGAGGCCGCCGACCTTCAGATTGTCTTCGACCGTCAGATCCTTGAACAGCCGCCGCCCCTCTGGCGAGATGGCGATACCGGACCGCACCCGTTCGGTCGGCGATAGCGGTGTCACCTCGCGTTCGCCGAGCCAGAGCCGCCCCTGCTTGGCGGCAACGTGCCCGGCGATGCACATCAGTGTTGACGATTTCCCGGCGCCGTTCGCGCCCATCAGGCCCGTGATGGTGCCCGGCCGAAGCGTAACCGACAATCCGCTGACCGCCTGGAACGCACCATAGCCGCAGGTGAGATTTTCAATGCGCAGCATGGGTCACTCCCTGTTCTGCAACGACGTCGCCGCCGAGGTAGGCCGCCCGAACGACCGGCTCGTTCATCACCGCGCGAGGCTCGCCGTCTGCGATCTTGCGTCCATTGTCGAGGACGACAAGTCGTTGGCAAACGCGGATGACCTCGCCAAGATTATGCTCGATGAGCACGATCGTCGTGCCGCTCGCGTTGAGCTCGGCGATAGTCGTCGCGAGCGCGTTCGCTTCCTTCGAGTTGAGGCCCGCCAGAGGCTCGTCGAGCAACAGCAGCTTCGGCTTCAGCGCCATCGCTCGCGCCATCTCGAGGCGTTTCAAGATGCCAAGCGGCTGGATGCCGGGCATGTCATTTGCCAGATGATCGATGCCGACGCGCTTCAGCATGGCGTGTGCGTCTTCACGCTCACGTGCGACATCTACCTGCATCAGCGCCTTGAGTGGGGATTGCGTCTTGTCACTGCCGGCGGCGAGCGCGACGTTGTCGAGAAGCGACATCTCGCGCAGTGGCTTGACCATCTGCTGTGACAGCGAGAGGCCCTTGCGAATGCGCTTGGCGATCGGCAACTGGTCGATGCGCTCGCCATCAAGCTCGACGCGACCCTCGCTGAGCGCGACGACGCCCGTTACACTGCGCAAGGCTGTCGTCTTGCCTGCGCCGTTCGGGCCGATCAGACCTAGAAGTTCGCCTCGTCTGACCTCGAAGGACACGTGATCGACGGCCGTCAGCCCGCCGAACCGTACCGTCGCGTCGATGACACGCAGGAGTTCGTTGCTCATGCTGCACCTGCTTCTTTTGCACGCGATTTGCCGAAGATGGCGGAGAGAATGCTTGCAAGGCCACCCGGAGCGAACCGCATCATCAGGAATAATAAGCCGCCGTAGACGAGCAGCTTGTAGTCGCCGATCACCTGGAACCAGGCAGGCAAGACACTCAGCAGGGCGGCTGCAATTGTGACGCCCAGCACCGAGCCAATGCCGCCGACGACGACCATGGAAAGAACGGTGATCGATTCGACGAAACCGAAACTATCCGGTCCGATGAATTTGAGATGATGCGCATAGAGCGCGCCTGCCGCGCCAGCGAGCGCCGTGCCGATCGCAAAGGCCCACAATTTGTATGCCGGCGCATCGATGCCGAGCACGCGCATCGTATCCTCGTCCTCGGAGATACCGCTGAACACGCGGCCCATCCAAGACCGTTTAATGTAGAAGGAGAGTGCGGCCGCGGCAGCAGCCATCGCCAGTGATAGTAGCATGAACGCGGTCTTCGACATGCCCGGATCGGGAATACCGGAAATCCCGAGTTCGCCGCCAAGTGCATCCTGTTGCCGCACGATGCCGACAAACAGGAAGCCTACGCCCATCGTGGTGATGGCGAGGAAGTCGGCGCGGACGCGCAGGCTGGCCAGCCCGACGACGATGCCGACCAGGCCAGCGAGCAGCATGGCGAGTGGGATGGTGGCCAGGAATGGCATGCCGGCCCGCGAGCACATGGCCGATGCGTAGGCGCCGATGCCCAGGAAGGCCGCATGTCCGAGACTGATCTGGCCGCAAAAACCGGTGATCAGGTTGAGTGACAGGGCAAACAGCACACTGATGCCCATCGTCGTGAGAAGCGTGATTTCATAAGCCATGGTCGACCTCAGCGCGTTGCGAAGATGCCCTGCGGGCGGACAAGAAGAACCAGGATTAGGAAGGCGAATGCGATAGCATTGCGATCGAGGATCTTGCCGAGATAGATGGTGCCGAAAGCTTCAATCACGCCCAGAGCGAGCGCCGCGATCAGCGTGCCCGGAACGGACCCGAGTCCACCGAGCACGATGATTGCCAGTGCCTTGTAGGCCGGCACGCTGCCCATCGTCGGCTCGACCAGATTGTTCAGCAGCCCGACCCAAACACCGGCGAACGCCGCGAGCGCGGAGCCGACGAAAAAGTTGATGTCGCGGACGATTTGCAGCGATATGCCGAAACTCTCGGCCATCTGCGGATCCGATACCGTGGCCTGACAGGCGATGCCGACCCGCGTTTGGCTCTGCAGATAGGCAAGTACGGCGATAATGGCGGCGGTTCCCGCCATCACCAGTAGCTCGGCCAGCTTGAATTGAAGGCCGCCGAAAAGATGGATCTGCGTCTGCAGCGGCGGCCGGTTGAATGAGAGCCCTTGTGCACCGAACGCAATGCGGAACAGCTCTTCAGATGCGATGTATAGCCCGATCGAAGCGATCAGGGCGACGAACGGAGGTCGGTTCAGGATCGGCTTATAGCCGAGCCGGAACACGCCGACGCCCGCTAGCCCGCTGGCCAACATGGCGAGTAGAAGCCCAAGGGTAAAGCTCCCCGTGGCATTGGTCACAATGACGCCGACATAGGCGCCGAGCGTGAACAGCGCGGCATGCGCGACGTGGAGAATGCGCAGCAGGCCGTAGACCAGCGTCAAACCCAGCGCGATGGCGGCATAGAGGCTACCCTGAATC
>JANYHG010000090.1 GCA_025359165.1 Hyphomicrobiaceae bacterium
GCCGCAATAGCCGTTATACGCTGCTTGCTTTGGCTCCTGAACCGCAGCTCCGTCTGACCAGCTCCCAGATCGGGGTCCGAGTACGCGCACGGTCCACCCCCAGACGATCTGGATGCAAAAGCGATATCACACCCGGTCACAACATGCACGCACAAGTTGCTGAAATGGCTAACGCATCACAATCGGGTCCAGGGCCGGAGGTCCTGGTCGGGAGCGCGAGGGCGGACAGCCCTCGCACAAATCGAGCAGTTGCCGCCGTCGCGCTGTTGCCGCAAAAGATGACGATAGCACTACCGTCTTCCGCGAGATCATCATGGCCAAATCGAAAAAACCTTTAGCCTCCGATGTCGACTGGCCCGCCTGCCAACTCATGCTGGTCATCGAGCCCGGCCCGGGCGCGCGCGAGCGGCTTCAGGCGGCACTTCAGCAGGCAACCGTGTCGGCCGTGCTGATCCGGCCCAAACCGGGTGATCAGTTGGGCGCGGGCGAAGTCAAGCCGCTCGTCGATCTCGCGCAGGATCAGGGCGCAGCCGCGATCCTGTTCGAAAACGTCGAGCTTACGAAAACGCTACGCGCCGACGGCGTACACATACCGGCTGGCCTCGATGTCCGCACTCAAGTTGCTGCCGCTCGCGCTGTACTGGGCCCGGAGGCGAGCATCGGCGTCGACGCCGGCGCGTCGCGTCACGCGGCGATGGAAGCAGGCGAAGCGGGTGCCGAATATGTTGCGTTCGGCATCACGCAGATGTCCGAAGATGCGCACGCCGAGCGAGATGCCTTGATCGCCTGGTGGGGAGAAATTTTCGAGGTGCCGTGCGTCGCCCTCGATTTGCAGACTGCCGACGAGGTCGAGACAGCCGATCACGACGGTGCCGATTTTGCCGGTCTCGTCATCCGGCTCGATCAGAGCGTCGACGACGTGATGCAGCTGGTCGGCGATGCCGATATGCGGCTGTTGCGCGGCGATGATGCGGGGACGCTTTCGAAATGATGCGAACGCTTGCAGCGGTCTTACTTCTCGCGTCTCTCGCTGGTCGCGCGCTGGCACAGGGCGAGACCAGTTCGTGGACCAGCGACGGTATCGTCGCGCCTGTGGCCCGTGGCGGCGCGAGCAAAATTCTCAAGACCGCACCCGTCGCTGTTCCGGGCAAAGCTCCGTTGCCACCGGTCGGCCAGGGCGTCATCACCACGCGCTCGCAAGCACCGCCCGTGCCGATCCTGCCATCGACCCTGCCGGCGACACCCCCGCCGAGTGGCGACACCACCGTCGCCAAGACCGCCGGCAGCGATCCGGCATACGAAGCGTTCGATCAGGGCCGCTATCTGACCGCGCTCGAACTCGCAAAAACCGCAGCCGGCAATGGCGAACCGCAAGGCGCGACGTTGGCCGGCCGCATTTACCAGGAAGGGTTGGGCGTGCCGCGCGACGACGTCCAGGCCGCGCAGTGGTATCGCAGGGGGGCCGAACTCGGCGACGTCAACGCGATGTTCGCGTTCGGCGTGATGCTGGCGGAAGGCGGCGCGCTCAAGAAAGACAGCGCCGGTGCCGCCAAAATGTTCGAGCAGGCAGCCTTGAAGGGGCACGTCGCCGCCAACTACAATCTCGCCCTGCAGTTCCTGAGTGGCGATGGCAAGCCGGAAAACCCCCGCCGCGCTTTCGCGCATATGCAATACGCTGCCGAAAACGGTTTGCCGAATGCCCAATACGATCTTGCGACGCTGTATGCGACCGGCAACGGCATCGAGAGCGCCAACGCTTTCGAGGCCGCCAAATGGTATCAGCGCGCGTCCGATGCGGGCTTGCCCGAAGCGCAACTCGATTTGGGCATAGTGCTGTTCGCCGGCCAGGGCATCGAACGCAACAAGACCCGTGGTGCCGAGCTTTTCCGCACCGCTGCCGAGAAAGGTAATGCCATCGCCCAGGATCGTCTGGCGCTGTGCTTGGCCTTCGGCGAAGGCGTCCCGGTCAATCTGGCGGAAGCCACCAAGTGGCATATCATCGCCAGATCCAACGGCGTCGACAACCGGCAGCTCGAGCAGTTGTTCGGCAAGCTCGGCAAATCCGATCGTCTCAAGGCCGAACAGGCGGCGAGCGAATGGCGCGACCGCGCGGCGTTGCAATGACCGGTCCACGCATCTACCTCGCCGGACCTGAAGTGTTCCTGCCTGACCCGATCGCCGTTGGTCGACGCAAGTGCGATCTCGCCGCGCGCTATGGATTCGTCGGGGTGTATCCGCTCGATGCATCGCTCGATCTCAGCGGCCTCGGCAAAATCGCGCAAGCGCAGAAAATTTCGGCGGCGAACGAAGCGCTCATGCGCACCACCGACGTGCTCATCGCCAATCTGACGCCGTTTCGCGGCGTCTCGATGGACAGCGGCACTGCCTTCGAAGTCGGCTTCATGCGTGCGCTGGGCCGCCCCGTGTTCGGCTACACCAACGTACTTTCCGACTATGCGGCGCGCGCGGCAGATTTTCGCTTACGCGGCATTCCGGTTGGAGATGGCGATCGCGCGGATCTTCAGATCGAGAATTTCGACGGCGCAGAAAACCTGATGCTCACGGCGGCCATCGAGGCCTCCGGCGGTAGCATCCTACGCACCGCTGTCGCCGAGGGCCGAGAAATCGAGGATCTCGCGGGCTATGAGCGATGCCTCGCTCACGTTCGGCAATGTTTGACCATTTGATCTCGCCCATATAACAGCGAATACATATTCTTTATTCCTATTATCATGCCTGCGTCCGATGTAAGCGTATCAATTGCCGTCACTGAAAGTGCCGGAAACGCTCGTGATTTTCTCCGTTCGCCGTGAAAATTTAAATGGAACCAGCAGTAATAGTCGACGTTTGCCAGACGTTACCAAACTGAAGTCCATTTCCAAAAGGGAGCTTTCATGGCTAAAAAAATGGAATCAAAGGACGATGACAACGACGATATGAAGTCGCATCGTTCCGGGTCGTCGCAGCCGCGCCACAAAGAGGCAGCCTCGAGCAAAAACGCCAGGTCCAGCAGTCACAACGACGATAACGATGATGATGACGACCGCTCGGATCAACGGCATTCGCGCAACGGTTCCGATTCCCAATCCGAGGATCGGCGGCATCGTGGCGACAACGGCCAAGGCCGAGTGATGAGTTCGGACGATCGTCGTCTGCGTGGCAACGAGAGCGACCGCCTTCAGGAATCACGGCATCGTAGTGATGACGGACGTGGACGCGTCACCCATCCCGAAGACGACCACCGCCTGCGTGGCAACGAAAGCGATCGCATCTACGACTCCAGACGCCGCAGCGACGACGGACGTGGCCGCGTCACCAATCGTGACGAGGATCATCGCCTGAGCGAAAACGAAAGTGATCGCTTGCACGAGTCACGTCGCCGCAGCGACGACGGACGTGGTCGCGTCACCAATCGCGACGAAGATCATCGCCTGAGCGAAAACGAAAGCGATCGCTTGCACGAGTCACGTCGCCGGAGCGATGACGGACGTGGTCGCGTCACCAATCGCGACGAAGATCATCGCCTACGTGGTAACGAGTCCGACCGGCTGTCAGGCTCGCGTCACCGCAGCGATGACGGACGCGGTCGTGTCACCGACCGGGATCATGACAACCGAGTTGGCAGTCGATCGTCCAGCAATAGTTCGCGGTCGAGCAGTCGCGACGACGATGACGACAACCATCGTTCCCGCTCGTCTTCGAACAGACGCGACGACGATGACGATCATCACAACGATCATCGCAACGATCGACACAGAGATGGTGACGGTCGTTTTACGTCACGCTAATCTATAATATAAATTTAACCCGCATTCAGATTGTCTGAATGCGGGTATATTCATTGTCCGATCAGCGAGAGCCATTCGGCTTCGCTCAATATCGTCACGCCCAGTTCTGTCGCCTTGTCGAGTTTCGATCCCGCATCGGCACCGGCCACGACATAATCTGTTTTTCTGGAAACAGAACCGGAAACTTTCGCACCCAGTCGCTCGGCCTGTGCCTTGGCTTCGTTGCGTCCGAGTGTCGGCAACGTGCCGGTAAAAACCACCGTCTTGCCCGTAATGCTCGACTGAGCCGTCTGCGGCCTGTCGTAATCGTTCACTGAGATCTGCGCGAGAAGTTCGTCGACGGCATCGCGATTATGGGCCTCGTCGAAGAACGCGATGAGAGCATCGGTCGCCACTTCTCCGATGCCGTTGAGTGCAGTAAAGGCACGGTAATCGTCGCCAGGTCGTTGTGATACCGCGCGCCGCGCGATCTGCACGAACTCGGACGGCGTTTTAAACTGTGCCGCGAGCGCCGCAGCCGTCGCACCTCGCACGCCTTTGATCCCCGCTACCAGCGCACTGAACCCTGGGCTTGCGCCGCCGTCTCCGAACAGATCGCTGCCGCGCGGCAGCGCTCCCCCGACGTGCGCGATGAGCGCCTCCGCAGTTTTTTCACCCAGCCCTTTGAGGCCCGCAAGCCGCAGATAGTCGGGTCCGGGTCTCGCGACGGCTGCCGCATCGACCGCTGCACGAAATGCCCGATAACTGCCGAACGCACGTGCCAGATCGCGCGACGTGCCCTCGCCGACATGCCGAATGCCGAGTGCGAACAGCAATCGCTCCAGCCCGATCGTGCGCCGCGCTTCGATCGACCTGAACAGGTTGTCGACGGATTTGTGGCCGAGCCCCTCGCGATCCCTGAGCCGCTTCAGGGATTTCGCATCCCGCGCCTGCAGCGTGAAGATATCGGCCGGTCGCATGATGCGGCCTTCCGCATAGAATGCTTCGATCTTTTCGCCGCCGAGACCTTCGATGTCGAACGCCAGCCGCGACACGAAATGCTTCAGTCGTTCCTTCGCCTGCGCCGGACAGATCAGCCCGCCCGAGCAGCGCGCCACCACATCGGTTTCGCCGGTCGCGTGATCCGTTTCGCGCAGCGCATGGCTGCCGCATTCGGGACAGATGATCGGGAACACATACGGCGTGCTATCGGCGCCACGTTTGTCGCGCCGCACTTCGACCACCTGCGGGATCACGTCGCCGGCGCGCTGCACCACGACGGTGTCGCCGATGCGAATGTCCTTGCGCGCGATTTCGTCGGCGTTGTGCAGCGTCGCGTTCGAGACCACGACGCCCCCGACCGTCACCGGCGCGAGTTTGGCAACCGGTGTCAGCGCGCCGGTGCGGCCAACCTGTATCTCGATGTCGCGCAGGATCGTCGTCGCCTGCTCCGCCGGAAACTTGTGCGCGATCGCCCATCGCGGACTGCGTGACACGAAGCCCAATCGGGTCTGCAGATCGAGACGATCGACCTTGTAGACCACGCCGTCGATGTCATAGCCGAGCGTCGCCCGCTTCTCGCCGATGTCGCGATAATAGGCCAGCAACGCATCCGTCGTGGCGCACGCGCGCATCAGCGGATTGGTCGGCAAGCCCCACCTGGCGTAGGCGGCGATGACCCCTGTCTGGGTCGCCGCTGGCAGCGACGACGCCGCGCCCCAGGTGTAGGCGAAGAAGCGCAGCGGCCGACTGGCGGTGATGCTCGCGTCAAGTTGGCGCAGCGAACCTGCGGCAGCGTTACGCGGATTGGCAAAGATTTTGTCGCCCGCCGCCGCCTGCGCCTCATTCAAACGACGGAAGTCGTCGTGGCCGAGGTAGATCTCGCCGCGCACATCGATGACGTCGGGCACGTCTGCCCCCTTCAACGTATGGGGAACGTCACTGATCGTGCGCACGTTCGCCGTGACGTTCTCACCCTCGGAACCGTCGCCGCGCGTCGCCGCGTGGATCAGACGTCCGCGTTCGTAGCGCAGCGAAATCGAAAGGCCGTCGATCTTCGGTTCCGCAGTGATCACGAGTTCGGCAGCTTCGCTCAAATTGAGGAAACGCCGCACGCGCGCGCCGAACTCGGCGACCTCGGTATCCTCGAACGCATTCCCCAGCGACAACATCGGCACTTCGTGCGCGATTTTGCCGAAGGCCGCGACGGGAGCCGCCCCCACGCGCTGCGTCGGGCTGTCCGGATTGGCGAGTTCCGGATGCCCGCTTTCGAGGGCGGCGAGACGCTGCCGCAAACCGTCGTAGGCGGCGTCCGAGATCTCCGGCGCGTCCTGCCGATAGTAAAGCGCATCGTGACGCGCAATTTCCGCCGCAAGGCGCGCGTGCTCGTCCTCAGCCGTTGCAGGACCAGATGCAGACTTTGGTGTTTTAGCCATGCCGCGATTTTAACCCGCGTCCTCGCATGAGGCTAGATGTGACACTCAAGCTACTTCGGCACTATTCCGTCCTGATGAGAGACCATAAGCCAGCGATCGCCAATCTTCTCGAACACGTTGGTCGTGAAGGTGACGAACTCGCGGACTTCGCCGGTTTTGAACGTGAGCTTGGCATTCTCGGTGCCGACCACCCAAGCCAACTTTCCGTCCGTCTGTATCTGTGAGGTCGACGTCATAGCGGCGCTCACCGCCGAAAACACGTTGTTGAAATTGTTTGTGTAGTACTTGGAGACGGCATCCTCGTAGCCGACTGCGATGGACTTGCTGACCGGGCCGATATTGATCACGTACGGTTTGTTGGCCCACAAGCCCTCCATCGCCTTCACATCACGCGCCGAAATCGCAACATAAAATGCCGTGTTGGCCGCCTTGACCGCGTCGATGTCGGCCGACTGTTGAGCAACGGCCAGACCTGCCATCAGTGCAAGACCGCCTGCCGCTGACAAAGCTGTCACAAGAGCGGCGCGACGATGCAGCGGGGACTGGACCGGTGTCTTGGTGGGGTTCATGTGAGTATTCCTTTTGTTGTGCGAATGCGTTTGATTTGGGCGTACTTCTGCCTCGGGGCGTAGCCCCTGGGGTGGTTCCCTGATGCGTGCCTCACGTGCGGTCATCTCGCTTTCAGGCTGCTCGACCATGCCGTAGGCTCGCGCTGATGTCCTTTTCGGCAATCTTAAGTGATCTTAAATGTTCTGGAATTGAACGATTTCTGCGACCTAGGGGCTACGGTGACGGAAGAGCATATAAGGTTTGGCGCCTACACCCTCGACATCAGCCGCCATGAACTCACTAAGGCAGGGCAGCCGATCCGTCTCGGCAGCCGAGCATTTGAGATCTTGTGCGTGCTGGCTTCGGCAGGTGGCCAGGTGGTCACCAAGGATCAATTGATGGACCGTGTATGGCCTGGTCTCGTGGTCGAGGAGAACGCGCTGTATGTCCACATCTCGAGCCTTCGAAAAGTCCTCGATAACGGTGATCCCGGGCCGGGCTTCGTCTTCAACGAGCCGGGGCGGGGTTATCGGCTCACGGGTGTCATTCCCGAGCACGAAGTGACGTCCGCGCCGAACATTTCCGCTACTCGCTCGCTGCCTGCCCGGCCGTCGATCGCAGTGCTTCCCTTCTACAATATGAGCGACGACGTCCAGCAGGAATACTTCGCCGATGGCGTAGTCGAGGACATCATTACGGGTTTGTCCCGCATCGAATGGCTGTTTGTGATCGCACGCAATTCCAGCTTTGTTTTCAAACGGCGTGCCATCGACGTCAAACAGATTGGCCGGGACCTTGGCGTCCGCTACGTGCTCGAAGGCAGTGTCAGGCGTCACCACCATCGCATCCGGATCACGGCGCAGCTCATCGAGGCATCAACCGGAATGCACATCTGGGCCGAGCGCTACGATCGCGTCCTGGATGACATATTTGCCGTGCAGGACGAGATCACCGTGAGTGTCGTGGCGGCTCTCGAACCCTCGATCCAGCGGGTCGAACTCGAACTCATGAAGCGCGACAGACCGGTCAGCCTCGATGCCTATGACCTCGTGCTTCAAGCAACACCTTTCATGCAAGTCCACATGCCGCACAGCACCGCGCCTGCGATCGCACTGCTCAACAAGGCACTTGCACTCGAACCCGATTTTTTTCGAGCGCACGCTCAGCTTGCGAGGTGCTTCCACATTCGGTTCAGCAGGGGAGGCTTGCACGAGGAAGATCGCGTGGCGGCAATCCACCATGCCCGGGCCGCCATGGGCAGCAACGACGCCACAACCCTCGCTTATGCGGCCCTTGTCATATGGTGGCGCGACGACGTTGCAACCGCGTTCGAAGTCTACGACCGCGCTCTGTCGATCAGCAATTCCAACACTGTCGCACTTTGCAACAGCGCGTTTAGCCTCGCCTGGATGGGAAGGACGGATATTGCAATCGAGCGTGCCTCGCGCGCCTTGCGCTTCAGTCCGCTGGAAACGCATATGGCATTGCTCGCCTTGTCCGTCGCACATTTTATCGACGGCAGTTACACCGATGCCCGCAGCGCTGCCCGACGTGCGGTCGAGGTCACGCCTCAATTCAGCGTTCCGTACCTGCTTCTTTCTGCGGCGTGTCAACGCCTCGGGCTCATCGACGAGGCGAGGATAGTTGCCAATCAAGCGCGTTCGCTCGACACCACATTCACGATCAGAACAATTTCCTACTCGCTCGGAAAGGTTCCCGAGGTCTTCTCGGCATTCGCTGCCGCATGGCGCGAGGCCGGACTACCAGATCAATAATTTGCCGGAATATACGTCAGCTCTCTTCGAAAGCGGACGATGTCTCACGCCGGTTTCGCGCAAATTACGATGACTGGCACCGAATCAAAACAACGGAATCAAAACAACCGAATCAAAACAGATGTGTGCCGCCGAGCTTCACGACGCCATGCCCAGCCATGCCCGCCCATGCGCCTTGAACGGACACTCGACGTCGAGCGATGTCGCGCAATCCAGCAATAACGCGTTGCGGCACAGCGGGCGGGTTCAGCGCGCCGCGACAGTCGCACCCGTCGGCGCGAGGCCGAGGCCCATCTGCTTCGGCTTGGCGGTGCTTGCGGTCGGGATATCGCTCGAAGCTGGCGCGGCTGGCTTGGGCATTTGATCCGGCGACGGCAGGCCCTCGGGCACCGGTTGTGGCGCAACGGCGGGCTTGGCTTGCTGCGCGCCTGGCAGCACCGATTTCCACGCGCTCGCCAGCCAGCCACCGGACTGCGGCGCGACACCGCTGTTCTTGAGCAGCGCGTGTGCTTCCTTGTACCAACTCGAGTTCGGGAAGTTGTGGCCGAGCACTGCGCCGGCCGCCTGTGCTTCCGGAACGATACCCAGCGTCATGTTCGACTCTACGAGCCGATACAGCGCTTCTTCGACATGCGCCGTTGTCTGATACTCGGTCGCGACCACCTTGAATCGGTTGATCGCCGCGACCTGATTGTTCGCCTTCTGATAATACCGTCCGACGTTCATTTCAGACGCGGCCAGCACATCCTCGGCGATACGAACGCGGTTCTCCGCCTGACGGCTGTAAGGGCTTTCGGGATAGCGCTGCACCAGCGTCTTCAGTTCCACGAGCGCCTTGCGTGTCGCGGTCTGATCGCGCTGCGGATCGCGAATGCCGTCGAAGTGGGCCGACGCGATGATGTGATGCGCCAGCGCCGCTTCCTTGGTGCCCGGATGCATCGTCGTGTACCGCTGTGCCGTCGCGATC